>JBAVJB010000118.1:0-7310 GCA_049687495.1 Salinimicrobium sp.
GGTGGATCCGTACCTTCTTCAGAATAAACATTAAGACTGAGGAATAAAAAACACAGAAAAAATACAACAGGGCGTAATTCTATCTTCTTAATGTTCAAAAAAAATATGTTTTTGGTTTTGTTCACCCTTTGTCTTGTTTCCTGCTATTTTTATTGCATTGTGCTCCACAAAACTTTTTCAAAAGTATAAAATAAAACTCTTGAAAACAGCATTTTAAACCATAAGGAATAAAAAATAAATTAAAGAAATCTACCTACGCTCATAAACGTAGGTATTTCTTCTAATTTTATCCATAATAACAACAAATTATGCGGAAAAAAAGTTTTGACAGTCTTTTAAAGTATCATTCTCTCTTTTTAATTGCCCTTTTTGCAAATTTTAATCTGGCTATCGTCGCACAAGGTACTGTAGACAGTGGCAACAAAATTCTTATCGGGATCACTCCCACCGAGCCCTTCGTCATGAAGGAACAGGGCCAGTATACAGGGCTTAGCATAAAATCCTGGCAAATGGTCAATGAAGAGCTCAAGGCCGAATACGAATTCAGGGAATACAATTCTTTGGGTGACCTGCTTCAAGCTGTAGAAGATGCAGAGGTTGACCTTAGCATTAATCCCATTACGGTAACAGACCAGCGAATGCAAAAAATGGATTTTTCCCAACCCTACTTCATTTCACACACCGGCATTGCCAAAAGAAAGGAATCTACCGTGTGGAAATATATCACCAACATTCTAAGCTGGAACTTCATTTCGGCCATTCTCATCCTTGTCGGCGTGATCTTCATTTTCGGCCTGCTGGTGTGGCTCTTTGAGCGCCGGGGTGACAATGAGGAGTTCGAAAAAGGCCACCGCGGAATTTTTCAGGGCTTCTGGTGGAGCGCCGTTACCATGACGACGGTTGGTTATGGAGATAAATCGCCACGTACCTTTGGCGGCAGGTTCATCGGGTTCATCTGGATGTTCCTGGCCATCATCATGATCTCCAGTTTAACTGCAGGGATCGCCTCTTCGCTTACGGTGCAGAACATACAGGACGAAATCTCCTCGGTAGAAGACCTGGAGCGCTTCAGCACCACGACAGTAGCTAGTTCCAGTGCGCAAGAGCTGCTTGACCAGTATGGAGTGGAATCGGAAAAGGTGACAGATGCGGCCGAAGGTTTTCAGAAGATAAAAGACCACAAAACCGAGGTCTTTGTTTATGATCAGCCTATACTGAACTATTATATTGAAGAAAATAACCTGGGCGTCGATCTCGAGGTGTTGCAAAAGACCCTCAAAAAAGACTACTACAGCTATAGTTTCCCTAAAGGTTCTCCCCTTGTGAAGAAGATCGACCCCGTCCTGGTGGGGACGCTAAAAACCATGGAGTGGAATACCCTTATAAAGGATTACAAGTAGAAAATTAGCAAAATACAAGCACCAAATTCCAAACCTTCTCAGGCTTTCAGCAATATTATACGAGAAGTGTCAAAAATTGCATTTTTGGTTTCTTTTTTCTTTTCTCTTTTTCTTAAAAACCCTCTAAAAATGACATTTTTAAGCCCTCTTTAAAAAGCAGCTTTAGAAAATTCTTGAAAAAAGTTGGCTTCAGCTGCAACAAAATCCTTTTTTTACAGTCTTTTTACAAAACCCATCAATGAAGTTCTTATTTGCCGTTTTCCTAATGTTCGCTAGTTGTGCTCTCTTTGCCCAGGAAACCGATAGCATTCCGCGTAAAAAAATAGAAATTTCCAGAGTGGTCAATTCTCCCAAGATCGATGGCCTTCTTAACGACGAGGCATGGAAAAATGCCGCTGTCGCTACCGATTTTGTGGAACGGGTGCCCGTGAATCTTCGCCCAATCCCGGATAGTCTTCAAACAAATGTGCGTATCACCTATGATGACCTCGGGATCTACTTTGGCATAGAGATGCGTGATCCTGAACCCGAAAACATCAGGAAAGAGCTTACAGAACGTGACGATATCGGGAATGACGATTTTTTCTTCGTAGGCCTTAACGGTTACAACGACAGGCAGCAAACACTACAGTTCATCGTGACCGCGGCAGGGGTGCAATATGACGCCAAGATGACCAACGGGAACGAAGATTCCTCCTGGGACGGTGTATGGTACAGCGGAGTTGACATCAACGACAAAGGCTGGACGGCCGAAATGTTCATCCCTTATTCCGAATTAAGATTTCCGAAGAAAAAGGTGCAGGAATGGGGCCTGCAGATGGAGCGTAATTTTAAGCGTACCAACACCCGTTACAGCTGGAGCCCCGTTGACAACAGCAAAGGTTCTTTTTCCATTTACGACGGGGAGATCTATGGCATTGAAAATATCCAAACCCCTACCCGTCTCTCGCTACGGCCATATGTTTCCTCCTATGTGAACAATTATGACGGCGAGACCACTGTAAATTTTAACGGCGGAATGGACCTGAAATACGGTATTAATGACGCTTTTACCCTGGACATGATCCTGGTGCCCGATTTTGGCCAGACCAAATTTGACGAATCTGTGTTGAACCTTTCGGCTTTTGAAACTCAATATGACGAGCAACGGCCTTTCTTTAACGAAGGGATCGAGCTGTTCACCAAGGGAAACCTCTTCTATTCCCGAAGGATTGGCGGCGCCCCTTCAGGTAGACCTAATCTTAACGCTAGTGAAGAGATCGCTGAATATCCAAATTCAGTAGATCTTATCAACGCGCTAAAAGTTTCGGGAAGGACAGACAAAGGTTTGGGGATTGGTTTCTTCAACGCGATTACCGAGAAGACCTATGCCAAAGTAAAGAACAACCAGACCGGCGAGACGCGTAAAGCTTTGGTCGAGCCCTTTACCAACTATAACATTCTTGTGCTCGACCAGCGTTATGGGGACAACTCTTCGGTTTCCCTGGTCAATACCAACACCACCCGCGAAGGGCATTTTAGAGACGCTAACGCGACCGGCCTTTACCTGGACCACACCAACAAACAAAACACCATGAACTACTACGGCCATGCCGAAGGCAGCTGGGTGTTTGAAGAGGAAACAAAAGCCGGTCTGGAGGCAGAAGTGGGCCTTGGAAAAACAAGTGGTAAGAACCGCTTTCAAATGGGAAGTGAAATACGCACCAAAGATTATGACATTGATGACCTGGGTTATACCGGCCGCAACAATTATCTCAGGTTTTACGGCGGCTTCTTCCACAGGCTGCTGCAACCAAAAGGTTTTTTGAACAACATGTCCCTTAATTTTGCCATCAACCACGAGCGCCGCCTTGATCCAGACCTGCACAGTGACTTCGTATTCAATTTCAACTCCAGCTTTACCACTAAAGATTTTCTAAGCTTTGGCGGCGGATTTGAAACCACTCCTTTTGGCACCAACGATGTTTATGAACCAAGGGTTCAAGGGCGCTACCTGGAGATCCCAACCTATTACGACCAGTGGGTATGGGTCAATACCGACTTTCGTAAGAAACTGGCTACAGAATTTGTCATTGACTGGTACAAATTTGATGAGCGTGGCCGCGGTAACCTCATCATAGACTTTAGTCCGCGTTACCGGGTTTCAGATAAGTTCAACCTCAGGCTACAAACACACCTGATGCTTTCAGACAAAGAGGAAGGTTTTGTCTCACTTTTGGATGATGACATTCTAATGGGGCAGCGAGACCGCAATACCGTCATCAACTCCCTGGGCGCAAATTATATTTTCAACAACAAGATGGGGCTCAACCTCGCCTTTAGGCACTATTATTCTGAAGTTTTTTATTCTGAATTTTACACGCTGCAGCAGGATGGAGGGCTTAGCTATTACGGCCCGGCAACCAAGGAACACAACACCACTTACAACAGCTGGAATGTCGACCTGCGCTATTCCTGGTGGTTCGCCCCCGGCAGCCAGCTCACGCTGCTCTACCGAAATGCTACCGAAAGTTACCTGGGGCGTTCCCACATCAATTTTGGCGATAACTTCAGCAACCTTTTTGAAGAGCCGCAGGTGAACAGCATTTCCCTTAGGATCTCCTATTATTTGGATTACAACCGGGTGAAGAACTGGTTCAAGGCTGCACCCGCAAAAAACTTTTCTGAAAAAGCCATGAGCTACAGCGCCTCAAAAGCGCGGCTCTAGCTTTTTGTTATTTGATTGTTTGAGAAGAAGAACTTTCAAAAATGTCATTTTTGGAAGGTCTCATTCTTTAAAGGAATTTTATATCCTGTATAATCCCTGCAAACCCGGCCAAGCAGTAGGCTCTAAAAATGGCATTTTTCGACCGAAAATCAGCAGCGTAAAATTTAACTAAAATATTTTTTGGCTTTGTATTGCGTACTCTAAAATGATATACATTTGCCGCTCAAACAATTAATATTTCATTTAAAATGAAAAAATTCTTTTTGTCTTTTGCACTTACCGCATTAGTGTTAAGTTTTACTTCTTGTAAAGAAACTCCTGCTGAATCTACTGAGGAAGCTGAAGTTGAAATGGCCCAAACTCCTGCAGAGCCTGTAGTTGAGGAAGTGGTTGTTGACACTACCGGAACAGGTGAAACTGTTGTAGAAGACAGCATCGATACAACTTCTGTAGAATAATTCATTCTTTCGAAGTGAGGTAGCAATACCTGAAAAAAGATCCGTGGCCTGGCCGCGGATTTTTTTTGTTAAAGCCGCAGCGGCAATCAAAGAATTTCGGAATTTTGATTTCTGAAAAAGAGAGATTTAAAGCAATTTACAGACTATGGAAGAGAATTACAATGAGGTGCACCAGGCTGCTGAAGTGGTGCTGCTTATCATTCAAAATGAAGGGAAAATAGAACAGGGCCCCGAAGATCCTTCAGAATTTAAGCCGGCTTATGAATTGTTATTGGCGCTAAACATTATTGTTGAACGCGAAGGGGAATATTTTCCGGGATCAAATTTCGAAAAGACCACTAAAATTGGTTTCCGGGAATTTCTAAGGAGAAAAGAAATCTCAGATCAAAGACCTTCAACTCGCCACAAATGGCTAGCGGGTTTTGCAGGCGGCGCCATTCTTGCAAGCATAGGTTATTTGTTGAGGCCGGGGAGACATTAGCCCGTGAGGCTACAGTACCCTGGTATCTATAAAAGATTCGAGAATGGTCTTGATCTGCCGCTGGATTCCGGGATCCATACCCTTTACAGATTCCAGATATCCTTTTATGAGTTCGGGTTTAGAAAAATATCTGTTTTGCAGGTTTTCAACAATATAATGATCCAGGGATCCCTGGTCGACGTCTTTTCCCATCACCTGAATGATATCTGAATGCCGTGAATCTTTTTTTATCTTGAAAAAAAGCTCCAGGACCTTCCCTTTTTCCCCTTCGAGGACCTGGAAGAAATGTCGATCTGAAAATAATAAAATTCCTTTAATTTCCTTGCTGCTGTTCATTTTTGCCCACTCTTCCAAATTGGGCTGCACCTCCTCCGGCTTAAGATCGTTGGTTGCGGTACTGATGTAACAGATCACGTGCTGCATGAAATAGAAATTTTCCTTTAAGTTAAAAAGAATTCCAGAAACTTCTCGCGGGCTTCTCTAAAATTGAAAATCCAACTTTAAACCTCTGCTTTTTCAGAACCAAAAATTTTATTTTTTGTTTTTTCCAGAACCAGCACTATTCCTCCCCCAAGCAGGTAGAGCAGCAGGTCTTTCCAATCGAAGTGGCTGCCAAATACTGCCGAAGCTAACTTATTGCCTTCCAATCCCAGCCGCTGTACCAGCCTTAGTGCCTGCAGGCCTTCCAGAGCAAAGGCAAAAACAAGCACTCCAAAAATGGCATTTTTGACAGGTATTCTAAAGAAGCTCTTTAGCAGGCAGTATAAAAAGATCACCACCAGCACATCTCCGCCGTAGGGCCTTATAATATCATTTAAAACATAGGCCGCAATAAAGACCAGCAGGAGGAACAGGATCAAAGAGGCCAGGAAATAGCTTTTTTGAAGCGCAGCATAAATAGCAGGTTTACTTAGGGAAGATATAAATTCCTTTGCTCTTTGCCCCCACCAGGTATAAATTCGGTTAAGTGGAGAGTTTGTTCTTGAATGATCAAAAAACAATCTAGACTATTTCTTTTGCACCAGTTCTGTCCGCCGGTTGAGAGCTTTGCCTTCATTTGTAGCATTGGAAGCTTTGGGAGCAAGGAATCCTACTCCTTCCCCTGTCAGCCTTGCATTATTAATTCCATGCTTCTCAACCAATTCGAGGACTACAGCTCTTGCTCGCTCTTTTGATAATTTGAGATTATAATTCAGGTCCCCATCCATATCGGTATGGCCCACCACGTAAAGTGAAACATTGGGATTTTGCTTTAGAAATTTTGCGATTTCAGCAATTACAGGACGGGACTCTTCCTTCAGGCTGGAACTGCTGGAGTCAAAATTTATTCCGTAGATGGTCGCGCTGCCAGCAGATGCTATCTCTTTTTTAATAAAGTCGGCATCTGCAGTCACTTTTCCGGTTTCGGCAGATTTTTCCTCTATTATATCCATGTGATACAAGATCAAAGCATCACTGTGCCTTTCCCCGTATTGAGCAATATAAACAGTGCCCTCGGGGCGGGAGGCTTGCCCCACAATGCTAAAAGTACCTCCAGAACTGCTTGTGCCGGCAAAGAGCTTGTTTGCGGCGGCTCCACCTTTAAAAGCATTAGGTTTCAAGGCGGTGCCGATCCAGCCTGCCATCCCTACTTCTCCCTGCACTTTAGTCTCGGGATAATAACCCTTGGCTAAAATATTGACCCCGGCTTTTTCCAGGGCCTGTAGATTATCCTGATAAACTTCAGACAAAGAGAGTTTATCTTTTGTAGACGGCAGGTAATATGTTATTCGGGTTAATTTTCCAGCAATTGTATCCCTTTCAGAAATATAACGGTACCCGGTCACAGGTCCTGTTGCCAGATTGTATTCTTTGTACTTCTCTACTTCATAGCCTGCAATGTACGCTCCCGGGTATCTTGTGATCAAAGGGTGATCCTCACTACCCGCAACATCCTCCTGTGCCTTAATGCTAAAAGAAAGGCCCATCAACACCATAAAAAAACAGCAAATACCCCTCATAATAAATTGATTTTTAGTTCATTACAATTTAATTAAAAAAAGCTTTGGGTAGTAATATATTTAGTAATGTGGAGAGGGTTCTTCACAAAGGAGAAATAATGGCCCTTGTGGATGTTATTCACAAGCCTTACTTTTTGAAACTCTGAGAGCTCCTGTTCCTTCCAAAGTACATAACTTTTTTTGTTGAATACCCAATATGAGACTTAGGGAATAAAAAAAGCCTCTCACATCGTGAAAGGCTGATTTTACTAGTGGTCCCACCTG
>JBAVJB010000119.1:0-5431 GCA_049687495.1 Salinimicrobium sp.
ATTAAAAGAGCTTGTCGCCTATCGAGAACTAGCTGAATAACGAAGAATTTAAATCAACTAAATTTAATTATTCGTTCTGAAGGAGGCGATTTTGTCTCTTTTTCCTTTAGATTGGAAAGACGGTCAAAACAAATGGATTGACCTGATCTGGTATAATGATGTTAAAATTCAATAAACTAATTAGTTAAAGTTTTCTTAAAGGTGTCAGTTTCGGTGTCAGTTGCTTCGTCGTCATCCGTAACCTCTTTGTTGGCGCTTGTTGGGCGGTATTATAATTGTCCCTCTTTCTCCGCCATAAAAACCCGCAATGAAAGTTGCGGGTTTTTTGCATTTCAGGAGCCCCGGGAGCTCGCTCAAAAGGGGCGAAAGAAATGCAAAAAATTGGCACAGCGACAGCAGTGCGTGGTTTTTCATTGTTGGATCCCCCCTCGGGATCATCTTTAGGTAATCCCTCTTTCTCCGCAAAGAAAAACCCGCAATGAAAGTTGCGGGTTTTTGCATTTAAGGAGCCTCGGGAAAGTTTGCTTTAAAAAAGCTGCAGTAGTTTGTAAAAATTAAACAGGATCGCTCTTAGTTTTAGTGAAGACCTTCTAAAAATGACATTTTTGAATGCCTTTTAAAGCGGTTCCTGGACAATGCTCCCCTGAACAACTATAACTCCGCATTAGCCTGTAAACAAAAAAACCACCAACGTGCGTCAGTGGTTTTTTATTAAAGAAGTAACAGTTCCTGTTGTCCCTAAAATATTATCCCCTACAAATAACAACTTCGGGAGCAACTTTAATTTCTGGTATTCTCTAATTTTTTGTAAAAATATATTTATTTATTAAGCGCTGATAGATCATTTAGTAAACGTGTGGAATTTTAAAGTTATCGTTAGATCTTTAGTCTTAGGAGCACCGAGGTGCCTTTATCTTTCGCAGAAATGACCTCTACTGCTTTTTCGATATCGTATCCCAGCAGGGTCAGGCGCTCTTTAACCAGGTTAACTCCTTTAGATTCATGTAATTTGTTGTTGGAATTCTTCGAGATCCCAACTCCATTATCCTCAATCTTGCATTGCAAAATATCTTCTGAAATTAACTTGAACGAGATCTTCAGGGTCGGGTTTTTAACACCGGCAGGAAAGGCGTGAACAAACACGTTTTCCACAAAGGTCTGTAATAGCATCGTGGGGATCTCTACCTCATATGTATCAATGGAAGGATCTAAATGGGTGACTACTTTAATTTTATTATTAAAACGTGTATTTTCCACCCGAATATATGCCTGCAGGTACTCAATTTCTTCACTCAGTAAGATCTTTGGTTTGGTGCAGTGGTCCAGGTTTAGCCTGATCAATTTGGCAAAATCCCCTAAGAACACCGTGGCCTTGTCTATATCACTGTCCATGATGTAATACTGAATGGAATTCATGGCATTGAAGATAAAATGCGGGTTCATTTGTGCCAGCAGGGCTTCCATTTTGGTTTCTTCAAAACGCTTCTGAATTTGTGCTTTCTGTTCTTCAAATCTGCGGTTTTGGTTTATCTGAAATTGGTATATGCTGTAAACCATGATCAATAAAGTGCCAGTCATCAAGAGCACGAACCACCAGGTTTTCCAGAAAGGCGGAAGTATTGCCAGTTGAAGCAACGGTCGTGTAAAGCTAAGACCTGTACTTTCATCTGAAACTTTTACCTCTACATCATAATCTTTAGGCGGTAAAAAAGGTAAAAAGATCTCGGGTTTAGAGGATGGAGGGCTCCAGTTTTCTCCGGTGTTTAACCGGTACTGATATCTTAATTTATGCGGATAAGGATGGGCGTTGGTAGTAAATTTCAGCAATACCGTATTTTCATTATGCGCCAGACTAACTTGCTCTTCATCATCCAATGGCCCTAATGGAAATCTATTGTTATTGATAAAGATCTCCTTGAGCTTTAATTGATCCACCAGTGCTTCGGCTTCTGTGATCCCGTCCAGGTCAACGAGGTAATATCCATTGTTGCTGCCCACGAATAATTGATCTCCGCTGACTTCTGCGTTCCACAGAGGTTGTTTCAGACCTTGTTCCTTATCCAGGAATATGTAGCGGTCGTTCTTGTAAAGGGTAATTCCTTTTTCGGTCCCAATAATGAGGTTACCGTGGTATTGCTTCAGAAAGGCGATAGAATTCCCACTGATCTTAGCTCTCGGAATTTTTTTCAGGACTTTTAAGGATGCTTCGTCATTTACGAGGAACACATCGCCGAACTCATTTGAAATAGCCAGGTCATTGCCTAAAGGAGTAATGTGTTTCAGCTTTTTTTCGTTCCAGGTACCGTTTTTCAGGTAAGATTTGAACCTGTTATTTTCCCACACGTAAAGCCCTGAAAAAATTGAGAGAAAATAGGTTTTGCTTCCCTGTTGCAGGCTGCTTACCACCATGGTAGGGGTTTGGGGGTCTTCAGATTTATAATGAGTGTATTTAAAATTGTCCAGATCGCTGTAGACCCTCAGCCCGCCATACGGGTTGGTTTCAATAAGATTCCCTTTTTCGGTAAAATTGATCTCTTCGGAATGTAAGGGTAAATAACGTTGCAACTCTCCGGTGCTTTTTATCGCGAACAAACCTATATTCGTATTCACCCAAAAGATGCCCCGGAGTCCCTTGATGTCATAAAAGCTAATATCCCCGGCTTTGGTGGAATAGTCGAGTTCATAAAAGTTATCCTCGTGTTTCGGCAAAGGCAATTTTGTGGTTTGGACGTAGTTTTCCTGCCATTTTTTAAGCCGGGATAGGGTGATTCTCTTTTCACCTGCAGTTCCTTTCAGAAGGATTGCGTCGTCAAGCAATACTGCGGAAGTGTTCTCTGTTTCAGCAAAACCATGAATGCTTTTTCCGCCGATCCTTTTAAACTTGATCTGGGGGTTTAAGGCCACCTCAAACAGACCGGCGTCTTTGGTGCCGACAAATAATTTCTCAAACTGAGGATCATAAGCCAGGGAAATCACCTCCTTGCTCGGAATATTGAATTCCGCAGCCCTTGAGACCAATCGATCGTCCACCATTTCATAAATGCCCCCGTTGGTATCGTAAATTCCCCAGGCAGCCGTAAAAATTCTGTCATTCCTGGTTTTTACATAATCCCAGATGATCGACTGTCCCAGCTTATCAGGAGAAAAAATGTCCTTCCTCAGATAATCATCTAAAGATGTCCTGGTGAAATAACCTTTGTTGCTACTGAAAATGCTGTCATTGTCTACAAATACCGAATAGATGAAAGACTTGTTGTTGACCAGAACCAGATTGGTTTCAGCTTCCTGCTGATCTATCCTGTAAACACCTGAGGTTCCGTAGTTATAGGCAGCCACATAGATATTCCCGGCATATTCGAAGAACCCCTGCACTCTGAAAAGGTCATCAACAGGAGGAATATTTAAAGAATATATTTTGAATGTATTGACGTTGATTACTGAAACCCCATTGCTGGTTCCCACGTACATTTTGTCGCCGTGGGCAAATAACTTGGTGATCTCGTTATGGACCAGGCCGGCTTCTTCTGAAATGACTTTGAATTTATAACCATCGTAAATACTCAAGCCCTCCCCATAGCTACCAAACCACAGCTTCCCGTTCTTATCTTCAGCAATAGCCCAACAGCTGTTTTGTGCCAGGCCGTCTTCTTCAAAAAAATATTTGAACTCGTCGTTTTCTTTCTTGACCAGGCCGTTTTCGGTCCCTATCCATAAAATATTATTGCTGTCCACCAGTAGTGATCTAACGACATTATTGGGCAACCGGTTGGCAGCTGTGTAATTTTTGCTGGGATAATTTTGAGAGAAGGCTAAATTAAACCATAAAAAAAAGAAAAGGGAAAACTTAATGGCTCTGTAAAATGGCATTTATGAAGTCTTCTTCTTTTCGGAAAGATACAGGGATCTTCTCTCCATTGGTTAATTCTACCTCCCTGTTAGCCTTGTTGTACCGTACCACATAGTTGAGATTGATGACAAAGCTCTTGTGGATCCTTTTAAAGGAATTGCCCGGAAGGATCTCTTCTATGGCTTTTAAGGTTTTGGTCGCTGTTTTGGTGTAACCGTCGATCTTTTTGATGCAGCAATAATTGCTTTCAGCCTTACAATACAGGATCTGGTTCGAGTGAATGAGCTCAAAACCTTCAAGGGTGGGAAAAGCTATCTTACTTACGTTTTGGTCGTTCACATTAAGGTTCTCCAGGAGTAAGGATAACTTCTTTTGCGCAAAACTCTCCTTGTTCCTGTTCTCGAACTTTTTAACAGCTTCAGAAAGGTCGAGGCTGTTTATTGGTTTCAGCAAATAATCCAACGCGCTGCGTTTAATGGCTTTTATGGCAAACTGGTTGTAGGCTGTGGTGAAAATGACCTCAAAATTGATGACGTCAAAATACTTGAACAATTCGAACCCGTTCTTTTCAGGCATTTGAATATCCAAAAAGACCAGCTCGGGTTCATGGTTCTTAATGGCAATTACCCCCGAATCAACGGAATTGCATTTTTCGACGATGTTGAATTTATTGGGGAAGAACCTGTCAAGGGTTTTTTCCAGCAAGTCCCGTGCGTTAATTTCGTCGTCAATGATTACTGCTTTTATCATAGAATAAAACTAAAATAAAATAACGAATATTTAACTTTTTTGTAAAGAAAACACAGCTCGGTCCTGGCTTGTTCAAGAGAGCCTGAAGGGCTTGAATAATTAATGATTTTTATTGCAGCCCTTCAGGCTGCTTTTCATGTGGGTATTTTTAACCCTTAGCGTTGCTCCGGGCTAACTTCTTGCAGGCTTTCAGCCTGCTTCTTATAATTCATAAGTGAACAGGATCAAAAAATGCCATTTTTGGAAGGTAATCCAAAATTAAATGTTTGGTGTATTCGTTTTAAAACAGAGCCTGAAAGGCTCTCATAGGTCAGCCGGGGGCAACGCCCCTGGTTCAATCCATCCCTATCTTCACAAGCCTGAAGGGCTTGAATAACCAGAGCCCGTAAATTGAGCCGGTAATTTTTATTGCAGCCCTTCAGGCTGCTTTTCATGGGGGTATTTTTAGCCCGGAGCGTTGCTCCGGGCTAACTTTTTGCAGGCTTTCAGCCTGCTTCTTTGGGCAAATAATTCATAAGTGAACAGGATCAAAAAATGCCATTTTAGTGCTTCTTCTTTTTACTGTTTGGGTTCAAAACCAAAAACTTTCTCAGCTTCAGTTCTCATCGTAATGAAAGATCTTTTCTATGGGCAGGTCAAAGAGTTTAGAGATCCTGAAAGCCGTAGGCAAACTGGGATCGAATTTTTCTTTCTCTATTGCATTAATGGACTGCCTTGACACCCCGATAATTTCAGCCAAAGCTTCCTGGGTGTAATTTTTCTCTGCCCGCAATACTTTTAGCCTGTTCTTCATGAGTACCTTCTTGTATTGATCGTCACGATAATGAGGTACGT
>JBAVJB010000120.1:0-53220 GCA_049687495.1 Salinimicrobium sp.
GTAAAAAGCATAAGATCTATAAAGAAAAGAACCCTAATGTTGGCGGTCCCGATGATGAAGCTTTACTGTTCTCAATGGAAGAGATAAAAAAGGATTTTGGAGAGCTGAAGTTCCTTGAGCTTTATGAGGCCGAAGTTGACCTAAGGGAGGGCAAGCACCACAATGGTTTGGGAGCTGTCATAAGATTTGTAGCTCAGAAAAAATAAAAGGAAAAGCAGGACCGGGAGTCCTGCTTTTTTTATGAACTATTTTTTGTTCTTTTCCTCATAGCGGGCCAGGCCGGCGTCCAAAAAGTTGACGAAGTGCTGCACGTCCAGGTCGTATGCCTGTGGCGGAGACAACAGCTCGCCATTGGCATCAACCAAGGTGTAATAAGGTTGGGCGTTCGCATTAAGTTTCTGGATCATAAAATCCATGTTCTGTTCGCCTATAGTGTTCTTCACCTTTTGGTCGTAGACCGAGGTGTACCATTCCTCCTTAGGGAGTTCGGTCTTTTCGTCCACATACAGGGCCACCACCACGTAATCTTCTTTTAACCTCTTGAGGACCGCTGGATCGCTCCATACCGCGGCTTCCATTTCGCGGCAGTTCACGCAGCCGTGTCCCGTGAAATCTATGAACAAAGGTTTGTCGGCTTTTTTAGCACAAGCTAAAGCCTGCTCGTAATCAAAGTAACCTTTTAGGCCGTGCGGCAGCTCGAGGAATTCCTCATACTTTGGCTGCTCACAGCCGCTGCTAAGTTCAGCTGCTTCTGCAGGCTGCTGATTATTCAACAATCTGAAATCATGAGTGCTCATTGGCGGCAGGTAACCCGCAAGGGATTTTAAAGGCGCTCCAAACAGCCCCGGGATCAGATAGATCACAAAACTAAAGACAAAGATTGCAGACAGCAGACGGGAAATAGAAGTGCTTTCCTTCTTTTGTTCATGCGGTAATACGATCTTTCCTAACAGGTAGAACCCAAGCAGGCTAAAGATCGCGATCCATAAGGCAAGATAGATCTCCCTGTCAAGAAGGTTCCAGTGATATACCTGGTCTACCATACTTAGGAATTTTAAAGCCAGGGCCAGTTCCAGAAAGCCCAGCACCACTTTTACAGTATTGAGCCAGCCGCCGCTCTTTGGCAGCGAACTCAGCCAGCCGGGGAAGATGGCGAACAGCGTAAAAGGAATGGCAAAGGCTGTAGAAAAGCCAAGCATGCCGACTAATGGTTTGATAGCCTGGCCGCTTGCGGCCTCCAAAAGAATTGTACCTGCAATGGGGCCGGTACAGCTAAAGCCAACCAGGACCAAAGTGAAAGCCATGAAGAAAATTCCGGCGAAACCACCTTTGTTGGCCTGGCTGTCAATATTGTTAACCAATTTGTTTGGTAGCCTAATCTCAAATAATCCGAAGAAGGAAAGCGCGAACAGCACGAAGATTGTAAAGAACAGCAGGTTCGGCAGCCAGTGCGTGCTCAGGAAATTAGCGAATCCGGCGCCAAAGATCAGTGCGAATACGGTCCCGATAAGGGTGTAGATGCCGATGATGGACAGGCCGTAAACCACCGCGTTAAATACTCCTTTTGAGCGACTGCCGCTGGATTTTGTGAAGAAGGTCACCGTCATGGGGATCATTGGGAAAACACAGGGCGTAAGCAAAGCTGCCAGCCCGGCTCCAAAAGCGATGAAAAAGAAGGTGAGCAAGCCGGTCCATCCTTTTTCCTCTTCTACAGGAGCAAAAGAATTCTTGAAGGGCTTAAGCTCCTTTAGAGGAGGTGTGGAAGAGGAGTTCGAAGCAGCTGCGGCTGCTGTAGGCGCAGCTTTCTCAGCTCCGGAGAGATCTACGCTGAAATCTGATTCATAGGGAATGCACTGCCCGGTAACATCTGAACAGATCTGGTAGGAAATGCTTCCTTTGATGACGGGATCCTCGGCGGTGATCTTTATTTTTTGTTTAAAATGTGCTTTTTTCGTGAAGTAGGTATATTCTCCCTCCCAAAGCTCATCATATTTCTTTTTTGGATCCACAGGAACCAACTCTCCCACAATTTCATATCCTTCGGGGCTGTCAAAATGGATCTCTGTGAGCATTGGCCCCAAATCGGGATCAAAGTCACTGGAGTACATGTACCAGTCCTCAGGAATTTCAGCTTTTAGAATTAAATTAATTTCTTCTCCTGCCTTTACTTCTTTCCGGTCTGCAGTAACGTGCCATTCCGGAGCCTCCATGATCTGAGCTAAGAGTGGCTGCAGCGGCAACAGGAAGAGAAGCAGCATCAAATGTGTTTTTCTCATATAGGTTTTTTAAAAGAGCTGCCAAAAATGTCATTTTTGGCAGCTCTTATTTTTACTGTAGCTTTTTGAGGAACTGTTTGAAATCCTTGTTGTCAAAATCTCCCATTCCCATGTGGGTGAGGGCTAGATTACCTTCGGCATCGATCACGTAGGTAGTGGGGATGCTGCGGGTAGAGTACATCTGCGGAACAGGCCCGGCCAGACGATAGATCTCAAAATCAAAGCCTTTTTTCTCCCTGAAATTTTTGGCTTTTTCAAAGTTCTCGTCCAGGGAAAGCATTACGAATTCCACATTGTCATCTTTGACCTCACCGTACAGATTGTTGATGCCGGGCATTTCGGCTATACAAGGAGGACACCAGGTAGCCCAGAAATTGAGGAAGATCACTTTGCCCTTAAACTCTTTCATGTTCACCTTTTCCCCTTTTGAATTGATGAGGTTGAGGTCCATCACAGCTCCTTTTGTTGGCGTGACCGCTGCTATTTCCGCTTTTTCTTCGGTTATGGGTTTCATGAGGCCTGTGGCCAAAACGCCTCTTTGAAGAAATCCGAAGACTTCTGCGTGGAGGCCTGTCACGAAGAGCGCAATAATTACGGCTCCTATGGCCCCAAATTGTATCAGGTTCTTTTTAAGTTCTTTGTTCATAAATTAAAGTTTCGTTGAGATTAAAGTTCAATGCTTAGGTATCCTTTCTTCTGAAGTTCAAAGTTGTGCAGGATACCGTTGTCGACTACTCTGAGTGCTTCAGGAAGATCTGTCTTGTTCACTTTGAACTTCTTTAGAGAAAATCCGCAGGCATTGATGGTTACTCCGGCTTTTTCGGCTTTTTCAAGAAAAGCTGTCATGGTCTCCTTATCCGTCAGGTCCTGAACGGCCTTTCCGCAGACCACCACCTGGAAGTCTCCGAATTTTTCGCCGTCCTGGGCTTTCAATTCCTCAGCGGCCAAAAGGATGGGCTTCAGTTGAGGTACTTTACGGGTAAGCACTACATAGTTGATATCGTCTGCATGTTTCTCATGCGCGTTCTGTGCTTTTACTGTTGTTGAAAAAAGGCTGAGCATTACGAGCAGCCCTGTAAAAAGGAATTTGTTCATGGTTTTTATTTTTCTGTGTTATTAAAATCGTTGATGATAAAAAATGTAAGTCCTCCAAGGATCGCGATGTTCTTGAACAATGGGCCCAAAGTGGTGATCTGTCCTACCTGAATGGTAAGGGTGATGGGGATGAGCACTGCCGCCAGTATGATTGCAGCCCACCGCGTCCTATAGCCAGTGAGCAAACCGAGTCCTGCGATGAACATGACTATGCCCGAGGAGATCACTAGCGCCTTTGGTTCTCCAAAGAAATACGCGATGCCTTTGAACCTGGCCTGCTCAATACGCTGCACGGTTTTGTCGACCTTGATAATATGGCTGAAACTGGCTACTAAAAAGATCCCGCTTAGCATCATTCGGAACAGTTGTACCGAACGACGCTGCACTAAAATTTTAGTGGTCATTGATATAAAATAAAAGGGTGAAATAATTCGGTTTTTGACAGGCACAAGCCGGGTCAAAACCGATCAACTATAAGAGTGGGAATATGATCAGGCCTTAGGGGGCGGATAGAATTTTTCCCTGGGGGTAGAAAAAATTCCGGGGGCCTGATAAATATATTGCTGGAAATTGTCTTCGGCAGTTACGCTATCCCAAACAACGAGCTTTTGATCAAAGACCGTGTGGCAAAGAAAGCTCATTTCGAGACCTTGTGATGCCGATGCCGTGGAAAGCTTTTCCGAAGTATTCTTTAGCAGCTGTTTTTTAGGGCACATCTTGTTCACCATGGTAACTCCTGAGGATTCCATGAAGAGCCCGAAGAAATTGGCGTCAACGGTGGCCAGTCTTCCCAGAAAGACCACAACAAAGAGGAACGCTATGTAATTTCTCAACTGCATGAAAGCAACAAATATATAAATGAAGTTGAAATGCCAATGTGACTTATGTTACACAAGCCTCCTCCTTTAGGCCAAATTTTTGCTCTTAATAAAGCACCGGCTAAAATGCCTTTTTTGAGAGGTAAGTAAGTCTATTGTTGAACAGCTGTGGACAGTTTTAATAGAGGCCTAAGCTCTAACTCCTTGTTTTTATTAATTTTATGGCAGTGTAACTCATGTTACGGCGCATAAGGTGTGAAAAATGTATTTTTGCACAGAAATTTTTTAGAAGGCTTGACGAAGTATTTAGACATCATTATTGGTTCTTTTAGCGGGTATTTTAATTACCTGGTGGACGAGATCAGCGATCCCTCCCTTACCAATTATTTCTATTGGCTGGTAGGTTTGTCTTTACTCGTGTGGGTGCTGGAGATCGTGATTCCCTGGCGCAAAGAGCAGAAGGTTTTTAGAAAAGGATTCTGGCTGGACAGCTTTTATATCCTGTTCAACTTTTTCCTTTTTTCATTGATAGGCTATAATGCTCTTTCAAATGTTGGGGTGGAACTGTTTAACGATTTCCTGGCGCTTTTTGGGCTGCATAATATCGTTGCCGTTGAGCTGCAGGATTTCCCGGTTTGGTCACAGCTGCTTATCATGTTCGTGATCAGCGATTTTGTGCAGTGGAATATTCACAGGCAGCTGCATAAGAATCCTGTGCTGTGGGAGTTTCACAAGGTGCACCATTCTGTAAAGGAGATGGGTTTTGCGGCGCAGTTCCGCTTCCATTTTATGGAGACCGTCATTTACAAAACTTTGCAGTATATTCCCCTGGCCATGATAGGCTTTGGGATCAAAGAATTTTTTGTGGTGCATATGCTGGCGGTGCTAATTGGCCATATCAACCACGCCAATCTTGGCTGGAGCTACGGGAAACTGGGCTACATCTTCAATAACCCGAAGATGCATATTTGGCACCATTCCCGCGATCTGCCGCAGGACCGGCCGCACGGTATGAATTTTGGCTTGAGCCTTAGCCTGTGGGATTATTTATTCGGAACGGCTTACCTTCCGAAGAACGGGCAGAACATTACTCTTGGATTTGAAGGGGATGAAAATTTCCCTGAAGGTTTTAAGCAACATGTAGTGGTTCCGTTCAGAAACAATAAAGAGATTATTAAACGAAGACTGAAAAATGAATATCATGAAAATAAAGCAATTTAACGATAAACCATTAGCTCATTACTCTTACGCTGTGATCAGCGAAGGGAAGATGGCCCTTATAGACCCTGAACGAAATCCGCTGAAATATTACCGTTACGCCGAAGAGCATGACGCAAAGATCGTGGCGGTTTTTGAAACTCACCCTCATGCCGATTTTGTGAGCAGCCATTGCCAGATTCATGAGCAAACCGGTGCAGATATCTATGTGAGCAAGCTTTTGGGTGCAGATTATGAGCACAAGAGCTTTGATGATGGGGACAGCTTCCAGATGGGGAAGGTCACTTTTAAGGCTGTGAATACTCCCGGGCATTCGCCGGACAGTATTACCGTAGTTGCAGAAGACGGCAAAAATACCGCCCTTTTCACAGGTGATACTTTGTTCATTGGAGACGTTGGCCGACCTGACCTTCGTGAGAACGTGGGGAATATGAAAGCCAAACGCGTGGAACTGGCAAAGGAGATGTACCATACAATTCGCAATAAGTACAAAGGCTTGCCGGATGATGCCATTGTTTATCCGGCGCATGGTGCAGGTTCTCTCTGCGGAAAGAATATGAGCACGGCTTCTTCAAGTACTTTGAAGAACGAGCGTAAATACAACTGGGCCTTCCAGGAGCAGACCGAAGATAAATTTGTAGAGACCATTCTGAAAGATCAGCCTTTCATTCCGCATTACTTCGGTTTTGATGTGGATGTGAATAAACACGGTGCCGATAATGTGCAAAGAACAAAGGCTTCCGTGCAGCTGCGCCTAGAAGTGGAAAGTCTTGAGCAAGGCGTGACCGTGGTAGATACCAGGGATGGAGACCGCTACAAGAAAGCGCACCTGCCTCACAGCATCAACATCATGGCTCGTGGAGAAAATGATAAATATGAGACCTGGTTAGGCGCTATCCTAAGGCCCGATGAGCCATTCTACCTCGTGGTGGAAAGCGTCACCAACGTGCGTGAACTGCTCGAAAGAACTGCAAAGATTGGTTATGAAAAACAGCTGAAGGGAATAGTGACCTTATCTGATAAAGTTTCTGGAAGCTCCGAGGAATTCGACCTCAAGGAGTTCAAAAAGAACAAGGAAGACTATACTATCGTAGACATCAGGAACAACAGTGAGGTGGCCGATGGGAAGATCTTTGACGATGCCATTACGATCCCGCTCAACGAGTTGCGCGAAAGAGCAAAAGAAGTTCCGGGAGATAAACCTATCCTGGTGCATTGTGCCGGTGGATATCGTTCTACTGCCGGAAGCAGCATTTTGGAGGAAAAATTTCCAAACACAAAGGTGTACGACCTTAGTGAAGATATTAAGAAATTCAGCTAGAGATGAAGTTCAATACCACAATTCCGAAGCGGCTTAAATACTACTACCTGCGGGAGCTGGTGCAGTACAGGAAATGTATGAGATCTGGAAATTTCATTCATGCCTGGCACCACCTGGAACGGGCCCATGTAATAGGGCAGGCGTATCCTATGGAGCATTCTTACTCGCACTTGTTGATGCTGAAGTTTGGATTTGAGGTAAAGGATTTCAAAGAAACAGTTGGGCAGTTCCCGCGGCTGCTGGTAGGCGGATTAAAATCTTTCATCGGCCAGATCCCAACGGGAAATACCGGTGGAGCCAATGTGCCGCCGCTAAGGAGAATGGAAATTCCGCCGGACATACAACAGATGTTCGGGAAAGCATAGAAAAAAGAGGTTCAAAAAATTTGAACCTCTTTTTTTATGATCTCTCAAAAATGTCATTTTTGAGAGATCTTATCCCAGGTTTTTAAGTACGCATTTAGATAATCTTCAGAAAATAGGGGCAAATATTTTTTATATTAGCCCGAAAGCGTAAAAATCCGGCTAAATGGACAAAAAATATAAAGTTGTTGTCAATGATGACATGCAGTTCTCTTTTGATAAAGAACAGATCGCATCTCTGGATGTACAACGCACTTCAAAAGATGCTGTACATATCCTCAAGGAGAACCGCTCCTTTAAAGCATCCCTGGAGCAAAAAGATTTTCTGAAGAAGACCTATTCCGTCAGGATCAATTCCAATACTTACGAAGTAAAGATCTCCAACGAGCTGGACCTGTTAATAGAGGAAATGGGGCTCAGCCTTGCCGCTGGTAACCTGGTGAATGATATCAAAGCGCCGATGCCCGGGCTCATCCTGGACGTGCAGGTGAAAGAGGGAGAAGAGGTTAAGGAAGGCGATTACCTGCTGGTGCTGGAAGCCATGAAAATGGAAAATACTCTTACGGCCCCAAGGGACGGCAAAGTGAAATCTGTCATGGTGAAAAAAGGCGAAACCGTAGATAAGAACCAGTTGTTGATCGAGATGGAATGATCTTAAGTACGGGCTTAACAATTAGAAGTTCGAAGTTATAGGAGAACGAAGTAAGAAGATATAGCATGAAGAAAATATTAGTCGCCAATCGTGGCGAGATCGCCTTAAGGGTGATGAAAACAGCCCAGAAAATGGGAATAAAAACCGTCGCAATTTATTCTACTGCCGACAGGAATGCACCTCACGTGAAATTCGCCGATGAAGCTGTGCTTATAGGAGAAGCGCCTTCCAACCAGTCTTACCTTTTGGGAGACAAGATCATTGAGGTGGCAAAAAAGCTAAATGTAGACGGCATTCATCCCGGTTATGGATTCCTAAGTGAGAATGCCGAGTTTGCTGAAAATGTGGAAAAGAACGGCCTTGTCTGGATAGGCCCCGGTTCTAAGGCCATTCGTATCATGGGAAGCAAGCTGGCGGCAAAAGACGCGGTGAAAAAATATGACATTCCCATGGTACCGGGGATCGATGAAGCCATTACAGATCCCGAAGAAGCTAAAAAGATCGCCCGGGAGATAGGTTTTCCTATTCTTATCAAAGCCTCGGCAGGAGGTGGCGGTAAGGGAATGCGCGTGGTAGAAGAGGAGAAGGACCTGGAAGACCAGATGAAAAGGGCCATCAGCGAAGCTGAATCTGCTTTTGGAGACGGCTCTGTTTTTATTGAAAAATATGTGGGCAGTCCGCGGCACATCGAGATCCAGGTGCTTTGCGACACTCACGGCAATGACCTGCACCTGTTCGAAAGGGAATGCAGCATTCAGCGCCGGCACCAAAAAGTGGTGGAGGAAGCTCCCTCTGTAGTCCTTAATGAGGCGCTGAGGAAAAAAATGGGAGAGGCTGCGGTCAAGGTAGCTAAAGCCTGCGATTACGTGGGCGCGGGAACCGTTGAGTTCCTCATGGACGAGCACAAAAATTTCTACTTTCTGGAAATGAATACGCGCCTGCAGGTGGAGCACCCGGTGACCGAATTGATCACGGGAGTAGACCTGGTGGAGCAACAAATAAAGATCGCAAGGGGAGAAGAGATCGCCTTTTCCCAGGAAGATCTGCACATCACCGGCCATGCTTTGGAACTCAGGGTTTATGCCGAAGACCCTGTTGAAGATTTTATGCCCAGCGTAGGAAAGCTGGAAAGATACCGCGGCCCGAAAGGGAAGAACATCAGGCTGGATGACGGTTTTGAGGAAGGTATGGAAGTACCTATCTACTACGATCCCATGCTGGCTAAGTTGATCACCTACGGAAAAACGCGTGAAGAAGCAATTCAGTTGATGATCAAGGCCATTGAAGATTACGAAGTTGAAGGTGTAAGCACCACGCTGCCCTTCGGAAAATTCGTTTTTGAGCACGAAGCCTTCCGAAGCGGAAATTTTGATACGCATTTCGTCAAGAAGTATTATTCCGCAGAAAAGCTGCAGGAGCAGACAAGAGAAGAAGCTGAACTGGCAGCCCTGGTGGCCCTGAAGCAGTACCTTAAAGACCAGCAACAGCTAAGATTACCCAATCAATAAGATATTCAGAAGAAATTTATGAGTCAGAATAAAGAAAAGTTAGCCGAGAAGATCTCTGAAGCCCTTAAAGGAGGCGGGGAAAAACGCATTGCCAAACAGCACGAGAAGAAGAAACTTACCGCCCGAGAGCGGGTGGATTATCTGCTGGACGAAGGTTCTTTCGAAGAGATAGGCATCCTGGTTACCCACCGTACCACCGATTTTGGAATGGAAAACCAGCAGTATTACGGCGACGGGGTCGTGACCGGATACGGTACCATTAACGGCAGGCTGGTCTATGTATTTGCACAGGATTTTACCGTTTTTGGAGGTTCACTTTCTGAAACCCACGCCGAGAAAATTTGCAAGGTAATGGACCACGCGATGAAAGTGGGTGCACCTGTTATTGGGTTGAACGATTCGGGTGGAGCCCGGATCCAGGAAGGGGTGAGATCCCTGGGCGGTTACGCCGATATTTTTTACAGGAATGTACAGGCATCGGGAGTGATTCCGCAGATCTCTGCCATCATGGGTCCTTGTGCCGGAGGTGCAGTGTATTCGCCGGCCATGACCGATTTTACCCTGATGGTGCAGGATACCAGCTATATGTTCGTCACCGGGCCAAACGTGGTGAAAACAGTAACGAATGAAGAGGTAACTTCCGAAGAGCTTGGAGGAGCGAGTACACATTCCACAAAATCGGGAGTGACGCATCTTACGGCGGCCAACGATCTGGCTGCTCTGGAAGATATTAAAAACCTGCTGAGCTATATTCCGCAGAATAACAAAGAGACTGCCAAAAAACTGGATTACGAGCTGGGAGATGAAGTGCGCGAAAGCCTTGAAGGCATTGTGCCCGACAGTTCCAGTAAGCCTTACGACATGCACGAGGTGATCACCGGAATCATCGACGAAAATAGCTTTTTTGAGATCCATAAAGATTACGCCGATAATATTATCGTGGGTTTTGCAAGGCTTGGCGGCCGCAGCATTGGAATTGTCGCTAATCAGCCTATGAGTCTGGCAGGTGTGCTGGACGTGGATTCTTCTAAAAAAGCCGCCAGGTTCACCCGTTTTTGTGACTGTTTCAACATTCCGTTGCTGGTGCTGGTAGATGTGCCGGGATTCCTTCCCGGAACCGACCAGGAATGGAACGGGATCATTCTCAACGGTGCAAAATTGCTTTACGCCCTCAGCGAAGCCACCGTGCCGCGTGTTACCTTGATCACGAGAAAAGCCTACGGCGGGGCTTATGATGTGATGAACTCCAAACATATTGGTGCCGATCTTAACTTTGCCTGGCCAACGGCCGAGATCGCCGTAATGGGTGCAAAAGGCGCCAGTGAGATCATCTTTAGGAAAGAGATCAAAGAAGCCGAAGATCCAGAGCTGAAGCTTTCGGAAAAAGAAGCCGAATACGCCGAAAAGTTTGCCAATCCGTTTAAAGCAGCACAACGCGGCTTCATTGATGAGGTGATCCAGCCAAAAGACAGCCGCAGGAAACTGCTGAAGGCCTTCAGTATGCTGGAGAACAAGCAGGTGCTGAAGATCGACAGGAAGCACGGGAATATTCCGCTGTAGCGGATTCAAAAATTAATATTCAAAATTCGAAATCGTTTTTGAAATCGAAATTTAAGCCCGGATTTTAATCCGGGTTTAAAATAGGAACATTTTGGAGATATGCATTTTGGGATTTGGAATTTGAAAATTGGAATTTAAGAAATGAAATTTCAAAAAATAGTTTGCGTAGACAACACAAAACTGCAGCCGTGGGCGCTGAAGGAACTACAGCAATACAGCGAAGAACAAATCGCTGTTTACGATGACTATCCGGATTCTAAGGAAGAGATCCTGCAAAGGATTGGAGCTGCCGATGCGGTGCTGGTTTCCTGGCATACGCAGCTGGATGAGCAGATCATCGAAAAATGTGAAAATCTGAGGTACATCGGGATGGCCTGCAGCCTGTATGATGACGCCTCGGCCAATGTTGCGGTGAACTATGCTCGCAGCAAAGGCATAGAGGTGAAAGGCATTAAAGACTATGGCGATCCCGGAGTAGCGGAATTCATCATCTCTCAGCTCATACAGCTGCTGCACGGCTTCGGCGAACAGCAATGGCGGGAGAAGCCACAGGAGCTAACGGGCAAAAAGATCGGGATCATAGGCATGGGAACTACCGGGCAGCTGCTGGCGAGTTGTCTTTTGCCTTTTGGTGCTGAATTGTATTACTTCAGCCGAAGCAGAAAACCGCAATGGGAAGAAAAAGGCGTGAAATATTTACCGCTGCAGGAGTTGCTCATGACTGCGGAAATTGTTTCATTCCACCTTCCGAAGAATACGAACGTCTTAAAGGCTGCCGAATTTGCCATTTTTGGAACCGGAAAGATCCTCGTAAATACCTCGCTTGGTCTTCCTTTTGAAGAAGCAGCTTTTGAGCAATGGCTTAAAAAGGAAGGGAATTTTGGCATTTTTGACGCCGATGGAAAGAAGGAGCTTTCCCAAACAACAGAGGCTTTGCCAAATATGATCACTTCCCAAAAAAGCGCCGGCTGGTCGGCGGCTACTCACAAGAGACTTTCTCAAAAGGTCCTGGAAAATCTGAAGCATTTTCTAAACCGATAGTATCATCTGATTTCTTGATCGGTCTTAACCGGACCTAATGGTCCTGTTGCCTTATTTTTGCAGGAAAATAGCTGCTATGGAAATTATTCTACAACCCTGGCCCTGGTATGTTTCGGGGCCGTTGATCGCTTTGGTGATGTTCCTGCTTATCTTCATGGGGCGCAAATTTGGAATGTCATCCAACCTGGAGACCATGTGCGCCATTGGGGGAGCAGGGAAAAAGGTGGATCACTTCAACTTCGACTGGAAAGCAAACCGCTGGAATTTGCTGGTGATGATAGGGGCTGCCGTTGGCGGATTCCTGGGTGCACATCTTTTATCCAATGACGCTGCCGTTAACATAGCACCCGAAACAATTGAGAGGCTGCAAGCCTTAGGTTTTGAAAGTGCAGGGGAAACTTACCTGCCGGCAGAGCTTTTCAGTTTTGATGCGCTAAGCGATCCAAAAGCTGTGATCATCCTGTTAGCAGGAGGGCTGCTCATTGGTTTTGGCGCCAGGTATGCCTCGGGCTGCACCTCGGGACATGCGATCTCGGGGCTGAGCAACCTGCAGCTGCCTTCGTTGATAGCGGTAGTCGGTTTTTTTACCGGTGGCCTTATCATGATACACCTTTTATTCCCTCTAATTTTTTAGCATGAAAACAGCAGCATATCTTTTTATTGGAACTTTCTTCGGGATCATCATGTATAAATCTGAAGCGGCTTCGTGGTTTCGCATCTATGAAATGTTCAGGTTTGATTCTTTTCACATGTACGGCATCATAGGTTCGGCTTTAGTGCTGGGAATCATTGGGGTGCAGTTTATCAAAAAAGGGAATTTGCGCTCGTTCTTTGGAGTGCCCATAAAAATAGCCTCTAAAGAAAGAGGCTTTAAAAAGTACTTTTTTGGAGGTACTATTTTTGGACTTGGCTGGGCTTTGGCCGGCGCCTGCCCCGGGCCCATCTACACATTGATAGGCGCCGGTTATGTTTCTGTCCTGCTCGTGTTGGCAGGAGCATTACTGGGGGCATTTCTATTCGGGCTGCTTAAGAAGAAGCTGCCTCATTAGAAATGGGAGCAGGCTACCACATCTTTGGGGATCTCTATGGCAAGTTCATAGATCTTTCCTTTTTGCCATTTTGGACCGTCTAACAGCCTGCCATCAAGTTTTTTCTGCAGTAGACTGTCAATGTCAGGATTAGTGGAGGCGACATTTACGCATTGAATGCTGTTGTCTTCAGAAATGGAGAAAAATATAGTTACTGTGGAACCTTTTTCTACACTATAGTCGTAATCCCTTAGCATTTGCTCGATCTCGGCAGTCAGGGAGTTGAGGTCTTTCAACTTCTCAGATGTTTCGGCATAAAAAATGGAAATCATCATGAGGGCGATTGTTACCAGGAACATTTTTGCACGTTTCATAACTCAATTCTTTTAATTAATAACTTCAGTCTGGCGGGGGAGATCGATCAATCTTCATTGATCTCTTTATTATAAAGACTGCCTGATTATTAAATCGTTACAGTGAATGACGGGATTTAACATAAAAAATCCCTGAAGGCTCAAAAATGAGATTTTCAGCCCTGCTTCTTGGGGTAGAAAGACGGTAGGGAAATATGATATTTTACGACCAGCAGCCGAATGCTGATCACTGTGAGCGAAGTCACGAGGTAGATAATGTCTTTTTCCATTCCCAATTCATAGAGAATGACAAAGGCCAGGCCACCTACCAAACAAGCGGTGGCGTAGATCTCTTTTCTAAAGATCACCGGGATTTCGTTACACAAAATATCCCTTATTACCCCTCCAAAAGTTCCTGTCATGGCTCCAAGGGTGATGGAAATAATGGGGTTAAGTCCACTGGTAACACCAATTTCAACTCCTGTAATGGTAAAAATTCCCAGCCCGATGGTATCAAAGAGAAAGAGTGATCTTTTGAGAAAATTCAGCTTATTTCTAAAGATGATGGCGAAGATGGTGACTACTCCAATAAGGTAGATGTAGATAATATTTTCCATCCAGGTAACCGGGGTATTGCCAATGAGGATGTCTCGAACCGTTCCGCCGCCAATGGCAGTGACAAATGCGATGATAAATATTCCGAAGAGATCCAACCTCCTGTCCATTGCGGCCAATGCCCCCGAAATGGCAAAGGCAATGGTTCCCAACAGGTCAAGTATATTGAAAAGGGAAAGATCTATCATGCGGGCAAAGGTAGGTTTAAAATGACATTTTTGGAAGTACAGCCAATTTTCCTTCTTCGGAAAGGCATGTTTGCGGCTAATGCTGCGATAGCAAAACTATATAAGGTTTGTTATAGGTTTCTATTGAAAGTTAGTATTTTTACAGGAACAAAAAGAATAAAAATGAGCGAGACCAAAGAACGAATCAAGTGCCTTATCATAGGCTCGGGCCCTGCGGGATATACTGCGGCCATATATGCTGCAAGAGCCGATCTTAGCCCGGTAATGTATACCGGCCTGGAACCCGGCGGACAGCTTACCACTACTACTGAAGTTGATAACTTCCCCGGCTATCCTGAAGGAATTGACGGCCCGGCCCTAATGATCGACCTGCAAAAACAGGCAGAGCGTTTTGGAACCGACGTAAGAATGGGCATGGTGACCGAGGTCCAGTTTAGCAAAGAAGCCGGCGGAGTGCACCAAATTTGTGTGGATAACTCAAAATGGGTGGAAGCAGAGACCGTGATCATTTCTACGGGAGCTACAGCAAAATATTTAGGATTGCCCAGTGAGCAAAGGCTAAGAGGGGGAGGAGTTTCTGCCTGTGCCGTTTGCGACGGGTTCTTCTATAAGAATCAGGATGTCGCCATCGTTGGAGGAGGAGATACTGCTGCTGAAGAAGCTACTTATCTTGCAAACATCTGTACGAAGGTGACGATGCTGGTGAGAAAGGATGAGCTTAGAGCTTCTAAAGCCATGCAGCACAGGGTTTTTAACACCAAAAACCTTGAGGTGAAATTCAATACCGAAGTGGATGAGGTTCTTGGAGAGCAGGTAGTGGAAGGCCTAAGAATGGTCAACAACCAGACCGGCGAAAAAGAAGATATCAACATCACCGGATTGTTCATCGCGATTGGACATAAACCTAATACCGAGATCTTTAAAGGTCAGCTGGATATGGACAAGACCGGGTATCTAATCACCCAGGGAAAATCAACAAAGACCAATGTGCCGGGCGTTTTTGCTTCGGGAGATGTGCAGGATAAGGAATATCGCCAGGCGATCACCGCAGCAGGAACAGGTTGTATGGCAGCTTTAGATGCCGAGCGTTATCTTGCCGCTGTTGAAAGCGAAGAAGAGGTTACTGCCAAATAGTGCTACGGAAGTAAAAATTAAAGGGCTGTCAAAAATAGCATTTTTGACAGCCCTTTTTGTTTAGGTTTATGGCTGTTAATCAAACATATTATAGCTCACAGTTTCTGTCTTGCTCAGGACTCCAAGGCTGCTTTGAGTGACAAACTTCACGGTTCCTGCTTTAAATGGTTCACCTTTCTTAAGATCATTGGCCATTTTTCCTATGGCTTTGGAGATCTCCTGTTTTTCCGCAGAACTGTGCGCGTAAAAATCTGAATCTTTCAAGGAAACCAGCAGCTGCTCGTCATTGATGATCTTGATTTGGATTTCCCCGGTGTCATAGGTCTCAGAAATGGCATTTTTGAGCCTGTATCCAAAGCCGAATTTCGAATTCTCTGAACAGCTATAGCATGCAGCAAGAAGTGCTGTTATTAACACGGCTGATACGAGCTTTTTCATTGCAACGGTTTTTTTTGAGGTTATACCAAATTCCCGTTCTTCCTTCCAGGTAAACTTTTGCAGTGTCTTTGTGCAATGCAGCCGTCTTCTTCAGTTTTTCGTGAGGTGACAACAGCAAGGAAAAAACGGTCGCCACCAGAATTTCGTACAGGATGTTCATTTTTCAAATTTTTAGAATTCTACAGTGTCCTTCTGCGTTCCCGGGTTCCTTTCCTGCGAACCTTGTTCTTTAATTCCTACAGAATCTGTCTCTGTTTCCCATTTTGAAGCATCTTCGCTGTCCCAGTCCTCCTCTTCGGAATCAACTCCCCACGGGTCGACCTCTTCTGCAGGGCAGTCAAGACATTCGGCACCGTCGCGGGTGATGAGCAGATACTGCTCTTCTTTGCCGTTGTCAAGGATATCTCCGTAGAAATCTGAATTTCTGTGGAAGGAATAGGTGTTGTCTTCTGCATACAGCACACTTCCCACCGGAAGGAAAACGGTCACTTCCACCTCCTGGTTACGGTATTTGTTGGAAGGATCTGTAAACAGCTGTCCTCCCAGCTCAAGCTTAGCATTGGCATAGCTGGTGGTGTACTCGATGTTTTCTGCACGTGTCCTGGCCTCGTCATAATTCTTCCCTTCAGCTTTTTTGATGATCTCCACCCGGCCCAGAGAGTCACGGGTAGCTTTTACTATCAGCCTCACATTTTGTGACCAAAGCACTTTCCTGTCATTGGAAGTGTAGGAGTAATTGAAGTCATCATCTCGGTAAGGGGTCGAATTAAAATCAGGATTTCCCTTGATGCTCAGATAAAGCGTGTCATTGGCTTTTATCGGCAAAGCTTCGGTCATGACCACTTCCCCGTCATAAGCTCTTTCTGTAGCCTGTTTAATTCCGAAGAAAACAAGTCCCAGAACAGATAGAATCCAAACAGCCAAAAGTACCAATTTAGCAGTCCTGCCAATGGAATGCAGCTTTTTCACAAGTATCTTCAGCCCAAGAATGAACAGGAAGAAAAAGGGGATCCCTATGGCAAAGAACGCCAGGATAGAAATGATCCAGATGCTCTCGCTTCCCGGTCCTACAATGTCTATATAGTCTGTCCAGGGAGCGTCAATGATCCCGAAGGTTCCTACGGTGAAAAGACCGATGAAAAGGCCTATTAAAGTAGTTCCCGCGATCAAGAGCAGCAGGATACCTATTAGCTTCACGAACAGGTTGAGGATGAACATTACGGCATCTCCCAGTGCAGTGGCGGCCGAACTTGCCCCGTTCTTTGCTTTATAGCCGTACTTCTGGTAATCGATGTCCTTCATCTTTCCCGACACGTCATCAAATCCCTCCCTAATCTTTCTTTCAATGTTGCTGATGGTTACCGGTTCGCCACGCATGGCAAGTTTATCGGCAGTTGTTTTAGCTTCAGGAATAAAGATCCAAAGGGCAAGGTAGATCAGGATAAAACCTCCACCTGAGAAAAAGGTAAGCAGGATCCAGGCAATGCGTAACCATAGTGGGTCAATGCCCAAATAATGGCCAAGCCCGGAGGAAACTCCTCCTAAAACAGAGTGTTCGGTATCGCGATACAACCTTTTACCTTTTGAGCGGGTATAGGTTGGTTCATCGTCAAAGATCTCCTCGTCAAGCATATAGTCCTCGGGCTGTCCCATCACAGCGATCACCTCTTCTACTTCGCGCACGCTGATCACCTGGCGTTCATTCTGGATCTTTTCAGAAAAAAGTTCGGCTATACGTGCTTCTATATCCCTTATGATCTCGTCCTGTCCCTGGGTATTTGTCAAAGAACTCTTTATTGCTTCGAGATAGTGTTGCAACTTGGCATAGGCATCCTCATCAATATGAAAGAAAACGCCGGCAAGATTTATATTTACTGTCTTATTCATGATTCTTGTTTTTTTGGGTAGTTACTACGGTTACTGCGGTTTGCAGTTCTTCCCATGTATGGGTAAGCTCCTTGAGGAAGATCTTGCCGGTCTCGGTAAGCTGATAATACTTTCGAGGCGGGCCGCTTGTTGATTCTTCCCAGCGGTAGTTGAGCAAACCTGCATTTTTGAGGCGGGTAAGCAAAGGATAAATAGTTCCTTCAACCACCAGCAATTTCGCGCTCTTGAGCGTATCAAGAATCTCGGCTACATAAGCGTCGTTGTCCTTTAGTACCGAGAGAATGCAGTACTCGAGAACCCCTTTACGCATTTGAGCCTTGGTATTTTCAATCTTCATAGCGTTTGATTTTGAGTGTTGTTAAACTGTTCATTTTTTGATTGATTTTGTCCGGGTGATTGGTCCGGAGCGATGAAATTGATGGTTAGCGGGTATTTATAGTAGTGGCCTTCTCCTGCTTTTACGGTGGCAGAAATAACGGCGTATATGTTCAATACAAAGAGCGACAGCATCAAAAGCCCCATAAATACAGCATAGAGGATAAGAGGCATGGCTTCGCCCGCGGTTCCTATTTGCCGAAAGCTGCGGTCAAAATAGAAAGGTTCTTCAAGGCTAATACTGGTGCCAATGAGCACTACTCCTGCCACGGTGAGCAGGATAAGGGCGATCGCGTACAGGTAAACACTTATCTGAAAATTGAGCGCCTGTTTTCCATGTTCATTCACAAAAGCATCGTTCTTTTTGGCTGTCCAAAGGATCAAGGGAAGAATAAAATTCCCCAACGGAAAAAAGAACTGGCTGAAGGTGGACAGGTGGATAAGTGCTGCCACTGTTTTGTCCGGATTTTTTATTTCTGTTGTCATCATTTTTGATTTATTGAGATTTTATTTTTGGTCAAGAATTGCTTCTTCGACTTTGTTGGTTGATTCGTAAATGGTCAATTTTAGGGGCTTCTGCTGACTAAAGCTGAAACTTAGGTCTCTCTCTTTTGTGAAGAAACTGCGCTTATTTTCGGGCAATAAAGTGAAGGTCTTTCCCATTGCCTGCAGTTCCAGGTGCCCCTCCACCAGTTCAACATTAATCGGCTCATTTTTGGCAGTCAGATACCTCCCGGTGAATTGTTGTAATTCCTCAGCAGTTAGTGATATTTCCTGCTTCGGATTTTCGTAAGCCGCGGGGCCATGGTTATAACTTAGGATGCGGTGCATTTTCCATTCCCCATTCTTTTTTAACCATAGATGGCTGAATTTTGCGCGGCCGTCCGGTTTTTTCGAGTTTCCGTTAGTCGGGTAGAAGAGATGTTCCCCGGTCATGATGGCGCCATATAATTCCCCGTTATCAAAGAGAGGATATATATGAACTGTTCCCGGAACGGCTTCCCTTCTTACTGCATTTTTTCCTCCACTGCATAAACCTTTTTTCATTCCTTCATTGAGCGCATCACTTCCTAAGGTTACACCGCCTTTGTCATGGTAGAACTCAACGTCTTTAGCAAGAAATTGAGCCATTCCGGGAATGTCACATTCGTTATAGGCTTTCCAGAAAATGGAATCCTTTTGAGAAAGTAAGGCTGTAAGTTCTGAATCCTGTGCCTGCACCAGGCTAAAGCTGAAGAATGCCAGTAAGAGGAAAATTTTCCTGAAGTGCGAAACCGATTCGAAATTTTGCTGATGAAACATGAGAACTTGTTTTTTGATTGATTATCTAATACAAATATATATCTTTAGAATGGTATTATGCAAAACAAGGTACTATATTTTTTGAGTCAGGAATTAAAATTTAACATTTCACATGTTCTCAAAAATGAATACTTTTAGGGAAAATCTTCAGCAGCTATGAGCTTTTCCCCAAAAAAACTGAACACCTTTCTAATGTTAAAACTTCCCAGCGCCTGGTTGACCGGGGTGCGGGCGAAGGAGCTGACCGGGGAAAAATGTGTGACGGGAGTAAAGCACCGCTGGATCAACCAGAACCCATTCAACTCACTGTATTTCGCCGTGCAGGCGATGGCAGCCGAATTGAGCACCGGGGCTCTTGTAATGCAAAGCATTCAAAAAAGCGAAAAAAAGGTGTCGATGCTGGTAGCGCAAAACACTTCGAAATTTGTCAAGAAGGCGACCGGAAATATCAGCTTTAGCTGTGAAGACGGCGCAAAAGCAAAGGCAGCGATAGAAAAAACCATTGCAACGGGAGAAGGGGAGACCTTTTGGATGAAGTCGACAGGAGTAAATGAAGAAGGAGTGGAGGTTTCGGTATTCGAATTTGAGTGGACGGTGAAGTTGAAAAGTTAAAGGTCGCAAGTGGTAATTTGCCTGTTGAACCTGGAACCTGGAACCTGAAAAATTGAACATAAAACAATACAGATATGAATTCACATGAAATCGATTACGAGATCTTTGGAGAGGAAATGCAGTATGTTGAGCTGGAGCTTGATCCGCAGGAGGCGGTGATCGCCGAAGCCGGCAACTTTATGATGATGGACAACGGTATCAAGATGGACACCATCTTTGGTGACGGTTCTAAACAGAACGAAGGTTTTTTGGGAAAAGTGCTGGGCGCCGGAAAACGGCTACTCACCGGAGAAAGCCTTTTTATGACCATTTTCTCAAATGAGGTGCAGGGTAAGAAGAAGATCAGCTTTGCTTCACCTTATCCCGGCAAGGTCATTCCTATTGACCTTACCGAATTCGGTAACAAGTTCATCTGTCAAAAAGATGCTTTTCTTTGTGCGGCCAAAGGGGTGTCAATAGGAGTGGAGTTCAGTAAAAAGCTTGGCCGCGGCTTCTTTGGCGGGGAAGGATTTATCATGCAAAGGCTGGAAGGTGACGGGATGGCTTTCGTTCACTCGGGAGGTACCACTGCCAAAAAAGTGTTGCAGCCTGGTGAAAAATTAAAGGTGGATACGGGGTGTATTATTGGCTTCACTAAAGAAATTGACTATGACATTGAATTTATAGGAGGCATCAAAAACAGCCTTTTTGGAGGGGAAGGATTGTTCTATGCAACCCTTACAGGACCGGGAACGGTTTACATTCAGTCATTGCCTTTCAGCAGGTTAGCCGGTCGTATTTTAGCCGCCGCACCACAAGGCGGAGGCAGGGATAAAGGAGAAGGCAGTATCCTGGGCGGACTTGGAGATATAGTAAGCGGGGACAACCGATTTTAACTGTTAAATCTTGTTCATCTTCTTTCGGAAAAATAATTTTTTCTTATTTTTATACGGTCAACGAAAACGATTGCGCCTATAGAATATATCTCTACTAATTCTAACCAGGTTACTAATAAATCATTATGAATTATGGCGAGAGCGATGTTTGAGTACACCAAGACCGTGCTTGACAAAGTAAGTTTTGATGTTACGCTTTTCTGCAAAGAAGTAAAAAAAGCACTTCAAAGATTGCTGCCTTATGAGATCGAAGAACTAAAAGTTTACATTGTAGCTTTGATCAGGCAGAATCCGGAACTCAATCAATGTTTAATTTATCTTAATCCTTAAAATAAAAGCGGCTTAAAAAGCCGCTTTTTCTTTGTCTTTCAATTTCTTCCTCATTTCTGCTTCTGCGGAAGAGGACTCACAATTTTGACATTTTGGAAAGTTATAGCACCCTTGACGACTCCTGCAATGGTTTTTCTTAAGGCCTCGATGATCTGCATTTTAAGCTCGCTCTTGTTGTAGATCAAGCTCACCTCGCGTGCCGGACTCGGCTCTGCAAACATGCGCAGATTTCCTTTTTCTGAATCCCTCATATCCAAAGTGTGCAGGTAGGGCAATAATGTCATTCCCAGGCCTTCATTGGCCAGCTTTATCATGGTCTCAAAACTGCCGCTTTCCAGCTGAAAATGTCCTTCGGAAGAATTTTTTGTAGCCTTGCAAATATTCAGGATCCCGTCTTTGAAACAGTGTCCATCTTCTAAAAGTAAGATGTCCTGCAGATCAAGATCCTCAGGCTGCAGCTTAGTTTTGGAGGAAAGCCTGTGTCCCGGCGGAATATAGCCTACGAAAGGCTCATAATAAAGCACCTGCTCCTTGATGTTTTCCAATTCTAAAGGGGTTGCCGCAATGGCTGCATCTAAATGCCCGTCCTGTAGTTTTTCAATAATAGCCTCTGTATGCAGCTCTTCGATCTTGAGCTTTACTTTCGGGTATTTTTTGATGAAATTGTTCAGGAACATGGGCAGGAGGGTCGGCATTACCGTTGGGATGACTCCCAGGCGAAACAACCCGCCTACAAAGCCTTTTTGCTGGTCAACAATGTCCTGAATTCGGTCACTTTCATTGACGATATTTCGTGCCTGCTGCACGATCTTCCTTCCGGTTTCAGTAAGCTCTATCGGCTTCTTTGAACGGTCAAAAATAAGTACATCAAGTTCGTCTTCCAGTTTTTGAATCTGCATGCTCAAAGTGGGCTGGGTCACGAATACCTTTTGAGCTGCTTTGGTGAAGTTTTGATGTTCGGCAACTGCGAGAACATAGTGCAACTGTGTAATAGTCATAAGAGGGCTTTCAAATGGAAAACAAAGGTATTTATTTTTTCTATGGGAAGAATAAAAAAATGCCTGTTTATCTATAAACAGGCATTTCATAAACAGTCGTTTGCTCTTTAATAGCGGATCTTTAGCTCTACCGGCTCTCCAGTAACCTCGAATTTTGCTTCGCTCCATTGTGGTGGTCCAAAACTCATAGGATTGTTGGAAACTCCGTATGCTTCAGTAGGTATTCCGGTGGAATTCATGTCGATCTTGCCATTGTCGTTCCTGTCGTGAAAGCTAATCACTCCATATTCTCCCGGCGCTACGCCGGTAAAGCTCACGCTTATCTTTCCATCTTTAATGCTGCTGCTTTCGCTTTGAATGGGAGGCGCCTTCATGAAGGTGTCCTGGTTAAAAAGACTTACGATCACTTTCCCCTGGCCATCGGGCACATTGTCTATGCTCACTGTTATTGTCGTTCCTTCAGTTGTCTGTGCATTTACGGCAACTGCTGCAAACAGCAACAAGATCAAAAAAATGTTTTTCATTTTGTTTAGGTTAGTTAGTAAAGCTTTAAATATAGGTTTTTTCTGAAGAAGCAGATAAAAACAAAAAGAGCCGGAATTTCTTCCGGCTCAAAAATGCAATTTTGGAAAGGTCTTATTTCCCGCTCAAGATGCGGTTAAGTGTGGGACTCGGGCGCATTGCCTGGGTCACTTTTGCTTCTTCAGGTTTGTAATAACCTCCAATATCAACATGAGATCCCTGAGCTTCTATCAGCTCCTGCAGGATCTTATCTCCATTCTCTTTCAGTTTCTTGGCGATCTCGCTAAAATGGGCTTTTAGTTCCTGGTCTTCATTCTGCTCGGCCAATGCTTCCGCCCAGTAGAGTGCCAGGTAAAAATGACTGCCCCTGTTGTCAAGCTCATTCACTTTTCTGGAAGGAGATTTATCCTTTTCAAGAAATTCTTCCGTAGCCTTATCCAGGGCTTCAGAAAGTATAATGGCTTTCTTATTCCCATATTTTTCTCCCAGGTGTTCCAGGGAAACAGCCAATGCAAGAAATTCTCCTAAGGAATCCCATCTTAGATGGCCTTCTTCCACGAACTGTTGCACGTGCTTTGGCGCCGATCCTCCTGCACCGGTTTCAAAAAGGCCTCCGCCGTTCATAAGCGGCACGATAGAAAGCATTTTTGCACTGGTACCAACTTCCAGGATAGGGAAGAGGTCTGTAAGATAATCACGAAGCACATTGCCGGTCACAGAAATAGTGTCTTTCCCGTCTTTCATGCGCTCCAGCGTGTATTGTGTTGCTTCTTCGGGAGACTTGATAAGTATTTCCAGGCCTGTAGTGTCCTCTTTTGGAAGATACTTGTTCACTTTTTTGATCAATTCGGCATCATGAGCACGGTTCTTATCCAACCAGAAAACAGCAGGATTATTGGTAGCTCTTGCGCGTTTTACTGCCAGCTGGATCCAGTCCTGTACAGGAGCATCTTTTACCTGCCCCATTCTCCAGATATCTCCTTTTTCTACGGAATGCTCTATCAATACTTCTCCTGCTGAAGTGATCACCTGCATTTTTCCGTCTTCCGAAATTTCGAAGGTCTTATCGTGAGAGCCGTATTCTTCGGCTTTTTGAGCCATAAGTCCTACGTTAGGAACAGTTCCCATGGTGGTAGGATCAAAGGCGCCGTGTTTTTTACAGAAGTCGATCGTGGTCTGGTACACTCCGGCGTAACTGCTGTCAGGAATCACTGCTTTAGTGTCCTGAGTGTTTCCGTCGGCATTCCACATCTTTCCTGAAGTCCTGATCATTGCAGGCATAGAGGCGTCAATAATGACATCACTAGGCACGTGCAGGTTTGTTATTCCTTTATCGGAATTTACCATAGCAAGATCCGGTCCTTCATCAAGGTCTTTTTTGATCGCGTTCTCGATCTCGGTTCGCTTTTCAGCAGGCAGATTCTTGATGGCGCTAAGAACGTCGCCAAGTCCACTGTTCGGGTCGGCTCCTGCTTTTTCAAGGTCTGCGGCATATTTTTCAAAAACATCTTTAAAAAATGCTTCTACCACATGTCCAAAAATAATAGGGTCTGACACCTTCATCATAGTTGCCTTGAGGTGAACAGAAAAAAGCACGCCCTGTCTCTCGGCATCTTTTATTTGCTCTTTAAGAAATTTAAGCAGGGCTTTTTTGCTCATAAAAGTTCCATCGATCACTTCTCCTTCCTGCAGGTGCAGCCCGTCCTTAAGCACTTGTGTCTCTCCGCTCTTGGTCACCAGCTGTATCTTGACATCTGTTGCTTTGGCCAGGGTAACCGACTTTTCATTGCTGTAAAAGTCATCCTTGCCCATAGTGGCAACGTGGGTTTTTGAATTTGGATCCCAGGCTCCCATGGAGTGCGGGTGTTTTTTCGCATAGTTCTTCACAGCACGCGGGGCACGCCTGTCAGAGTTTCCTTCTCTAAGCACCGGATTCACAGCACTTCCTTTTACTTTATCATATTTGGCCTTTACCGCCTTTTCTTCGGCTGTTTTTGGCTCGTCGGGATATTCAGGAAGGTCATAGCCTTTCTCCTGAAGTTCTTTAATGGCTGCCTTTAGCTGCGGAATAGAGGCGCTGATATTTGGAAGTTTAATAATGTTAGCTTCAGGCTTTTTTGCAAGTTCCCCAAGTTCTGCCAGGTCATCAGCAACTTTTTGATCGGCTGAAAGTCTTTCGGGGAATTGGGAAAGTATTCTTCCCGCCAGGGAAATGTCTTTGGTTTCCAGATCAACATTGGCCGGCCTTGTAAAAGATTGAACTATAGGTAAGAAAGAGTAGGTTGCAAGAGCCGGGGCCTCATCGGTTTTGGTATAGATGATCTGTGTTTTCTGTGTCATATGGTTTAGTATTTATTTTTTGAGAATGTTCCGTGCAATTTACCATTTTTAAAGCGTTTTTCATAGGTCAAAGCCTAAGAAGACAGGGGGAAGCCGCTTGTTGAGGTATAAAAAAAGCCATTTCACTATAAAATTATAATGAAATGGCTTCTAATGAAATAACTTGTGTTGCTGAATTTTTACGTTCCTCGTCAAGACTTTTCATCATCTTAAAAGCAAGTAAGTTATTTCATCAGGAACAATTCACATTTCCCAAAAGAGTGTGTGTAAACTGTTCCAAAAGGATTTTTCGAATTAAACCAACTATGCAGGACATATTGTTGTCAAAAACGAAAAACCAATATGTAAAGAACTTTGCTCTACAGGGATTCCAAAAGAAGAATTCCTTGCGACATTCTGTACCTTTTAAAAATCCACTATTAAATTTACGAAGTAAGAACCTTATTTGCAAGTTTCTGACTGTCAAAATGTTGTGAAATTTATCTTAAAAAATAGAAGCAATAAAAAAGCCTCACAATGTGAGGCTTTAAAGAGAATATCTGGTGAGAGATTATCTTCTTCTTTCTTTGATACGGGCTTTTTTCCCGGTAAGCTCTCTAAAGTAGTAGATTCTCGCTCTACGCACTTTACCGCGCTTGTTGATCTCGATCTTTTGAAGGGCAGGAAGGTTCAATGGGAAAATTCTTTCCACTCCAACTGTACCACTCATTTTACGAATGGTAAAGGTTTGAGAAGCTCCTGTTCCTCTTTTCTGGATCACAACTCCACGGAAGAACTGGGTACGGGTTTTAGCACCCTCTGTAATTTCATAGTACACTGTAATAGTGTCCCCTGCTGAAAATTCAGGAAATTCTTTTTTTGTGACGAATTCGTCCTGTACAAACTTAACTAAAGTTTCCATGTTCAAATGGTTTAAAAGTAAAGTCTAAAGCAACGTTCACGGATTTCGCCAGAGGTTGGTTTAGAAACGTGTGCAAAAGTATAAAATTTTTTGAATGCCCGAAGCGGTAAACTAAAAATTATTTTTCATCATCCTCAAGCATGTCCGGACGCAGTTTTCTAGTCCTTTCATAGGCTTGCTGCTCCCTCCATTCTTCTATCTTCGGAAAGTTGCCTGAGGTTAGGATCTCCGGTACTTTCCAGCCTTTATAGTCTGCCGGTCTCGTATAAATTGGAGGAGCAAGCAAATTGTCCTGGAAAGAATCGGTTAGGGCAGAGGTTTCATTGCCAAGAACTCCCGGCAGCAACCTGATTACCGCATCACAAAGCACCGCGGCGCCCAGTTCACCTCCCGACAGCACATAATCTCCTACCGAAATTTCGCGGGTCACAAAATGCTCCCGCACCCGCTGGTCTACTCCTTTATAATGTCCGCACAAGATAATAAGGTTCTGTTTAAGCGAAAGTTGATTGGCAACGCCCTGCTTGAGCTGCTCGCCATCGGGTGTCATATAGATCACCTCGTCATATGTTCTTTCAGCTTTAAGTGCCGTGATACATTTATCAATAGGCTCCACCATCATTACCATGCCTGCGCCTCCTCCAAACTGGTAATCGTCTACCTGTTTGTAATTATCGGTCACATAATCCCGCAGGTTGTGTAGATGTATCTCTACCAGGCCTTTTTCAATGGCTCTCTTAAGAATAGAGGCTTCAAAAGGGCTTCTTAGGATCTCGGGGACAACGGTAATAATATCAATGCGCATAACAACTTTTTCTGGCCGTGCAAAAGTATAAAAAAAGGGCCTTTTTGAGGCCCTTAAAAAGAATGGCTATTTCACCATTTTCATTTGCTTGTTCTTCTCGTCCTGTAGGAGGCGACCAAGGCGTTGTTCCTTTTCCAAGGATTTTGCGCGGTAAGCTTCAAATTCTTTCTCAACTTCGGCAAGGTTCTTTCTGGCTTCCAAAGTATGCACATGGCTCTTTTTGAACCTGAAAACGAACAGGGTCAAAGCAAGTACAAGTGCTGCAACAATTCCCCACATCAGGGATTTGTATGAAGTTTTGCTGAAGGGCATTCCAAGAAAGGCAATGGAGTCTTTGTCTGCGGTGACTTCCTGAAGTTGCAGCTGCAAAGATTCAACATCGGCTTTTAGCTTTGCGATCTTCTCTTTTTGAGAAAGTGCTGCCTTTTTGGAGGCTGCGATCTCTTCTTTTAATTCTGAGATCCTGTTGGAGGTAAGGTTTTGTAGCTTTAACAGCTCATCTGAATCTACCACTTTATAACCTTTAAAGTTATTGGAGCTGGTGATCAATTCAGAAAATTTTTCATCAATAGTGGTTTCCGAAGAGGTTTGGGCAAATCCTACCGCGGTAAGACATAACATAAGAATGGAGGAGCATAGAAATTTTTTCATAGTAGTTTTCTTTTTTCATTAGCAGAACGAGTATAGGCAGTTGATATTGCCACAGAATTTTACTTTTTTTCAACCCTAACTTCCTGTGATTCTGTACCCGTTTTAAATTTGGCTGCAAAACTACTAACAAATTTTCACTGCAGAAAGGTCCTTTAAAAATTAAATTTTTGACACCTCTATAAAAAGAAAAACCCGCTTTAAAAAGAACGGGTTTTTCTACTCAACAATTAAAAATTCCGCTAGTAATAGGTGAACCTTCTCACCTTGGCGATGTATTTCGCCAGTCTTATCACCTGGTGGCTGTAGCCATACTCATTGTCGTACCATACATAAAGCACTATATTCTTGCCATCCTGGGTAACTATTGTCGCATTGCTGTCAAAGATTGAGGGCTGTGCAGAACCAACGATATCTGTAGATACCAGTTCGTTGTCAAGCGAATACTTAATCTGTTCTACCAGGTCTCCTTCTAATGCATATTTTTTAAGGATCTCATTGACAGCGTCTTTTGAAGTAGGATGCTCTATCTCCAGGTTCAAAATAGCAAGCGAGCCATTTGGAACAGGAACGCGAATAGCGTTTGAGGTAAGCTTGCCTTCAAAAACGGGAAGCGCCTTTGAAACGGCTTTTCCGGCTCCGGTTTCGGTGATCACCATATTCAGTGCAGCGGCACGACCTCTCCTGTATTTCTTGTGCATATTGTCTACCAGGTTCTGGTCATTGGTATATGCATGAATGGTTTCCAGGTGTCCGTGAACCACTCCCAAAGAATCCTGAACTGCTTTAAGCACAGGAGTAATGGCGTTAGTGGTGCAGGAAGCGGCCGAAAAAATTGAAACTTCATCGGGATTGTACTCCAGGTGGTTTACTCCGTGTACGATGTTCGGCACTCCTTTGCCCGGGGCGGTAAGCAATACCTTGTCTGCTCCTTTTGCACTCAAGTGGCGCTTTAACGCCTCTTCATCTCTAAAAGCGCCGGTATTATCTATGATCAGGGCTTTATTAATGCCGTATTGGGTATAGTCGATTTCCTCGGGTTCGTTTGCAGAGATCATGTGAACGGTCGTACCGTTGATGATAAGGCATTTTTTTTCTGAATTGATCGCTACTGTTCCCGAAAAGTCTCCGTGAACCGAATCGTTCTTCAGCAAAGAAGCTCTTTTTTCCAGAATGGTATCATCGATATTTCCGCGGGTAACAATGGCTCTTAGCCTAAGCTGACTGCCTTTTCCGGTACGGGTCATCAGCTCCCTGGCCAAAAGGCGGCCAATTCTTCCGAAGCCGTAAAGCACAACATCCTTAGGTTTTAGCTCCTCGTATTTTTTTGCGTCCTTCAGTTTGTTCGAAACAAAAGCGGTAGCATTGGCGTATTTCTGGTCTTCAAGATGATATTCGTAGGTCAGTTTTCCAATGTCCAGCTTAGCCGGTGGAAAATCCAGGGTCTTAATAGCCTCGGCGATCTCTACAGAGTCAAAAATTGAAATAGGCTTTTGTACAAATTCGCCGGCATATTCGTGCAAATCAAGAATGTCGCTCACATTGCGATCGATAAGCTGATTTCTGAAGAGCACCAGCTCAATGGATTTGTCATACCACAGGTCACTTACCGTCTTGATAAATTGTACCGCAGCCCGACGCCTGTCTGCCTGAAAGGCCAGCTCTTTTTCGTAAACTTCGTTTGAATTCATTTTTGGTTGTGTTGCTTGTTTAAAACCGGAGCAAAAATATATATTTCAAACGTTTTCGTAAAGGTATTTGAACAAAAAAATACCTGCCTTTTTCAAGACAGGTATTTGTGCTTTTATTGCTGAAGTTTTTACCTCCAGACGTACTTTTGTTTTTCCCCGTTAGGAGTAATAAAAGTGACGCTCACAGGGTCTGAGGGGCTTCTTCTTGTCATGATTCTTTCAACATCCTCAATATTCTTTACGGGTATATTATCTATTTCGGTAATAATAGTGCCGTACAGGTTTTCATTCTGCATTTTAGGAGTAAGGCCGCGGGTGATCTTTACCCCGTTGGAAACTCCATTATTTGTAAGTTCATCTTTTGAAGCATTGGTCACTTCCAGCCCAATGGCTTTGATCTGGTAAACTTCATATTTAGTAAGTTTTACGTCAAGTGTTTTTTGGTCCCCATCGCGAAGCACAGTTACCTTGACCACATCATCAGGCCGTTTGGAGTTGATATATCCTGAAAGATCTGCGAATTTCCTGATGGTCACATTGTCGATTTGCTTGATAATGTCACCTGATTCTATTCCGGCTTTAGCGGCCCCGCTGCCTTCTTCGACCTCGTCAACATAGACTCCTTCTGAAACGTCAAGGTTGAGCTCTTGCGCAGCTCTTGCAGCCTGCATTCCACGAATTCCAAGTATTCCCTGCTGTACGTCCCCATACTCCAGAATGTCCTCGACAATCTTTCTCGCATTGTTGGAAGGAACTGCAAAGGCGTATCCTACATAGCTTCCGGTTTGAGAGGTGATCGCTGTATTGATCCCGATAAGTTCCCCATGGATATTTACCAGCGCACCGCCGCTGTTTCCCGGGTTCACTGCAGCATCGGTTTGAATAAAGGAGGAGACATTGCTGTCCATTCCCAGGTCTCTTGATTTGGCGCTAATGATCCCTGCGGTCACTGTAGAAGTGAGGTTAAAAGGGTTTCCAACTGCCAAAACCCATTCTCCAATGCGGGCATTATCTGAATCTCCAAAAGGTAAATAGTCAAGTTCTTCGGCATCGATCTTCAACAAGGCGATATCGCTTTTAGGATCTGAACCTATGACCTCGGCCATATAATTTTCGTTGTTGTTTAGAGTGACCTGCAGTTTACTCGCGTTCTGTATCACGTGATTATTGGTCACGATGTATCCGTCAGGAGAAATTATCACGCCCGAACCGGTTCCCTGAAGGGCGATGCCTGCGCGGTTTCCCGAGAAAGGATTACGCGTGACGGCCATGTTCTTCACGTGCACCACGGCGTGCACAGACTTGTCTGCAGCTTCGGTAAAGTCGGGATTTAGCGAAGTCGTAGCCGAAGCGCTGTTATAGTTAACGGGAGTGTAAGCGGGAATACTTCCCTGGTTGTCCAGCACCACCGGCTCTTCATCAAAAAAGGCAAAATAACCTCCTAATGAAAGCATGCCTCCAAGTGCGGAAACAACCAGTAAATTAGCTACTTTTTTCATTTTTGTAAGCTTGTGGTTTTATTGGTTAAACATCATATTTATATTTTGTAGTATTTAAAAAACAGAGTTTAACGGTTCTTTAACGCCATCTCTTTTCTGTCTTTTATTGTATCTTTGATCCCTTTAAAAACTTACCTCATGCAGCTGTCTTTTTACAAATATCAAGGTACGGGAAATGATTTTGTTATGGTAGATAACCGTCAACAAGTGGTATCCAAAAATAATACCAATTTGATCAAGAGCCTTTGTGACAGAAAATTTGGCATTGGCGCCGATGGTCTCATCCTCCTGGAGGAGGCAGATAACGACCTGGATGATTTCAAAATGGTCTATTTTAATGCCGACGGCAGGGAGAGCAGCATGTGTGGGAATGGCGGCAGGTGTATAGTAGCTTTCGCAAAACAGCTGGGCATTATAAAAGATAAAGCAGCTTTTTCGGCAATTGACGGTTTTCATGAAGCCGTGGTTCAAAATGAACTGATAGGGCTAAAAATGACCGATGTTGATATCGTTGAAAAGAAAAAAGATGCGGTTTTTGTCAATACCGGTTCGCCTCATCATATTGTTTTTGTTGATGGGGTGGATGCAATAGATATTAAGCACCAAGGTGCGGCGGTTAGAAATTCTTCGGAATATAAAAAAATCGGAGGCACCAATGTCAATTACGCGCAGTATTTGGATAAAGCGACCTTTAAAGTTCGCACTTTTGAGAGGGGAGTAGAAGACGAAACCCTTTCCTGCGGAACAGGTGTCACTGCTGTAGCTTTAGCGGCATTCGCCACGGGCAAGGCAGAGGAAAGAACGATCCACCTGGAAACTTTAGGAGGTGTGCTTGGAGTATCTTTCGAAAAAGATGCCGACGGATTTAAAAATATCTGGCTAACCGGTCCGGCAAAAATGGTATTTAAAGGAAGTATTGAATGTTAACATTAAAAGGAGAAAAGGTATTTTTGAGGGCCCTCGAACCCGATGATCTCGACTTCCTGTTCACGGTGGAAAACGATGAGCAATTCTGGGAAGTGAGCGCTACCAGCGCGCCTTTTTCCCGTTACCTCCTTAAACAGTATCTTCAAAATTCCCACAAAGATATTTATGAGGTCAAGCAGCTTAGGCTGGTGATCTCTCAATATGATGATGTGCCGCTGGGCTTCATTGATATTTTTGATTTTGACCCAAAAAACCAAAGAGCGGCCCTTGGCATCCTTATTCAGAGTAAGACGCACCGCAATAAAGGTTTTGGAACAGAATCACTGGTGCTCCTTTGCAAATACTGTTTTGTCCACCTCGGGCTTCACCAGGTATATGCCAATGTAGCGGCAGACAACAGTTCCAGTAAATTACTGTTCGAAAAAGCCGGATTTGAATGTACCGCAAGAAAAAAGGACTGGCTAAAAATAAATGACGAGTTCAAAGATGAACTCACTTACCAATTGATCAATAATGTACATTAGAAAAATTTTAGCAGCAGTGGCCATTCTCATTGCTCTGGGACTGGGTGTTTTCTCCTGGTATGTCTACAATCTTATCTTTTCTCCAAATACTGCTTTTTCTGAAGAGACCGTAGATGTTTATGTGTCTACAGGTTCTTCTTACGCTGAAGTTCGCCGACAGCTGGAGCCATTGCTGGAAGATATTTCGGCTTTTGATATGGTTGCGGGCAAAAAGGGCTTTACTTCCAATGTGAAAGCAGGACATTTTGTGCTGCAAAAAGGGATGAACAATAATGAACTGGTGAATGTGCTTAGGAGCACGAACGTTCCGGTTTGGGTGACCTTCAACAACCAGGAGCGGCTGGAAGATCTGGCGGGCAGGATCGCAAATCAAATAGAAGCAGATAGCCTTGAGCTTCTGGAAAGCATGCGTGATTCCTCATTTTTGAGAACCAATGATTTCAATGAACGCAATGCTTTGGGCATGTATGTTCCCAACAAGTACGAATTTTACTGGAATACTTCTGCTGAAGAATTCCGTGAAAGGATGAAAAAGGAGTATGAGCGTTTCTGGAACGCAGAGCGGCTTCAAAAAGCTGAAAAAATAGGCCTCAGTCCGAAAGAGGTAATGGTAGTGGCTTCAATTGTTCAAAAAGAGACCTCTAAGGTTGATGAAAGGCCCAGAGTAGCGGGAGTTTATATCAACAGGATCAAGAGAGGCTGGAAACTGGATGCAGATCCTACCGTGATCTACGCAATCAAAGATAGGTTGCAAGACTTTGATACTATTATTAAAAGGGTGCTTTACAAAGACCTTACACTTGAGTCTCCATACAATACCTATTTATATAAGGAACTGCCCCCGGGACCTATAACGATGCCGGACATCTCCTCAATAAAGGCGGTTCTCAACTATGAAGATCACGACTACATGTATTTCGTTGCCGATGTCAAGAACTTCGGGTATCATAAATTCTCCAAAACCCTGGCCCAACATAATGCCAATAAGCGCGAATATGTAAGGTGGATCAACAGCCAAAAGATCAACCGGTAGCATTTGGCATAACTTTCACGTTTCCAAAACTTAACAAGTATACTAAATCCCTTTTTGGCACGTTCTGTGCATAATAACAATCAACTAGCAAAAATTGCTTTAAGAATTGTTTAACAGGCTGATAATTAGATTTTTAAAAATTATCTTACATTTGTCGGCTGAATTGAAGAAATCTCTTACAAGATCTATTCAATAAAAACTAAAAGGATGAAGAAGAAAATTGCAAAATTTTCGGTATTGCCGGTTTTAGGAGCATCTGTTTTCTTTTATAGCTTTTCGGCTAAGAAAGCTAATGATATGAGAACAGCTTTGGCAGCAGAATTTTCTACTGCAAACCAGGAAATGGTGTTTACTGTTCCTGTAGCTTCTGAAGCACCTGTTTTTGAAAATGCCGGAAGAGTAACTCCGGTGCTTGGAAAATCTTTTGTAGCTTTTAAGGAAGCTCTAGGGTTTAAAGAATCAGGTGGCGACTATTCCGTTATCAATGACTTCGGTTATTTGGGCAAATACCAGTTTGGTAGAGGAACCCTTAAAATGATCGGGATACGTGATACTAATCTTTTTCTAAACAGCCCCGATCTTCAGGAAGCTGCTTTTTTTGCGAACACTTCCAGGAACAAATGGATACTTCGTAAGGACATCCAGCGTTTCCAGGACAAAGTGATCAACGGGGTAACCATAACCGAATCGGGTATCCTGGCTGCAGCACACCTTGCCGGTGCGGGTAACGTAAAAAAATATCTTAGAAGCGGCGGGAGCAACAGCTTTCGTGATGGCTTCGGAACTTCAATAAAACACTATTTTGAAAAATTCGGCGGTTACGATACTTCAACCATTGTAGCCAACAGGACGGCGAAGGCTAAAATTCCTTCTGCAATATAAAGATCGTGGGCCTCTTATGAAGGTCCACTTTTGTTTTTGCCCATTCCGAAGCAGTCTTCGTAACTATATATTCTGAAGCTAATGTGATGTCGCAGGCGACGCACACTCTGGTTGCAGGATGTAAATTATGAATAAGGTCCTCCAGCATTTTATTATTCCGGTAGGGCGTCTCAATAAATGCCTGTGCCTGTTGTTTCTCCAAAGACAGGCGTTCCAAATTTCTAATTTCACTCTTTCTTGCCGATTTGTCAATTGGGAGATAACCGTTAAAGGCAAAGTTTTGCCCATTCATTCCCGAAGCCATCATGGCAAGTAGAATGGAGGAAGGGCCAACCAAAGGCACCACCTTAATGCCTTCACGATGAGCGATCTTTACCACTTCGGCGCCCGGATCGGCAACTCCAGGGCATCCTGCTTCACTCAACAAGCCCACATCAATGCCTTCTTTACAAGGGTTGAGGAAGGAAGGAATATCATTAATATCAGTATGCTTGTTCAGCTCAAAAAGTTTCAGGGAAGGCTGAGATTTTTCCGGCACCAGCCGTTTTATGGCTCGCCTTGCCGTTTTCTGGTTCTCAACGATAAAGGTATTGAGGCGTTCCACCTGCTGTTGCACGGTTACCGGCAATACTTCCAGTGGCTCGTTGTCTCCTAAAGTCGTAGGAATAAGATATAGTTTACCGGGCTGTGAAAAAGGCTCTTTCAATTAGCTGTTCTTTTTTGCAATTAGTTCGCAGGCTTCGCTTAACATGCTGTAAACCTTATGGAAACCGTCTTTACCTCCATGATATGGATCGGGTACTTCTACATTTTCCCCGGGAAAGACTTCGTTAAGAATAAGGGAAACCTTTTGGCGATCCTCTTCATTTCTTGCCAGATCAAGAACATCTCTATAGTTGCTCATGTCCATCACGTAGATCTGGTCGAATTCATCAAAATCGGTTACAGAAAACTGTCTACCACGCTGGGCGGTAATATCCAACTCATTCTTCTGAGCAATATCTACAGAGCGCTCATCGGGGGCCTGTCCGACATGGTAATCTCCGGTTCCGGCAGAATCAACAAAGATCTTGTCGGGGTCAACTTTAGATTTCAGAATGCCTTCGGCCAGGGGTGACCTGCAGATATTTCCGAGACACACCATCAGGATCCTGGTTTTCATAAAAAGGCTTTAGAGAGTAAGTTTCTTGTTGATGTCGTCCACGAATTTGTTGAACTGTTTGTCTGTAGACGCGAGATTATCAACAGTCTTACAGGCGTGCAGCACAGTGGCATGATCGCGCTTGCCAATTTGTGAACCAATGCTCGCAAGAGAGGCCTTGGTGAACTTCTTGGCAAAGAACATTGCCAGCTGTCTCGCCTGGACGATATGTCTTTTTCGCGTTTTTGACTGTAATGTTTCCACATCCATTTGGAAGTATTCACTCACCACTTTTTGAATGTAGTCTATAGAAACTTCACGCTTGGTATTCTTGACGTAGTTGTCAACGATCTTTTTAGCAAGATCAAGGGTGATGTCTTTTTTATTGAACGAGGAGTGGGCGATAAGGGAAATGATCGCGCCTTCCAGCTCCCTGATGTTGGTCTTGATATTGTTGGCGAGGAATTCCACGATCTCCTCGGGCATGTCAACACCATCCCTGTACAGTTTGTTCTTTATAATAGAAATTCGCGTGTCGGTATCCGGGTGCTGCAGTTCTGCAGAAAGTCCCCACTTGAAGCGGGACAGCAGTCTCTGCTCAATATCCTGCATGTCAACAGGAGCCTTGTCACTGGTAAGGATTACCTGTTTACGGTTCTGGTGCAGGTGATTAAAAATATGGAAGAACACGTCCTGGGTTCCGGCTTTTCCGGAAAGCAGCTGTATGTCATCCACGATAAGCACGTCAATGATCTGGTAAAAATGAATAAAATCGTTACGATTATTCTTTTTTACAGACTCAATATATTGTTGTGTGAACTTTTCTGCGGAAATATAAAGCACCGTTTTTTCAGGGTACTTGTCTTTGATCTCGATCCCTATGGAATGCGCCAGGTGCGTTTTTCCTAAACCTACTCCTCCAAAGATGAGCAACGGGTTAAAAGAGGTTTCTCCCGGTTTGTTGGCAACGGCCAGTCCGGCAGAACGCGCAAGGCGGTTGGAATCTCCTTCCAGGAAATTGTCAAAGTTATAACTTGGGTTAAGCTGTGATTCGATCTTCACATTCCTTATTCCGGGAATGATAAAGGGGTTCTTCAGCTCAGGATTCTTGTTCTTGATAGGTACATCAACTTCTTGTGAAGCCATGTTAGAACGGTTGGTACTCGGGATCTTTTCGGTAAAAGGTTGTTTATTTCCGTAGGTGTTCTCCATACGTATGACATAGACCAGTTTTGCCTGTTCTCCCAGCACCCTGTTTAACGAAACTTTAAGAAGTTTAACATAATGTTCCTCCAGCCATTCGTAGAAGAATTTTGAGGGTACCTGAATGCTTAATGCTTTGTCTGTAAGCTTCACCGCCTGAATGGGTTCAAACCAGGTTTTGTATGCCTGGGGGGTAATGTTGTCTTTTATAAAAGCTAGACAGCTGTTCCAAACAGATTGGGCAGTTTCTGACATTCCTGATTCGAGGTTTTTTAAGCGGTTGTTAGTTAAGACTTCCATAAGATCAAGAGAAAAAGATTTCTTTCTCCCGGGTTATTTAGAGCAACAAATATGTGAACAAATAATCTGAAAAAAAAACGTTCTGCCTCTTGAATTTTAACAAAAATTTTAGCATACTTCGTTCTGTTGATGAAAGTACGAAACCGAATTAAAATATCCCATAAAAAAATCATGAAAAGCCATTTTTCCTATGTTAAAGTTCGATATGCCGAGACCGATCAAATGGGTGTGGTCTATCATGGAAACTATGCTCAATACCTTGAAATTGCCCGTATTGACTGGCTTGATGCTTTGGGGATCTCCTATAAGAAGATGGAAGCGGAAGGGGTGATGCTGCCGGTTTATGAGCTGAAACTGCGCTTCAAAAGATCTGCAAAATTTGATGACAGGCTAAAGATCGAAACTCGCCTAAAAGAAAAGCCGGGAGTAAGAATTGCGTTTGAGTACAGTATCTATAACCAGGAGGAGGAGTTGCTCACCGAGGCCGAGACTACCCTTATTTTTATGGACATTGAGAAGAACAAACCCATGAAATGTCCGCAGTATATTCTGGAAAAACTTGGGTTCTAATTTTCCAGTTCCTTTATCTGTACCTTATAGGTAGCATCAAATTTTTCGTAGATCCTTTCAGCTTCCTTTTTTCTTACCAGGATGATGATCTTGCAATCCAGTTCAAGGATCTGGTCCACCACATTGAGATTATTTTCTTTGATCACCCGCATTACCTTGTTCATCTCGGGATAGTCAAAAGAGATCTCGAACTTGAGGTCAATGGTCCTGGTGACAATTTTTGAAGCTTCCAGTGCCATTTGGGCTGCCGTCTTATAGGCATTGATCAAACCTCCTACACCCAGCTTGACCCCGCCAAAATATCTCACCACAACGATGAACACATTGGTGACATCAAAAGACTGTATCTGCCCGTAAATGGGCATTCCTGCCGAGTTCGACGGTTCCCCGTCGTCGTTTGCCCGGTAATGATGCTCTGCTTTGCCCAATTGCCAGGCATAGCACCAGTGGCGTGCGGCATGATGTTTTTTCTTTAGGTCTTCCAGGTGTTCTTTGATCTCTTCTTCGGAAGTTACCGGAAAAGCATAGCCGAAGAATTTGCTGTTCTTGTCCTTGAACAACACTTCTTCTGAAGGTTTCGTAATCGTTTTGTAAGTGTCTTTTATTTCATCCATTGCTCGGCAGTTGCGATCAAAATTATACTTACTACGGCAAGGCCAATGCCAATCCAGTTCTTTGGCAGCATTCTTTCTTTGAACAACAATATTCCCAGCAGCGTTGAGATCATTACAATGGCAACGTTATTCACGGGAAATACGGTTGAACTTTCCATGCCGCCGCTCCGCAGGGCCAGCACCAAAAAATAGATCGACCCGAAGTTGGGAATTCCTAAAGCAATGCCACCTAAGAGGTTTTTAAAATGCAATTTTAGAGTGCCCTTTATTCCCTGTATTATCAAAATGCAGATCCCAATGCATCCGGCGATGGCAAAGATGGTGGAGGAGAAAAGGGCGACATCGGCTTCAGCCACGTAGGTGGTCTCCAGGTATTTGAGGGTGGTGTCAATGATCCCACTTCCGAAGAAAACCAATAAAGGAAATATCAGGTTGCGTTTCCTGATCTTGATGCCTTCCTTCTTCTTGATCGAGGTAAGGTAAACGGCTACCAAAGCACAAATGATCCCGGTGATCTTCACAAATCCCGTGCTTTCGTTGTAGAGCACAATCCCGAAGAAAACAGGAATGGCCACAGACATTTTTGTGGCTACCGAGACTACCGAGAGCCCGCTGCGCTGCGTAGTGAGGGCCGCCAGGTAAAACACGGCGATGAACATAAAGCCGAGGATTACAGTTCCCAAAAACCAGGATTCCGTAGGAATTCTTTGCAGCTGAAGCGGTTGCTCATCAATGAGCAAACCTGCCGAAAATGCGAAAAAATAGTTGAAAATGATCGCCTGCAGCGTGTTAACCTGGAACCGGTTATACAGCTTAAAGATCACGAAGATCACACTGGACGAGAGAATACTTAGCAGCAGGTAGATCAAAATAATTCTTTTTTGACCTCAAAAAGATCGACCACATCTTCGCTTGCAGGATCAATGGTCCAGGTGTTTATATTAAGCCTGGCCGCAGCCGCGGTATTTTCGGGTGTGTCATCAACGAATAAAGTCTCCTTGGGCTTCAAATGATGTTTCTGCAGCACATATTCGAAAATTGAAGGCTCGGGTTTACGCAGGTTGAGCTCTTGTGACAGGTAAAAAGCGTCAAAACAGTTTCTGAAATCTTCGAAAAAGGGAATGTTTTCTTTCACCCAGTCAATATGAATATCGTTGGTGTTGCTCAACAGGATAAGCCTGTATTTTCCCTCTTGCTTCAGCTTTTGCAGAAATTCCAGCCGGTGTTCGGGAAACTTCAGCAAAATGGCATTCCATGACTTCTTAAAAGCTTCGGAAGTAAGCTGCGGATAATAATCACAGTAGTATTGAATAAATTCTTCCGAAGAAAGCAGGCCTTTTTCATACTTCCTGTTATGCAGCAACATTTCTTCTGAAAGATCTGAGATCTCCATGCGCTCCAGCTCGCGAAGGGTGGCAGCCTTGTCAAGGTCTAAAAAGACATCGCCAAAGTCAAAAATTATTGTCTTAATCATTCCTGTAGATCCTTAAAGTGTCAGAAAGTACTTCTTTTTCTTCTATAAAGTTTCCTGAAAATTCAGGGGCTTTTATGCCATTTTTAAAACTGATGTCGCCGGTAAACACGTGCGCCTCATCCCATAAGCCCGCGTCCAGAAAGGTTTTCAGCATTTGCCTGCCGCCTTCCACGATGACAGATTGCAATTCATGTTTAAACAGGATATCGCAGATCTGTGGTGCCAGGGGCTGCTCAAAATGAAGGCTCTCAAAAATGACATTTTTGGAACCTCTTCCGGCCGGCTGTTCTTCGGTAAGAACAACGGTTTTGATGCTGTCATCAAAAAGATGAGAATCCTGCGGAATGCGCAGCTGCCTGTCAAGGACCAGTCTTACGGGATCATTTCCTTTCCATAGCCGGGTGTTCAGCCGTGGGTTATCGACAACGGCCGTGTTGGTTCCTACCAGGATCGCCTGTTCTTCGGCGCGCCATTTATGCACCAGTTGTTTAGAATACCGGTTGGTGATCCATACCGGGCGACGTTTGGCATCTTCTTCAGGTTCAGGACTTAAAAATCCGTCACTGCTTTGCGCCCATTTGAGAATGATGTACGGTCTTTTTTTAGTGTGGAATGTAAAGAAGCGTTTATTGAGCTCCCTGCACTTTTCTTCAAGCACCCCCACAATGACCTCACAGCCTGCGGTCATCAATTTTTGAATTCCTTTTCCGGCCACTTCCGAGAAAGGATCGACCGTGCCAATAACAACTTTTTTAATGCCGCTGTCAATGATGAGATTGCTGCAGGGGGGAGTTTTCCCATAGTGGCTGCAAGGTTCCAGGCTCACATAGATCACGGCCTTTTTTAGAAGGCGCTTATCCTTCACCGCATTAATGGCGTGGACTTCGGCATGTGGTTCCCCGGCCTTTTGGTGCCAGCCTTCACCAATGATCTGGTCATCTACGACTACCACAGCGCCAACCATAGGATTGGGATAAGTGCGGCCAAGGCCGTTTTGGCCCAGCTGTATACAGCGCTGTATGTATTTTTCGTGCCCGGTCATGCCACAAAAATAGCATTTCATTTAAAGAATCGGGCTTCAAAGAAAAAACTCCTCAAAAATGTCATTTTTGGAACAAAAAGATCCGGAACCGCAAACGGTCCCGGATCTTTTAATTCGAAAGAATAAAAATTTACATGCTGTAATTGTTTCCTTTCTTGACCAATTTCACTTTTTGGATCCTGCCATTAGCTTTAACATCGACCCTGTAGATCTCCTTACTTATATCCCATCCGTCAGAAACGGCCGTCATTTTTGCCCCAAGGATCTGGGTGTCTTTTCCCATCTTTTTCATGATCTGTTCTTTAGCCTTTTCGGGAAGCTGTATGTCGTTGAACCTCTGGAAAGTGCTTAATAGATCACCTTCTTCGTCATATTTTGCCACTACATAACCGTTCTTTATGTTGAAGTAGACCTCGTAGGAGTCGAAGTTCTGGTCTTTGTTTTCACTTACCAGCTGGTAAGGACTAAACCTGTTTTTTATAAATGTAAGAGGGGCGCTTTTAAATTCTCCATACCGGTCTTCGGGAATGGTAAGTGCTACGCTTTGTGTGTAAGGGTCCATTTTCATGTCGGTCCTAATGTACTCGACGGTAGCCTCTTTTAATTCTTCCGGGTCTTGAGCCCAACTCATGTTGACGGCCCCAAACATCAGCAAGATGATCAATACATGTTTCATAACTGTAAGTTTTTGATTACTAGTACTATAAAGTTAAGTAATTGAGGGTTACAGTGGAAGATTTTACCTGAAAAATCTAAAAAATTCTGCAGTCGTAGGTGAATAATATGATATTTTCAGAATGATATCCCGGTTTTGTTGAAGTTTTGCTATTGCTGCGGAAGGATTTTTCTGGAATGCACCCTTACTGAAGCTTTGTGAACAACTGCTGATGCACTACTTTTACGTTTTTAAATCTATTTCTAGAAAAAGAATGAGCAATTATAAGATCAGGGAAATTCAACCCCGGGATAACGAGCAGGTGAAAAAGGTGGTGCAGGCTGTGCTGGTGGAAATGGGCGTGCCAAAGGTGGGTACGGCTTACGAGGATGCTTCCCTAAATGACATGCATGCCACTTATGACCATCCGCGGATGGCGTATTTTGTGGTGGAAGAAGATGGAAAAGTCATTGGCAGCGCCGGGATCGCCCCTTTGCAGGGCGGTGATCCTGAAGTTTGTGAGCTTCAAAAAATGTACTTTTTGCCCGAAGCCCGTGGCCGTGGCGTGGGTGCCGAAATGATGAAGCACTGTCTTGACTACGCCAGGAGCCAGGGTTTTAAGCAGTGTTACCTCGAAACTTTGCCGTATATGGAAAATGCGCGCAAGCTTTATGGGCGCACCGGTTTTCGCTCGCTGGACAAGCCAATGGGGGACACCGGCCACTATAACTGTACCATGTGGATGATCAAGGATCTTTAACAATTAACAATTATCAATTAGCAAATCCCAAATCCAAAGTTCCATATTTTCATCCTCCGAAGCTTTAGCGAAGGAGGACCAATTAACCAATTAACAATCTAACCAATCTCTAATTCACCACATTTGAAAGTCAGGGAGTTTAAAAAAGAGTTTACTGAGCGGCTGGAAAAAGAATTTCCGCCCGAAGAGGTGCAGTCCTTCTTTAATATTCTTGCGGAAGCTTTCCTGGGCATGTCCCGGCTGCAGCTGGCCCTGACGCCTGAGAAGGAACTTTCTCCTGAAGAGATGCGTAAATTTCAAGATGCGCTGCAAAGGCTGGAGCAGCATGAGCCGGTGCAGTATATCACGGGCGAGACAGAATTCTTCGGAATGAAATTCCGGGTAAATAAGAACGTGCTTATTCCTCGTCCCGAGACAGAGGAGCTGGTAGAGTGGATGGTCGAAAACCTGAGTTCCTTCCGAAGTGATGTAAATATCCTTGACATTGGCACGGGCAGCGGCTGTATCGCCATCTCTCTGGCGAAGCAGCTGCCGCAGGTAAAAGTTACCGCCTGGGACATTTCTGATGCTGCTTTGGAGACCGCGAAAAAGAATGCGGAACTCAATAACGTAAATGTCGCTTTTGAGAAGGTAGATGTGCTTAAGGTGTCAAAAATGTCAAAAAACTTTGATGTTATTGTTTCCAACCCGCCTTATGTGCGGGAGCTGGAGAAGCAGGAAATGCACAGAAATGTACTGGAATTCGAACCCGAAGGAGCCTTGTATGTGAAAGATGAAGACCCGTTGCTGTTTTACAGGAAGATCGCTGAACTTGCAGGAGAAAATTCAGGAGTAGAATTGGTTTTCTTTGAGATCAATGAATATTTCGGAGAGGAAACTGCAGCACTTTTAAAGGCGAAAAATTTCCGTAGCACGCTAAAAAAAGATATTTTCGGGGCAGAGCGTATGCTAAGAGGAAAAAGATCATGAAAATTGAATTTTTGAAGCTGTATACCAGGGACCTGCAGGCGCAAAAACGCTTTTATGCCGAAGTTTTGCAGTTGCCGGTGAAAAATGAGCTCAAAACCTCCTTTCAGCTTAAGATTGGTTATACCCTCCTCGAATTTGAGCAGGATTCTTCGGCTACGCCTTATCATATTGCTATACATATTCCTGCCTTTCAGGAGGAAAAAGCTTTGGATTGGCTGGAAAAGCGCACAACAGTTCTCAAAGACGAAGAGAATAAGATCATCGATTTTCCCGGCTGGAAAGCAAAATCGGTGTATTTTTATGATGCCGAGAAAAACATTGTGGAGTTCATTTCCCGCAGGCATATGTTCACGGCTGCTTCCGAAGAATTTTCAGAAAAGAGCCTGCTGGGCTTAAGCGAGATAGGCCTTGCCACGGAAAATGTGGAGGAAAAATTCAACTTTTTGAACAGCAATTTCGGGCTTCAGAAGTTTACCGGCGATTATGATCATTTTTGTGCCACAGGCGACGATGAAGGCCTGTTCATTATTATCAACAAAGAACAGAAAGACTGGATCCCGACAGGGGATAAGGCATACGCTTCAAATTTTGAAATAAAATTATCAGTCCAAAATGCCATTTTTGGAGCTGCTTTTAAAAACGACAGACTGGAACTGCTATGAACGCGGAAAAAAAAATAAAGGCGTTGCGCGAAGAGCTGCACCGCCACAATTACCTGTACTACATTCTCGATAAACCTGAGATCTCAGACTATGATTTCGATCAAAAACTGAAGGAGTTGCAAACCCTGGAGGAGGCACATCCTGAATTTTATGACGAGAATTCACCTACGTTGCGCGTGGGAGGGGCAGTAACCAAGAATTTTGCGACCGTGGTGCATGAGCATCGCATGTATTCGCTGGATAATTCCTATTCGAAAGAAGACCTTGAGAACTGGGAAAACCGAATAAGGAAAATGGTCGATGGAGACGTTCATTATACCTGTGAACTCAAATACGACGGGGCCTCTATTAACCTGGTATATGAGAACGGGGAATTAGTAAGGGCGGTCACCCGTGGTGATGGTTTTAAAGGTGATGATGTGACCAATAATGTGCGCACCATTCGCACTGTGCCGCTAAAGGTAAAAGGAGAATTTCCCGATAAATTTGAAGTTGGTGGGGAGATCGTGCTGCCTTATGAGGGTTTTGCGCATCTCAATGCCGCAAGAGTGGAGGCAGGGGAAGAACCCTATGCAAATCCGCGGAATACGGCTTCGGGAAGCTTAAAATTGCAGGACAGCGCCGAGGTGGCGCGCCGCCCGCTGGATTGTCTGCTGTACAACCTGAAAGGAAATGACCTTCCGGTGAAAACGCAGTTTGAGAGCCTGAAGCAGGCGCGGGAATGGGGCTTCAAAGTCCCGGAACAGGCTACGCTTGCAAAAAGCATGAAGGAAGTTCTGGATTACGTGAATTACTGGGATGTGCACAGGCACGACCTGCCGTATGAGACAGACGGGGTTGTGGTGAAGGTGAACGACCTGCATCAACAGGAAGAACTGGGTCATACCTCAAAATCCCCGCGCTGGGCCATGGCGTATAAATTCAAGGCTGAGCAGGCTTCAACCCATCTAAACAAGATCACCTACCAGGTGGGAAGGACCGGCGCGATAACGCCGGTGGCCAACCTGGAGCCCGTTCAATTAGGTGGTACGGTGGTGAAAAGAGCCTCTTTGCACAATGCAGACCAGATCGAGAAACTGGACATCAGGGAAGGGGATGACGTTTACGTCGAAAAAGGCGGCGAGATCATTCCGAAGATCGTAGGGGTAGATTTTACCAAACGCGACCCAAAATCTGAACCCACAAAATATATCAATCACTGTCCCGAATGTGATACCGAACTTGTGCGAAACGAGGGCGAGGCACAGCATTATTGCCCCAACGCGACCGGCTGTCCGCCGCAGGTGATTGGACGAATTCAGCATTTTATTTCCAGGAAGGCAATGGACATCGAAGGCCTGGGAGGGGAAACGGTTGCCCTGCTGGTGAACGAAGGCCTTATTGGCAACTATGCCGATCTTTACGAGCTCAAGAAGGAGCAGATCCTGCCTTTGGAACGCATGGCAGAAAAGTCTGCAGACAACCTTATCAAAGGCATCGAAAAGTCTAAAGAAATACCTTTTGAGCGTGTGCTTTTTGCCCTTGGAATCCGATATGTTGGTGAAACCGTTGCTAAAAAGCTGGCCAGGGAATTCAAAAGCATAGATGCACTGGAAGCCGCTTCTAAAGAACAGCTGGAAAACGTGGAGGAGATTGGAGAGCGCATTGCCGAAAGCGTGGTGGAGTTCTTTGCCCAGCAAGAAAACAAAGCGACCATCGAGCGCCTGAAGCAGTATGGAGTACAAATGAAGATCTCTGCCGAAGAAATGGCCGGCCGTACCGATAAGCTGGAAGGCCAGAGCTTTGTGGTCTCGGGCGTTTTCTCCATGTCCCGCAATGAGCTCAAAAAGCTGATCGAAGATAACGGCGGAAAAGTTTCTGGCTCGATCTCCTCGAAGACAGCGTACGTAGTGGCAGGGGAGAACATGGGCCCCAGCAAACATGCCAAAGCCGAAAGCCTGGGAGTGCCCATCATCAGCGAAGAAGATTTCCTGAAAATGATAAAATAAGGGGCTTCAAAAAATGTCATTTTTGACACCTCTCTAAAACAAAAAACCTCACCGATGGGTGAGGTTTTTTTATGTTTTGATTTTGCCTATTCCGCAGTGGCTTCGGTCAATGTGGGTTTATCCACAAAAGGACGCTGGTCACGGTTGGCAACTTCCCAGGCGGTCAGGAAGACCAGTTTCGCGCGTTTTGCAAGCAGATCATAGTTGATCTTGTCAGGAGTATCGGTCATTTGGTGATAATCCTCGTGTACCCCGTTAAAGTAAAAGATGATCGGGATATCATGTTTTGCGAAGTTGTAATGATCGCTTCGGTAGTAGAACCTGTTGGGATCATTTTCATCATTGTAAGTATAATCGAGCTCCAGGTTTGTGTACTTGTTGTTTACTTCTTCACTTAATTCGTGAAGTTCAGTGCTCAGTTTGTCGCTTCCAATGAGGTAAACATAATCTCCTGCGTCTTCTTTTCCTTCGCCAACGCGCCCTATCATGTCGATGTTAAGATCGGCCACGGTTTGAGCAAGCGGAATTACAGGATGGTCTGTATACCATTTTGAACCTACAAGTCCTTTTTCCTCTCCTGTGTTGTTAAGGAAAAGTATAGAACGCTTTGGTCGGTAACCGTCTTCCACAGCCTTTGTGAAAGCCTCGGCGATCTCAAGAATCGCAACGGTTCCCGATCCGTCGTCGTCTGCCCCGTTATACACATTCCCCTGCTCATCCATTCCCACGTGGTCATAGTGAGAGGAGATCACAAGGTATTCCTCGGGTTTGCTGCTTCCTTTAATGTAAGCCAACACGTTTTCTGAAGCCTTTACCTTACCTCTTGAAAAGGCACTTTCTGGCACCTCCTGGAAGTAATCATCTCCTCCCATTGGAGAAGGCATGTCAAGCTTCTTGTACTCGTTCTTAAGGTATTCGGCCGCCTTCTTTTGTCCGGGTTCTCCTGTTTCCCTGCCCTCAAATTCATCGCTGGCGAAGGTATAAAGGTGTTCCTGAAGTTCATCTGGAGTAATGGTATTGGCATACTCCATCACATTGGCCTCTTCAATTTCTTTGGGCTGTTGGGCTTTGCACGCCACAAGACTTACCGCCAAAGAAAGTAATACGATTTTTTTCATAAATAATTTCAGTTTTTTATTCGGACAGGCAAGATAACAGAATTCAGCTTAATCTGAATTTTTTTGCTCTTAAATAGACGGGAAGAGAACCAAAATCTGACGGAAAAATCGTATTTTTAGAAGTGTTCCCAAAAAACTTCATTATGAAAACAGATATTCCGGTTTCCCAGATCATGACCAAAAATATCATGAGATTAGGCCTCACAGACCAGCTTTCTACTGCCGAGGCCATGTTTAAAAAGAACCATATACGGCACCTGCCGGTGGTACATGAGGAGCATATCGTGGGGATGTTGAGCTACAATGACCTTTTGCGCATTTCTTTTGCCGATGCCGTTAATGACGAGGAGGATGAGGTGGAGACTACGGTCTATGAAATGTTCAGCATTGAGCAGGTAATGACAAAAAAGGTGGTGAGCATAAATTCTGATACCACAATAAAAGAGGCCGGAAGCCTCTTCTTAAAACATGATTTTCATGCCCTGCCCGTAGTTGATGACGATCGCCTTGTAGGTATTGTCACCACTACAGACATCATCCGGTTCTTTTTGAACGGATATTAAGATTTTTGCTCTTTTTTGAGCTTTTTGGCCAGTTCACCTTTATCCATTTTTGAACGACCTTCGATATCTTTCTTCCGGGCCATATCATAAAGCTCCTCTTTAGTCTTATTCTTGAGATCTTCAGAGCTTTCACCGCCTTCCTGCAGTTTTTTGATCAATTCTTCCTTGTCCATTTTTGAACGGCCTTCAATATCCTGGTTCTGGGCCTTGTCGTACAGTTCTTCCTTACTTTTGTTGCGAAGGCCTTCTTTTTTGCCTTCATACTGGTCTTCGCTGCCTTTGTTACCCTTTCCTTTAACGTGTTCTCTAACCTTGTCTTTAGGAATTTTCTCATCTGTCCTCACCAGTTTCTTCTGGTAATCGCTTTCCTTCGGAAGGCCCTCGGGCAGGATGATCTCACTGAATTTTTCACCGTCTTCCATGAACAGGTGGCGCATGTCCTTGAATTCGGGGTCATCTTTAAAATCGGCGTAATAATATTTGCCCCTGGACACTGTTTTCTCCTTTTTGTGGTCAGAATCAGATTTGATGATCACATCTCCCTGGTCACCTTCCACAAAGGCAAAATAATTCTCGTCATCAAGGTTGAGAATGTCGTGCCCGTGATTGGTTTTGTATAATTCATAATTTCCTTCTTCTTTTAACTTTCCTCTCATAATTCTGAATTTATAGGATTAAACAATAGTCAAAAAAGTCATTTTTCGATCTCTATCTTTTCTGGGTTTTTCTCGGGTTTTTCTTCAGTTGAAATTTCTTCAAGCTCTCTGGCTGTCAAACTCGCCCAACTGTTGATATAATCATTTTCATCGATCTTCTGCGGAAGTTCGAGTCCCGGATCCAAAAGTTTGAAGGTATCCAGCAGTACTTCAAATGGTCGATAACCGGTGATCTGCAGGGTTCTTCCGCCGAAGCTTATCAGCATGGTTGGAAAACGGCTCACTCCCCTTATTTTTGAAAGCTCAAGATCTTTTTTAAAGAGTGCCGAAGCTTCCTCTGAAAAAAGGCTTTTTTGGAACTTCTCAAAATCAAGGATCTTCTTTTGTTCCAGTTCTTTTGCTATTTTCAATAATACATCTACCTCTCCAATGTTGATCTTTTTGATCATCACTGCCTCGCGCAGTTTCCGCAGCATGGCTTCTTCGGCAATTGCAGATTGTTGTCCGGCGGCTTTTACGGCCAAACAGGCAGGGTAGGAGGTATCGACAGGGTCGTCAATCCAGATGCTTTCCTCAATGGGTTGCCCCGAGCGTTGTTTGGCTTCCATCCACAGCGGTCCAAATTGCGAAGGCCGGTTGATGTTGTTCATCCCGTCAGAGAAGTGTTGCCAGTCCCTCAACAATCCGCCCATGACATAGTTGATTTGCAGGCGGCCTTTCATCAGGTAGCGCAACTTTCTCATTTGCGGTTCCATAGCCCAGCTCCAGCAACATAAGGGGTCGGTGAAATATTCTATTTCAAATTTGTTCATAAGCATTTTTAAAATAAGGTCCGGAGTGAAACTCCGGACCCTTTTTCCTTTAATATTTACTCCACTGCATTTCGTCTGAAGGCATGGCTTTTTTGATCTCTTCGATCTTCTTTTTGCTTAGCTCTTTGCTCTTTTTCTCCATTTCTTCCAGCGTTCTGCCCGAAGTATTTTCGTGATTCTCGGTCATCCCCTTTGATTTCTTGACGTGTTCAATGGGATCTGAAATGTATTCCCAGGACTCACCCAATTGTGAACTTTTACCTTCATTCCAGGGACCTCTTATGTCTTCTCCATTGGAGAGGTTAAAATATTTGTTGCTGTATCTTGGGTCAGACTGCAATACTCCCGGCGGGAAATTAGGCTTGATGTCTTCAAGAGCAGCTTCAAACATCTGGTAATGCGCTACTTCTCGAGTCATCAAAAATCTCAAAGTGTCTTTGATATGAGGATCATTCGTGTGCTGCATAAGGTACTCGTAAACGATTTTAGCTCTTGATTCGGCAGCGATGTTGGAGCGCAGGTCTACGGTGAGATCGGCATTGGCGTTGACATAAGTTCCGGAAAATGGGTTTCCGTTGCTGTCGCTAAGGGGAATTCCGCCGCCGCTAAGAGAAAAGAACTGCGGGTTGACCATGGCCTGGTGGATGAAGTCTTCTTTGGAAGCTTTTCCTTTTAAAAGTTCCATAATTTCAGATTCTTCGGCCGCATCTTTAAGGCTGCCATGAACATCTTTTAGCAGCATTTGAATAGTTGCTCCAACGATCTCAAGGTGACTGAATTCTTCCGTAGCAATATCCATGAGTAGGTCATACTTGTCGGGATGTACCTTTTTTGCGGCAAAAGCCTGGGTGAAATACTGCAGGGCGGCTGCAAGTTCGCCGTTGGCGCCACCGAATTGTTCAAGCAACAGGCTGGCAAAAGCGGGGTCAGGTTTAGAAACCCGCGCGTTGTACTGAAGGTCTTTTACATGATAAAACATAGAAAATAATTTAGAATAGTTAATAAAAAGTGGGGGAAAGACAGCCGAACTGCTATTTTCCGGCGCTTCTAAATGTAAAGCCTACATATTTTTTTGGCCGTTAAAGCAGCTTTAAAGTTCTGTTATTGTTTTACTTATGAAAATCTGATTGTGTCAATGCGTCATAATTCTTATCAGAATCTTTGCAGTCTTTATCAATTATTTAAGATTGAAAATCAATAACTTGAAAAGTTGGGTGCAGCAATGGCTGTTGCTGTGAAATGCTTCAGAAAAAAACAGCTTTATGAACAATCTCTGGTATAAAAATGCGGTGATCTATTCGCTGGACGTAGAAAGTTTTATGGATTCTGACGGTGACGGAATTGGCGATTTTAAAGGGCTTCGGCACCGGCTTACTTACCTTTCCAGCCTTGGCGTAACCTGCATATGGCTCCTGCCGTTTTATGCATCGCCCAATCGCGACAATGGTTATGATGTTGAAGATTACTACCAGGTGGATCGCCGGCTGGGCGACCTGGGCCATTTTGCAGAACTTGTTGATGCTGCCGAGGAGGTCGGTATAAGGATCATCATTGATCTTATCGTCAATCATACCTCCATTGACCACTTCTGGTTTCAGGAAGCCCGGAAAAGCAAGGAAAACAAGTATAGGGATTTTTACATCTGGTGCGATGAAAAGCCTGATGATGACGGCAAAAATGCCATTTTTGGGGATGCACAAGGCGGTTCTACCTGGGAATGGGACGAGGAGGCAGGCGCTTATTACTATCATACTTTTTACAAGCATCAGCCCGACCTAAATTTGACCAATTCCAATGTGCAAAATGAGATCATGAGGATCATGCATTTCTGGTTGAAAATGGGAATATCAGGTTTTCGCATAGATGCCGCCCCTCATCTGATTCGACAGAAGGGTAACGAAAAGTTCAAGGAAGATCCACATGAGATCTTCAGAAACTTTAGGAAGTATGTTGAAAAAGCCAAGAAAGATGCTGTGCTGTTGGCTGAGGTGGATGTGGATCCACAGGATTATAAGAACTACTTCGGAAACGAAGACCAGATGCATATGCTCTTCAATTTTTATCTCAACAACTACATTTTTCTGGCGCTGGCCAGGAAGGAAGCAGGGCCTATTATAAAAGCACTCACTAATCTGCCGAAGCTGGCCCGGCAGGAACAGATGGCAAATTTTCTTCGGAATCATGACGAACTAGATCTTGAGCGCCTCACAGATGGCGAACGGCAGGAAGTATACAAAGCTTTTGCGCCCGAAGATGACATGAAGATCTATGGCCGCGGTATAAGACGAAGGCTGGCTCCCATGCTTAAAAATGACCAAAAAAGGATCGAGCTGGCGTACAGCCTGCTGTTCACCCTTCCCGGTACACCCGTCTTGAGATACGGACAGGAAATAGGAATGGGCGAGGACCTGAGCCAGGAAGGCAGGGAAAGTGTGCGAACACTGATGCAATGGACGCAGGATGAAAATGGCGGCTTTTCAAAAGCCCCTAAAGAAAAGCTGGTGAGAAAGATCCTGGAAAAAGGACCTTTTGGGTACAAAGAAAAAAATGTGAACGACCAGCACCGGGATCCCGGCTCCCTTTTGAACTGGATGATAAGAGCCATCAATCTGCGGAAGGAAAGCCCGGAATTCGGCTACGGAGAGGTAGAGGTGCTGGAGACCTACAATCCCAAAGTACTGGCAGTTTGCAGATCTTCTCATCATGGAATGGGAATTTCCGTTCATAATTTTTCCGAAGAAGAGGTCGAGGTAAAGCTACAACTGGAAGATCCCCAGAACTTTACCGAGATCTTTGGAGACCAGACCTATGACCGCTTTGATCCTGAAGACCAAAAGATCAAACTTAGCGGTTGCGGCTACAGATGGTTCAGAAGAAGGAAATTTTTCCTCTAAAAGCCGAAAAGATTAGCAAGCCAAAAAGACTATTTATCTTAATTCATCAAAAATAATGTCTCGAAACAGGAATTTTAATGAATTTTTTGTAAAGGTTTAACGTCTATTGAAGTCTCAGCTGCTCCTATTTAATTAAATTAGTTCTTATGAGGAAGTTGATATTATTGACATTGCTGTCGATGGTCACCGCCTGCAGCATCCCAAACGACCCGGAGGACTCCTTTGAAGAGGCTAAAAAAGACGCACTTTTAGTAGGTGCCGTGCCTAATCCTCCATATGTGGAAATTTCCAATGATCAGTTTACCGGTTCCGAGATCGAAAAGCTAAGAGCATTTGCCAAAAGGGAAAATCTTAGGATTAAGATCGAGAAAGGTACCGAAAGCGAACTGGTAGAAAAGCTGGAAAAATATGAACTGCATGTCATGGTTGGTGGGATAGGCAAGAAGACCATCTGGAAAAAGAAAGCGGGTCTCACAGCCCCTTACGACACCAAACACGTTTTTTTAATTCCAAAAGGAGAGAACAGGTTGCTCAAGCATCTTGAGGACTTTATCTTCAGAAAAAAGACAGGAAATGAGAACAATTCGTGATTACGAGCTCCCCCAATCCCTTCAAAAAGTACTAAAACAGGCCAAAATCTTAGAATGGATCACGGTGATCTACCTGCTAAGCGTTGTGGTGGTGATGTACCTTACCCTGGGCTCATCGCAGGCCATGAAATCTGCCTGGCTGGAAGATGTGCTTAGCCTGGTGCCATCGGTGGCATTTTTGATCTCGACCAGGATCAATAGGAAAAGTGCAAACCAGGAATTTCCCTATGGCTTCCACAGGGTCTTTTCAATTTCATTCTTAGCCGGAGCCGTTGCTTTGCTGGGAATGGGACTCTTCCTGGTATATGATTCTTCCATGTCCCTCATAAAAGCCGAACATCCTACCATTGGTTCAAAAGTATTTTTTGGGCAGCAGGTATGGATGGGCTGGGTCATGATGGTGGCTCTTGTTTATAGCGCCGTGCCTGCAATGATCCTGGGCTTCAAAAAACTCCCCAAAGCCGAAAAGATGCACAACAAGCTGCTGCATACTGATGCGACTGCTCAAAAAGCCGATTATATGACCGCTCTTGCCGCAATTCTTGGTATAGCCGGGGTAGGTTACGGCTGGTGGTGGGCAGATTCGGCTGCAGCCCTGTTTATTTCCTTTTCTGTACTAAAAGACGGGCTTACGAGGGTGAAGATCGCCGCCCTGGACCTCATGGACCGTTATCCTAAGAACGTACATGATAAAAATGATACGCTTATAGAAGATATTGCCGAAAATGTGAATTCATGGCCCTGGGTAAGTGAGGCGGCGGTGCGGTTTAGGGAAGCAGGACAGGTTTACTTTGGGGAGGTGGCGGTAGTGCCTAATCGTGCTATTGAACTGGAAGACCTGGAGGCCGGCTATGAAACCTTACGAAATATGCATTGGAAGATACACGATTTTACCATTAGCCCTGTAGAAGAACTTCCCGCCTGGGAAAAAGGAGATGCCGTGCATAAAAAAAGTGAGAAGGTATCGTAGGGGGAAAACCTTCTCACTCTAAAGCGCCTGTTAAGGCAAATTTCTTCTAAACCTTAATATAACTTTTAAAATCAAGTTATCGTATCCTGTTGCGGCAGGTTTAACGCTGTTTTAACCCTTTTATGGAGGAATTGGGAGAAAAAGTTTCAAAATTATTAATCTGCAATTTGTTCTTTTTCAGGGGCTGAGAAAAAGATGTTCCAAAAATTTTATTTTCTTCTTCCAAATTCAAAAAAGCTTTTTATATTTGCACCCGCATTCAGCAAATAGCTGATGAGGCACTCAGGAGAAATGGCAGAGTGGTCGAATGCGGCAGTCTTGAAAACTGTTGAGGGTCACACCTCCGGGGGTTCGAATCCCTCTTTCTCCGCAAAGAAAAACCCGCAATGAAAATTGCGGGTTTTTTGCGTTTCAGAGGCTTGGCAAACTTGCTTGCATGGGGCAAATATCGCTCTTTACTTCAATTCTTCCCAGGTTCCCC
>JBAVJB010000121.1:0-2623 GCA_049687495.1 Salinimicrobium sp.
GACCTTTTCAACCCAACCAAAAGAATAGGCCTTAAAAACGCAACGCCTGCCGAGATCCTTCAGAAGATATTGATGGAAAAATGGGCCCTGGCCCCCGATGATAAGGACATGATAGTGATGTACCACAAGTTTGGCTATGAACTTAACGGGGAGCGCAAACAAATAGACGCTACTATGGTCAACATTGGAGAAGACCAGACAGAGACCGCCATGGCGAGAACCGTGGGGCTACCGGTAGCAATTGCTGCCCTAAAGATCCTGAACGGCGCCATTACCACTCCCGGCGTGCAACTGCCCATCACTCCCGAGGTTTATCAACCCATCCTGGAAGAGCTTTCCCAGAACGGGATCTTCTTTGAAGAGGAAGAAAAAGAGTACCTGGGATACAATCCTCTGGGAACCGGCGGCGACTAGTAAGCTGTTAAAAATGACATTTTTGAGAGGTTTCGGGAATTCTTATTTGGAACAGTTCTAATTAAGGTTTACTTTTGTCTCCCGATGAACCTGCTTTACCAGTCATATTATTTCGCCTCTTATCAAAGCGACCACGACCGCTGCTTTTACCTTGATTTTGGCAACAGAAAAGTGAAATGCAGCCTGTGCCAACTCCTGTCTATAAGAAAAAAGGTGATGGACATCGATCTTGAATCTCATTTTGACCAGGATTTGAACTATCACGGCATAGAGGTGCTTACGCTTTGTAACCGGGAACATCTTTTTGTGCTGGACACCCTGCAGATCATTGACCTGAAACAGCTCTTAAAAGCCACTTTTGGAATTCTTGAACTCAACAGCCTTGTAAAAGCTTTTTAGACTTCCTCTAAATTTCCTTTCGGCAGCCAACAAGCCCTATCTTTTTTGTAATTTTAGGAAAACTACAGTTATGAAAGATCTTGTTCGTCAAAAACTTGGAATAAACGTTGACATTATGGACATGCTCAACGATCAAATCGCCAAAGAAGCATCTTCCTCTTCGGCATATCTCGCAATGGCTTCCTGGTGCGATTACAACGGTTTTAATAATAGTGCAGAATTCTTTTACAAGCAATCTTCCGAAGAACGGGAGCATATGCTAAAGATCTTCCGGTTTATCAATGACAATGGCGGTACAGCCTATTCTCCGCAGGTGGAAAGTGTCTCTCATGAGTTCAGCTCTTTGCAGGAGATCTTTGAGACCGCGCTCGACCAGGAGATCGAGGTAACCAGGTCGATCAACAATATTGTCGCGAAATGCCGAAAAGTGCAGGATTTTGCTTCTGAAAGTATGCTGCAATGGTTCGTGAATGAACAAATGGAAGAGGAGAATACAATGCGCCGTATTCTCGAAATGTTCGACCTCATGGGTACAGACGGAATTGCCCTTAAGCTGATCGACGAAAGAATAACTCACGAATAACCTCTCAAAAATGCAATAAAAAAGGACGCTTATCGGCGTCCTTTTTTTGTTTCTAATTATCTTCTTCTACCTCCTCCCGAGATAAATGCTTAGGAAGTAAAGTAAAGTAGCCAGTGATCCCACCGCTGCCACCACATAGGTGCGTGCAGCCCATTTCAACGAATCCTCGGCAGCCTTGTGTTCCTGGGTTGTCAACATGTTGGAACTTTCCAGCCACACCAATGCTCTTTTACTTGCATCATACTCAACCGGAAGCGTAATAAAGCTGAAAAGTGTTCCCAGGCCAAACATGATGATCCCCAGAAGCAGAATAGTGCTTCCCATAGCTGTGGTAGCCATAAGCATCAATCCGCCAAAGATCACCCACTGTGAAAATCTTGAGGCCACGCTCACTACAGGCACCAGTTTGCTCCTCATTTGCAGCCAGCTGTAAGCCTTTGCATGCTGTACCGCGTGCCCACATTCATGTGCTGCCACGGCTGCTGCTGCCGCGTTGCGCTGTGTATATACTGCCTCACTAAGGTTTATGGTCTTTTTCGAAGGATTGTAGTGGTCTGTCAGCATTCCCGGGGTTGAAATGACCTTCACGTCATAGATCCCGTTGTCATGCAGCATTTTTTCGGCGATCTCTCGACCGCTCATGCCGTTTTGAAGATGCACTTTTGAGTAGTGCTTGAATTTGCTCTTCAGTTTATTGCTCACATACGCGCTCACAATAAAAATAAGAATGGCAATTAAATAATATCCCATCATAATTTAAAAGTATTTCTTCGGCAATGATATTAACAAAAATCCCGCCAATTCTAAAATTCTTCTTCTTCTGAAATTGTGTCAGCTCACTGCTGCTGCGGCTTCAGAAACCTACTTCTATTAGCCTACTACGTTCACGATCTTCCCCGGGACAACAATCACTTTCTTAGGTTGTCTGCCATTGAGCTGTTGCTGCGTTTTCTCATGTGCAAGTACGGTCTTCTCGATCTCTTCTTTGCTCATATCCAGTGGCAGTTCCAGCATGAACCTTGTCTTCCCGTTAAAGGAAATAGGGTATTCCTTGCTGCTCTCCACCAGGTATTTCTCCTCGTACACGGGATATCCGGCTGTAACTATAGAAGTGTCGTGCCCAAGTTTCTGCCAAAGCTCTTCGGCAATATGCGGCGCATAGGGTGCGATCAAAACTGCCAGCGGCTCTAAGACCTCTCTGGAATTGCATTTTTGAGAGGTAAGTTC
>JBAVJB010000122.1:0-8753 GCA_049687495.1 Salinimicrobium sp.
ACCGAAGACCGGAAAGGTTACGGCTACGCCTGCCTTCGCGGATTGGATTATGTTGCGGCCCAACCGGAAAAACCTGAAATTATCGTATTTTTAGATGGGGACTACAGCGACTATCCCGAAGAATTAAAAGACATCATTGCCCCTATTTTAGAGCGGGATGTCGACCTGGTGATTGGAGCAAGGGTGAAGCGCTGGCGGGAAAAAGGTGCAATGACCTTTCCGCAGATCTTTGGCAATTGGCTTGCCACGAGCTTGATGAAAGGCTTTTTCAATGCGCGATTTACAGATCTTGGCCCATTTAGAGCAATAAAGTATCAAAAGCTACTGGAGCTCAAAATGCACGATAAGACCTACGGCTGGACCGTTGAAATGCAGCTAAAGGCTTTAAAAAAGAATTTCAGCTATGAAGAGGTGCCGGTGCATTATCGCAACAGGATTGGCGTCTCCAAGGTTTCGGGTACCGTAAAAGGCGCTTTTATGGCCGGGGTGAAGATATTAGGCTGGATCTTTAAATACAGTTTTAGATGATGGAGTTAGCAATTTTGATCTTATTTTCTCTATTGATGTTAGCCGTATTTCTTTACAGTCTTTCCCTACTACACCTACTCATAAATTTTCGCAAAAGCCATAAGAAAAAGCATACCTTCCAAAAATGGGATTTTTCAGACCCTTCTCAAATTCCCTTTGTTACTATACAGTTACCGCTTTTCAACGACAAACCTGTGGTGGAACGCCTGCTTCGGAATATTGCCCGAATTGATTATCCGCGGAATAAATTGGAAGTCCAGGTACTCGATGATTCCACAGATGATTCCGTAGGCCTCACCTCTCAACTTATTTCAGGATTAAGATCTGATGGCTTTCCTATTCAGCACATCACTCGCAGCCATCGAGAGGGATTTAAGGCGGGAGCACTTAAAGCCGGGCTGGCAACGGCAAAAGGCGAATTCATTGCCATTTTTGACTCCGATTTTTTACCTCAACCCGATTGGCTGAAAAAGACTATTCCTCACTTCAAAAATGAAAAACTGGGAGTAGTACAAACCCGCTGGGGACATCTCAATGAAGATTTCTCCCTGTTAACCAAACTGCAGGCTTTCCTGCTTGATTACCATTTCATCCTGGAACAAACGGGTCGCAACTTTGGCAAGAACTTCATCAATTTCAATGGGACCGCCGGGGTATGGCGAAAAAGTTGCATTTTGGAGGCCGGAAACTGGGAAGGGGATACGCTAACCGAAGACCTCGACCTAAGTTACCGGGCACAGCTAAAAGGTTGGAAATTCAAATATCTTGAAGAAGTCGTAACTCCTGCCGAACTGCCTATTACCATAGCTGCCGCACGTTCCCAGCAATTTCGATGGAATAAAGGAGCTGCAGAAAATTTTCAAAAGAATTACAAACAGGTTCTGAAACATGAACAACTAAGTTTAAGCACCCGTGTCCACGGCTTTTTCCACTTGCTTAACAGTAGCTTCTTTTTCGTAGTGCTTTTGATGGGGATTGTAAGTATTCCGGTGCTCTTTCTCATGGATGACCCTGCATATAACAACTTATTTGCCGGCATGAGCATTTTTATTCTGAGTCCCGTAATATTTTTCATTACGTATTATTCCGCCTTTAAAGAACTTCATAAAAATGACCGATTTTTATTTCTAAAATTTTTCGTCCTTTTCATCACCTTCTTTTCGATTGCCATGGGACTTTCCCTGCACAATTCGATTGCAATTTTAGAAGGGCACTTTGGGAAAAAGAGTGAGTTTGTAAGAACTCCCAAGTTCAATCTTGGAGGAAAGCATGAAACCAGGAGAAAAAGTCCGGTGAAACTAAATTTTCAATTCATCCTGGAAATCCTGTTGATGCTGCTTTTTGCCTTCGGAATTTTTTCTTCTTTCGAAATTGGCGTCTATAGCCTTCTTCCCTTCCATCTCATGATGTTTTTCGGATTTTCCTATGTGGTTTTTACTTCCTTGAATATTGGAATCATTCCCGGCAAAAAATCAGACCTCACAGGTTTTGAAAACCTGTGAGGTCTTTTGAAAAAATAATGAAAAAGTTCTTGTCCCTACATAAGATCCCGCTGCTCTTCCTGCTCACGGCCTGCGCTTTCTACTGGTCTTTTGCTTACGACCTGGAAAGAACCGACATTATCAAACTTTTGAGCCTGTATGCCGGGCTCTTTTTCCTGAGCTGGAAACTGTTTCAGCTTGAGAAGAACAACAGCCGCTTCCTTTTTGGTACTGCTATACTTTTCAGGCTCATTTTTCTTTTTGCCATTCCCAACCTGTCCCAGGATTTTTACCGCTTCATCTGGGACGGGAAATTACTTTTAGAAGGCATTAACCCTTACCTCAGCAGTCCACGGGAATGGATGCAAGAGGGAAATATTCCTTTTCCAAATGCCGCAGAATTGGTCCGGGGCATGGGAAGCTTAAGTGCCGGGAATTACACAAATTATCCGCCGATCAACCAGCTGCTGTTTGCCTTTGCCACACTATTAGGCGGTAGTATTTCGGGAGCGGTCATAGTGATGCGGCTGCTTATTATTGCCGCCGATGTTGGGATCTATTACTTCGGAAGTAAACTGCTTCAAAAATTGAAGCTGCCCAAAAATCGCATTTTTTGGTATCTACTGAATCCTTTTATCATAATAGAACTCAGCGGAAATTTGCACTTTGAAGGAGTAATGCTCTTTTTCCTGCTGGCTTCGCTTTACATGTTGCTTCAGAAGAAATGGAGCTGGAGCGCAGTGCTTTTTGCGTGTTCAGTTTCAGTTAAACTCATTCCCCTGCTTTTCCTGCCGCTGCTCTTCAGAAGATTAGGTCTCAAAAAGGCCATTTTTTACTACGGAATCGTCGGCCTACTCAGCCTGCTCTTCTTTCTGCCCTTCCTTTCCGAAGCATTTTTAGAAAACTACCTGAACACCGTGGATTTGTGGTTCCAAAAATTCGAATTCAACGCGAGTTTTTATTATCTGATTAGGTGGTTAGGATTTAAAATTGAAGGATATAACATTATTGCTTATGCAGGTCCGGCACTGGCAGCTGTAGTCTTTGTTTCAATTTTGTATTTATCAAGCTTCAGAAGAAATTCCGAAGTAAATGGTCTGCTCACAAGCATGATGTTTGCATTTGTGATCTATCTCTTCCTGGCCACTACTGTGCATCCCTGGTACCTGGCAACTTCATTGCTGCTTTCCATCTTCACGAGATATAAATTTGTGCAGGTATGGAGTTTTACGGTGGTATTCAGCTATTTTGCCTATTCTCATCCAGATTTTCAGGAAAATTTGTGGTTGGTGGCGCTGGAGTACTTGGTTGTGATTGGGGTCTTTTTGAAGGAGACACGTTCCAGTCGGCAGTTTGCAGTCGAAAGTAGGCAGTCACAATTTTGAATACAAAATTTGCAGGTTCCACACAGTTTCCCGCAGATTCCGCAGAGATTTTTCCGCCAGCCTTTAGGGCAGGGGCAAGCGGAAAAAACCACAAAAAAACTCCGGAAACCATTCAGCTTCCGGAGTTTCAAAAATGTCATTTTTAAGCCGTCTTACATCCCCAGAATGTAGGCGAAAACAAGCGGCGCCACGATGGTAGCATCACTTTCAATAATGTGCTTTGGAGTATCTATGTCCAGTTTCCCCCAGGTGATCTTTTCATTGGGAACCGCTCCGGAATAAGATCCGTAGCTGGTCGTAGAATCTGAGATCTGGCAGAAGTAGCTCCAAAAAGGAGTATCTGTTCTTTCCATATCCTGGTACAGCATCGGCACCACACAAATAGGGAAATCTCCGGCTATTCCTCCTCCGATCTGGAAGAAACCGATTCCTTTTTTGGAATTGTCAGTGTACCAGTCGGCCAGGTAGGTCATGTATTCGATACCTGATTTCATGGTACTGGCCTTCAGCTCACCTTTCATTACGTAAGAGGCGAAGATGTTACCCATGGTACTGTCTTCCCAGCCGGGAACCACCATTGGCAGGTTCTTTTTGGCTGCGGCATACATCCAGGAATCCTTCAGGTCGATCTCGTAATACTCTTCCAAAACTCCCGAAAGCAACAGCTTGTACATGTATTCATGCGGAAAATAACGCTCCCCGGCAGCTTCGGCATCTTTCCATATCTTGACGATATGCTTCTGGATTCTTCGGAAAGCTTCCTCTTCAGGAATACAGGTATCGGTAACACGGTTCAAGCCGCGCTCCAGCAGCTCCCACTCATCTTTTGCCGTAAGGTCACGGTAATGCGGTACGCGCTCGTAATGTGAGTGCGCCACCAGGTTCATCACGTCCTCTTCCAGGTTTGCACCTGTACAGGAAACGATTTGCACCTTATCCTGACGGATCATTTCGGCAAAGCTTTTCCCAAGTTCTGCAGTACTCATCGCCCCGGCAAGGGAAACAAGCATTTTTGAACCTTTCTCAAGCTGCTCGCGGTAAGCTTTCGAAGCATCCACAAGGGCTGCCGCGTTAAAGTGTTTATAATGTTTTTCTATGAACTCGGTAATAGGTCCTTTACTCATCTTCTTCGTCTTCTTCGTTATAATTTAAATATTTGAACTTGTAGCTCAACATCTTGTAGTACAGCTTAGCCGCCAAAAAGTCTGAGGATTTATCCACCTCATTTGGATTAAGCTCTACGATATCGAAACCAACCACGTTCTTTTTCTTGAACATCAACTTGATAAATTCCAAAGTCTCATACCAGAACATTCCACCCGGCTCGGGAGTTCCCGTTGAAGGCAAGATAGAAGGATCAAAAACATCAAGGTCAATAGTGATGAACACGTTTGGAGTCATTTGACCAATGGCGTCATCCATCCAATCCTCGTAAAGATCATGAGCAAAATAGGTTTGGTTCTCATCCATATGGTCCATTTCTGAAACATCCATAGACCGTATCCCCACTTGTAGCAAATTGGTCTTCTTACTGGCTTCGTGTACCGCACAGGCGTGATTGCAGGTAGTGCCTTCATATTCGGGACGCAGGTCTGCATGCGCATCCAGCTGCACCACGGTAAGGTCTTCGAAACTTTCATTAAAAGCACGTATGGTACCAATAGAAATAGAATGCTCGCCACCAAAAATGGTCACGAACTTCTCCTGCTTGATGTAATTCTTCACCGTTTTATGAACGGCCTCTACCATTTTTTCGGGAGAAGAATTTTCGGTCACCGGCGGAGCAAGATAGACTCCTTTTTTATAGACTTCAGTACGGGTCTCAATATCAAAAAGCTCCATATTTTCTGAAGCTTCCAAAAAGGCATCAGGTCCTTTGTCTGCTCCTTTTTGCCAGGTGCTTGTCCCGTCATAAGGCACAGGGATCAACACCACTTTTGCGTCATCTAAACGTGCATACTTGTCCGGGATGCCGGCATAATTCTTTTTACTCATTGGTTAGCGATTGTTGTTTCTAATTGCTTCAAGTTGTTGTAATTAAAAATAAAAAAAATATTGACTTATTCTTTGTAGCCAAGGATTTTTAGGAAATCCTGTGGTTCCTGTTGCTCGCTGTAAAGTTTGACTTCCAGATTGCCTTCTTCGTCCCGGTTGATCAATAACTGCTTTGGCTGTGGAATGAGGCAGTGCTGCAATCCGCCAAAGCCGCCAATAGTATCCTGATAGGCTCCCGTATTAAAGAACCCAATGTATAAAGGCTTTTCTTTCTTATACTTCGGAAGGTAGATGGCGTTGGTGTTTTGTTCAGAGTTATAATAATCATCAGAGTCGCAGGTAAGCCCACCAAGAAGTACACGCTCATACTCATCATTCCAGCGGTTCACCGCCAGCATGACAAATTTCTTACTGATGGCCCAGGTATCCGGAAGAGTGGTGATGAACGAAGAGTTGATCATGTTCCACTTCTCACGGTCGTTCTGCTGCTTTTGATAAAGGATCTCATAGATGGCGCCGCCGCTTTCCCCCACAGTAAAAGAACCAAATTCGGTAAAAATATTTGGCACTTCAACCTCGGCATCATCACAGGCGATCTTGATCTGGTTCACGATCTCCTCAACCATATATTGGTAGTCATAATCAAAGGCAAGGGAATTCTTTACAGGGAACCCGCCACCAATATTAAGACTGTCCAGGGTTGGGCAAATGCGCTTGAGGTTGATATAGACCCTGAGACACTTCAGCAGTTCGTTCCAGTAATAAGAGGTATCCCTTATCCCGGTATTGATAAAGAAGTGCAGCATCTTCAGCTCCACCTGATCATTGTCCTTGATCTGCTTGTTATAGAATGGAACGATATTCTTATAACCTATCCCAAGACGGGAGGTGTAAAATTCAAATTTCGGCTCCTCTTCCGAAGCAATCCTTATCCCGATCTTGAACTTATCATTGATAGAATCTGTCAATAACTCGATCTCCTCGTAATTATCGATAATGGGTACGCAGTTCTTATGGCCTTCATTGATCAAATTGGCAATGTTCGAGATATATTTATCTCTCTTGAAGCCGTTGCAAATGACATAAGTATCATCTGTGATCTTGCCTTTCTTTTTCAGGTTCTCCACGATGTCAATATCCACCGCCGAGGAAGTCTCGATGTGGATATCATTTTTGAGCGCCTCGTTCAAAACGTGCTCAAAATGCGAACTCTTGGTGCAGTAGCAGTAATTATAGCTGCCTTTGTAGTCGCTTTTTTCAAGCGCATCGGCAAACCATTTTTTTGCTTTCCTGATGTTTTCTGAAATTTTTGGCAGGTAGGTGAACTTTAGCGGAGCCCCGTATTCCTTGACAAGTTCCATAAGGTCGATACCATGGAACTGTAATTCGCTGCCTTCAACTGTAAATTCCTCTTGTGGAAAATAGTACGTCTGGTCTATTAAATCGCTGTACTTCGTATTCAATTTAAGGGAAATAAAAATTAGGAGTTAAAAAGTAGAAATTATAAAGCAGGGCTAAAAAAATTAGGTGGTAAAAGTTTGTTAAGGCCTTTGGATGGTGCCGTAAACAGATAGTAAATAACCGGGGCTGGAATGCCTGCGGTGTGCTTTTCATTTTAATAGCTTAGCTGAAACAAATGTATTAAAAAGCCGGAAAGTTGCAGGATTTTTTTAAAATCTGTGGCTGCAATTTTCCGGCGCTAATTTTCTACCGAAATTACCTCTCAAAAATGACTTTTTTAGAGGTTGTTCAAATTGATAAGTTCCTGCTTTGACAGCACCCTCCAGTGGCCTCTGGGCAAATCTTTTTTGGTAAGTCCGCCAAAGACAACGCGGTCAAGCTTTACCACTTCGTAGCCAAGACTCTTGAACATGCGTTGTACCACATGGTTCCTGGTGCTTCGCAGCTCAAGGCCAATCTCTCTTTTAGGTTTGTTCTCCACGTAGCTGGCCTCTGTCACTTTCACCGTTCCGTCTTCAAGAGTAACGCCGCCCTCTTTTATCTTTTGCAGGTCTTCGTAGTCCAGATCTTTGTCCAGCTCTACATGATAGATCTGCCTTATGCCGTTCTTTGGATTTGCCAGTTTCTTGGCAAGTGCTCCATCGTTGGTAAACAACAGCAGACCTGTTGACTGCGTATCCAACTTTCCAACCGGATCCAGCTTGGCTTTTGAAGCATTCGCCACAAGGTCCATTACCGTGCGGTTCTTCTTCTCGAGACTGCCGGTAACGTAAAAACCTTTTGGCTTGTTAAGTAAGACATATTCCGGTTTTTCGGGATTGATACGACGGCCGTCAAATTTCACCTCATCGTTGAGCTGCACTTTGTAGCCCATCTCGGTCACCACCTTACCATTCACCGTCACATTCCCGGCAGCGATAAAGATATCGGCATCACGCCTGGAACAGATCCCGGAGTTTGCGATATATTTATTGAGGCGCATCAATTCTGACTGCCCCTGGCTTTTCTTCACAGGCGCATTGCCCCTGCCCATTTGTTTTCCATCTTTTTCATTCCGGTTCACCGGCGCATTTCCGCGGGCATGTGATTTTGAACGGGATTTCCCGCCCTGTCTTCCACTTTCGGTCCTTCCTTTATTAGACCTGTCGCCCCTGCTTCCGCCCGGCTTATCGTTTCTGCTCATAACTCTTATTTTGTGCAAAGATAAGAGTTTGTATTACAATCTGCTTTTTTAATAAAATTCCCGAAAAATTTCTGAAGAAGAAGCACTTTCCGAAGAAAAAGCTTAAAAAACACGGCTTAGCAGCGCATCAACATCAATTAAAAGAATGCTGAAGACCCCGGCCACGATGATGAACTTCAGCAAATTATGCAGTAAAAGATACTGCCACTTGGCTTTGCTGAAGTAAAGGATGAGTAAGAAGATCGCCAGTAAGCCAAAGACACCGTAGAAAAAGTAGTGCATCTTGCCTATTTCGAAATAGGTTGCCAGCAAAAAGACCGGCAGGAAAGACAGCAGGGCCAAAGCACTAAGGAAGGCTTTGCTTATTCGTTCCCCGTAAACAATAGGAATGGTGCGATAACCCTGCACCACATCGCCGCGCATGTTCTCCAGGTCTTTTACCAGCTCCCGCATCACAATGATCAAATACAGGAAAATGGCATGTACAAAGATCACGGTCTCGAAATTCTTGTAGTACACAAAAACTGCGAAGAAAGGCGTGATCGTTAGCACCGATGCCACCAAATTGTTGATGAAAACGATCTTTTTGAGCCGGTGAGAATAGAACCAGATCACGAAAATGTACACCGAAAAGAATACCACCGCCCTAAAGGAAACGTAGCTGGCAAAAAAGATGCTCGCAAGGTTAAGAATGAAATAGACCGAAAGTTTTGTTCGCTG
>JBAVJB010000123.1:0-4788 GCA_049687495.1 Salinimicrobium sp.
ACCTCCTGGCATTCAACAATTGTTTATTACAGGCTTATCAATGAGCTCGTGGCTAAAAAAATGGGAGCACAGGGAAATCCAGACCTGATTATTTACAGCCTCAACATTGAACTTATGAGGGAGCAAAATTGGGAAAAGATCAACAGGGCTTATTTAAAAATTGCACGCAAGCTGGAAACTGCAGGAGCAAAGGCCATTATGATCTGCGCCAATACGCCACACAAAGTTTTTGATTTTGTGCAGCCTAGGATCCATGTTCCTATTCTGCACATTGCAGATGCCATAGCGAAAGAGGCAAAAAACAAAGGAGTTAAAGTGCTGGGCTTGTTGGGCAACAAACCTACCATGACAGGCGGATTTTTACAAAAAAGGCTAAAAGAGAACTACAATATAGACGTGATCATTCCTGATGATGAATACCTGGACGAGTCGCACAGCTTTGTTTCGAAAGAACTTACCCAGGGAAAATTTACAGAGACCGCCCGGTTTTTTTTCATAGATCAAATGCAGCTGCTCAAAGAGAAGGGCGCACAGGGAATTATCTTAGGCTGTACAGAACTTCCGCTGCTCATTGGTCAGGAAGATTTTGATCTGCCGCTCATCAAGACCACTCACCTACATGCAAAAATGGCCGCCGATTTCATCCTGGAACCGGCACATGTTACTTCATGAAACAAAAAGAGAGAGATCCCCCAATCTCTCTCTTTAAGTCTCTAAAAATTAAAAATTTACAAACTACCTTTTTAACAGATACGCGTTTCTATTAATTGGTTTAGTAAAGATAGAACGAAGCTTTGATTTTGTCTATGGGTAAAAACCCCCAAAATTTGTCTCTGTTTCTGCTAAGCTCGAAATTTCCGGTATTTGGCCATGAGGAACATGTAGACCGAATAAGCAATCAATCCTGCAGCTACAACTCCCAATAACCATGAGCCATAAGAGGAACTCTCAATGAAGGAGAAAACTTCAGACGTAGACTTGATTTTTGAAGGATTAGAATTAAAGGCAGCTTTTAAGGCAAAGAACCCGATGATAAGAAAGATCACGCCCCTGGCGCTTAGTCCGAATTCCGCAGTTTTTTTGATGCTTTCCCTTTTCTTCTCCTCGTTGAGGGACATGAGATCGAATTTTTTATAATAGTCATTTTTATAGGCCTTCACGAATTGAAAAATTCCTGCAATGGCAATAGCGGCGCCTACAATGCCTATAATGACAAGGCCTGTTTCACTTGCCAGGAAAGAAGACTGTTGTGCAGACTGTGAGCCGCTGCTTCCGCCGCTGGCACTTTGGCCGCCAGCGTTGATGACCCTTAGCACTGAAAGGACAGCCAGGCCAAGATAGAGCAATCCACTGAAGAAGAAAGCGGTTCTTTTAGCTTTTCCTTTTTTGTCATCCCCTATATTTTCAGGGTCAGAAATTGATTGGATAAACCTCCACGTCGCATAACAAGCAAGGCCAATTCCCATAAGAATGAGCAGGGCATTTCCGAAGCTTTGCTGGTCGAGAAATTTCAACACCTGCAGCTTTCCGGCTTTTTTGCCTCCCATTTCAAAGGCGGCCATGAATGTGAGGATCCCGGTAATTCCGTAGACCACTCCTTTGGCGATAAAACCTGTACGTGCAACTTTTTTAATCTTACTGTCCATTGTTATTTTGGTTGGTTATTTCTTAAATTTAAGAGAAAGGCAAAAGAAACCCAACCCTCTTATCAATACTTTAAGAGGATCTGCAAAATAAATGGGCAGAAAAGCGCTTACATATTATTCAGTTTTCAGCAGGTCGGTCATTTTGGAAGTCCCCTGCATCTGGGCATGTGAAAAAGCGGTATTTCCCCTGCTGTCCCGCATATTTCTGTCGGCACCATGATCCAGCAGCAGTTTGGCAATGTCCTCCTGGCCAAAAGTGGCAGCATAGATCAAAGCGGTAGCACCGCTGTAGTTGCGGGCATTGACATCGGCGCCGTTGTTGATGAGCAGATCGGCAATTTCGGTGTAACCTTTAAAGCATACTCCCATTAAAGCAGTATTTCCTGCCGCATCTTTCGCATCAGGATTCGCACCCACCTCCAAAAGCACGCGGCAGGTTTCCATTTGGTCATGATAGGCGGCCAGTACAATAGGAGGATAACCTTTGGGGTCTTTTTGTTCCAGGAGAGCGGCGTCTTCAGAGATCATCTGTTGTACCTGTTCCAGATCTCCTTGCCGAAGGTGGTCGAAAAATGTCATTTTTGAAGCGGATTATTGTTGGCCTTCTAAATTTAACAAATAAAGAAGCAGCTGCCCGGACTATTAGGAAATTCTTAGCGTATTAAGTGTGGAGCCTTATGGCATTTCCGGTTTCTCTATACGCTTCAGTCAAAAGAGTAGTTCCAAAAATGCCATTTTTGAAAGCCGAGGAATTGACAGATTTTTTAATTTCTGAAGATAGCTACTGCAGCTGCTACAGGCCGGGAATCTTGCCGCCGCCGGTGTTCTTGCGAAGCGAAGAACCTTCGGGAGGATAATCGGCTTTTCCTTTGAGCTCTTTGACCTTTTCGGGATCAAACTTCGGAATTTGCAGTTCTCCCTTTTCACGCCATTTTTTGACCTTGTCTTCAGCTTCTTTAGACTTCTCTTTTGACAGCCCTGTGTCTTTTCCGAAGTAAACAGTTTGAGAAGGAAAGGCAAAGCCGGTACCGCTGTTGTTCACCACATCCATCATGCGCAGCAGCAGGTCTTCTTTGACCTCGAGGAATTCGTCGTAATTGGAGGCGAGTATGTAGGTAAAGATCTCCAGGTTAATGCTGTCTGCGCCCAATTCCACGAACCTTACCCTGGCAGGATCTTCTGTGACCATGGGATGTGAATAGAGTAGCGACCGCAGCTCAACCAGCAGGTACCTTATTTGTTCGGGAGTGGTTTCATAGCGCAACCCGAAGATGGGATGGAACCAGAAGCGATCTCTAAAAGCAAAATTTTCGATCCTGCTCGAGGAGAATTCTCCGTTGGGAATAGTAACGAGGGTGCGATCGAGCGTACGAATGCGGGTGGAGCGCATGCCAATTTTTTCCACCGTACCCATAGTTTCGCCAACCCTGCAAAAGTCGCCCACGCGTATGGGTTGATCTGTGATCAGGGTGACGCTGCCCACCAGGTTCTCGATGGTCTTTTGTGCACCAAGCGCGAGGGCCAGGCCTCCTAAACCAAGAGCGGCAAGTCCGGTAGTTACGTCCACTCCAAATGTTCCCAGTGCGGCAATGACCCCAAAGATGATGATGGCGATCTTGGCCGCCCGGTTAAGGAACAGCACTACCGATGCACCCGAGAGCCGCCCGTGTGCCAGCATTCTTTCTTTTGTGAACCGGCTGATGTACTCACTAAGGCGCCACAAAAGGATAAGGAAGGCCAACAGTCCAATAATAACTGTGCTGCGGCTGAAGCGTTGCCGCACGATAATTGAAATGCCGATCTCCTGCGAAAAGATGACAAAGAACCAAACAGCTGCGTAAAGGCGGATGGGCAGGGCAAAGGCTTTTAAGATCCCCTTGGTGGGTTCTGTACCGGCTTTTCTCCACAGCTTCGGAATTATATAAAGCAGGAGTTTGAGCAGTGCCCAGGCCAGAACATAAGAAAACACTGCCAATAACATTATTGCCAGCCAATGGCCTATAGGTACCCCGCTCCATTCGCGGTTCACCAATACCGAAGGCAGCACTCTGTTGATGGAAAACCTGCTTTCCTGAAGATCGCGATAGGCATTTACCTTTTCAATGGTCTCTCCTGAAAACAGCCAGATCGGTCCGCCATCTGGCCCTTTGGTTTCTTCCACGAACAGTTCAATATCATCCCCCTGCACGTTGATCGATCCAATTTTATCTGCGTACGCATAATCGTCATCGGTTCTTCCTTCGTTATCATTGCTGATAAGCGCGTAAGGCAGGATCTGTCCGTCGCGATCCAGGATAGTTTCAAAGATCTGCGCCATTTGTGCTCCTGAAGCATTGACAGAGGCATCTTTCATGTTGAGATATTGTCCTGCCTGCTCAAAATTGCGGTCGGCTACGGCTTTTATGAATCCAGAGACTGTGCCGCGGGGTGTGCGGCGGTTCAGCGGATCCTCGGGCCATTCGGGTAGGGCTTCTTTTTCCTGCTCTTGCTTCGGCTGCCCCGGCAACTGTGCATAGGACAGCTGCGGAAGGCTGAGGGTCAAAAAGAGGAAAAACAAGACTTGTCTAAAATGAGATATTCTGATGTTTTTTTCTGAAGCAGAGATGGGACGTTCTGACATAGTAAAAGATGCTTTTCACTTCCGCGCCCGCAATCGCGCCTGCAGAGGAGGGGACGGGAAAATTCATCCCTAATATACTACATGTTTGGGGAGAGCTTCTAAAAAGAAAATTAAAAAACCCATTCGGGTAAAATTCCAAGGAACAAATTTCAATTCCGCGTTGCAGGCTGCAGGTTGCAAATTGCCTGTTGTTGCCCTGTGGAGTCCTAGATAGCCTCCGGATTTTCGGGAGGCATTGGGATTTCTGTTGAAAAGGGTGACAGCTTCAAAAAATTGGGCTAAAGCCCTGGTTATTTAGTAGGAAAACCTCCACCCAAAGGCGAAGGTAATTGAAAGGGTTGCGTTAAAATCAGATTCAAATGAATAGCCTCCGGATTTATCCGGAGGTAAACAAATCCTCCCTGAAAATGGGCTTTAGCCCAAAAATTTTATCCCTGGCCTAAAAATGAGGATCAGGAATAGAGTTCCAAAAATGTCATTTTTGAGAGTTATTGGTAACGGGAGTTTAGAACCCAGACCTGC
>JBAVJB010000124.1:0-42936 GCA_049687495.1 Salinimicrobium sp.
TCCTTAGAGTATGGTGAAGATGTGTTGGAGATCCATGCAGATGCGATCCAAAAAGGAGAAAGAATATTGATTCACGACGACGTGCTGGCGACAGGAGGTACTGCTGCAGCGGCCTGTAAGCTGGTCGAGAAGATGGGTGGGGAGATCGTGCAGTGCAACTTTCTTATGGACCTGGAGTTCCTCAACGGGAAGCAAAAACTGCAGGAGTACGCAGTGGCTTCTTTATTTAGTTTTTAGTTGGGGACTGGTGGATTAGTTCATTGGGGAATGAATTAATTGGGAATTGGTTAATTACAGGGTAATCTTCAATTTTGAACCTTGAACCTTGAACCTTGAACCTTGAACCTTAAACCTTAAACCTTAAACCTTAAACCTTGAACCTTGAACCTTGAACCTTGAATCCTTCAGAGTGAATTCTTTGTCACCCAGAATTTCCAGCCAATGATGGCCATCTGGAATTTTGAGGCCTTTGCCAAATCAAGCTGTCTTTTGCTGTAGCTTGGCAGCAGCTTTTTGTTCAGCTTTGCGAGGGTCTTAAAAATGGCTTTTTTCATAGTTTATCTTTATCTTCTTCGGGAAAATAATTGAGCGGAAGCATGTTTGCTACCCGCTTAACAGACATGTCTCCGCTAAAGATCACCGCAAGGGGCGGAGTATGATTTCCTAATTGGTCAATACTGAATTCAGATTGGGTTTCAATGGCCGACTGGTAAAGGTCAGAATACAAAATAGTTAGCTTTTCGGTAAGTAATTTAACCTTTGTTATCCCGTTTTCTCTTGAAAGGTCGAAAAACTTATATGGATCGGTCTCGAAACTCTCATGAAAGATTCTGAATCGGTTCTCTTCGAGTTCATGTGCTGCCAAGGCTCTCATGAAATGCAGTGAAGAACCTTTGTATTCCATCTCCCGGTGCTTTTCATGCCTTCTTCGGATTCTGTCATTTAGTTCGTCAAAGAAGCTCGTGCCTTCAAAAAACACCATTTTTCTTCCTCTAAAGGAACCGGGTGGATCTAAAAACTCGACTCTAAATAAGCTAAGGTCATAGGAGATATGGTAGCCAAGATGTTTATTGACGATCTCGAGCGGTTCAGAAAACTCTGCGGAAAGCACATTTTTGGAAGGAAAGAAGTAGAGCTTTATGGCGTCTTCGTTCTTGATCTTACAGTCTGCTGCTTCGGGAGAGTTGCCCAAAAATTCCTGTCTAAAGATCCTCAGTTTTTTCGCGCGGCTCCAGGTATCGGGTTCAATGATCACCTCGGCGAGCATTTCCTCTTTTTCCTGCAGGTATATCGCGGGGAACTCTGTAGTGTCTTCGGAAACCGGTAGCACTAAATTTTTAAAACCCAGGAAGCTAATGACCAAAGGTGCAAGGCCCGACCTGTCTTTTTCGATCTTAAAAGCCCCTGTATTTCCCGTGACCGTGCCCACACTGGTGCCGTCAAAATATACCGAAACTCCTTCAAGAGCAGTAGAGTCTTTTGCTGAAAAGACACTACCCGAGATCATTTCCTGCGCTTGCAGCAAAACCGGGAAGAGGAATATGAGTAGTAGAAAAGTTTTTCGCAATTCTGAAATCATAGTAAGGTATTAATAGGTACTCAAAAATGGCATTTTTGAAAGGCCTTAAAGAATTGGCTTTAAATAATTCTAATCTTTAGTAGTGATCTCTATTACCCCTTTGGCGGCTTTTTTTCCGTATTTTTCTGTGGCCTGAGGTCCCTTTAGTACTGTGATTTTTTCTATATCCTGAGGGTGTATGGAGCCCCGGTCAAAATTTTCGCCCATTACTTTCCCATCAAGAACAAGAAGACTTTCCTGAGGCAAATGATGTGAATGATTTTTATTTCCATTCAAAATTGTTAGGGTGTTATTACCTTTTTCCCTGTCATTATACCGCCAGCTGCTTAAAGTGAAAGACTGCTTTTTGTTTTGCAAATCTTCCGATTCTATTTCCTCGTCGGATTTTAACGTGATTTCCAGAACGCCATCTTTTCCTTGATCTCCATATTTCTCAACAGCATTCTTTCCTTTTATAACATTCATAGATTTAATAACTGAGGGGTTTACCTTTTCAAGGTCGAAATCCTTGTTCTGGATTTCTCCATCTATGACCAAAAGTGGAGTAGGGCCCTGAAAATAGATCATTTGATCGTTGTCATTCCCTCTTTCAATAGCAATAATATCCTCAGGTTCTTTTTGAAATTTGATCTCTTGAGCTTCAAAGCCAATGAGTTTCGAGGTTTCGTTGCTCGTAATTTTGGAATCTACCGCAATGAGAGCAGGTTGTTTACCTTCTTCTATATGGATGAAGGTTTGCTTCGTAGGCATCTCGTCTAAGTCGATCTTTTTGAGTGACTCTTTAAAATCTTCTATAATGTTTTCTTCGGCTATGACAATTGCCCCATCTTTTGCTTTACGACCAAATTGTGATCTCGCCTCCCGGGGTTTTAATACCTTCCAATCTCCCTTGATCTGCACATATTTTCCGAAGAGCTGGGCTGCTTCATATTCTTTGCCTCCAATCACAAAAAGCGGCGAATTTCCAATATCTTCCAAAGGATTTTTAGCTGTTTCAGGAACAGCAGCGACAGGAGTCATTGTTACGCTCGAACCATCGGTAGAGATCATAAGAGGTCCAATACCTTCGGAATTGTTTAGGCTAAGGTTTCCGTTTGCTCCGGAAGAACTTTCGAAACTCACTGTAATGTTTGTAAGGATTCCTTCGGAAAAATTGACATTCTCAAACTTCAGGTCGATTCCCTGATTCTTAAATAATTTTTTAAAAGCGTTCAAGGCCTTTTGATCTGAAGTTTTAGTGATATATACTGTAATTTCAGTTCGTGAAGTTACTGCGCTTTGGGACGGGGTTTCCTGAGCTTCAGTTTTGATATTGAATGTAAAGATAAAAAGCGCGAGGAAGGGCAGTACAATACCGGTCTTCCAAAAATGGGTTTTTTGAGCAGTGTTTCGGTTGAGCATAATGATTCGTTTTTTGATTAAAGATTGATAAAATTGATTGGTTAGGGACGGTTGGGCACCACCAATGGAAATTTTTAAAAGTGTCTTTTGATATTCATTCCTCGATTCCTGTTTAGAGATGACTTCGTTGTCGGCGAGATATTCAAGATTCTGGACAACACTTTTCCTGTAGAGCCACGCAAAGGGGTTAAACCAAAACAGGTAGACCATCATGTTGATAAGCAATTGATCGAGCGAATGCCATTGTCGGGCGTGAGTCTGTTCATGACTCAGGATCATTTTCAATTCTGAGGCCGAGTGCGCGGCAGGATCAATAACAATATATTTAAAAAAGGAGAAAGGCTGGTCTACACCTTCTTTTTTAATCAGGTAAAAACCTTCTTCTTTTTTCTTTTCGTGGACGTGAATAAGCTTCAGTAAAGAAAATAATTCAGCAGAAAATTTCAGCAGGAAAAATCCCAGACCTACCAGATAAGCAATTCCCGCAATTTGCCACCAGTCAACAGGATTAGAACTGTCAATGCCTGTCGTTGTCTCGAATGTTATGTTTTGTAGAGCAAAAGGAATTTCTTTGGCAGGGACAAGGATGGTACGGGTGAACTGTAGCAAGGGCAGGAAGAGCGAGGTGAAGACCCCGGCGATTAAGAAGAAGCGGTTTCTTTTAAAATTGGTGTCGTTCCTTAACAAGAAATAATAGGCAGCGTAGAATAGACCTATTAAACCTGCACTTTTGAGAAGATAAATGATGAGTTCCTGCATTACTTTTCTTTTTCGATAATTTCAAGTATTTCCCGTAATTCCTCGGCACTGATTTTTTCTTCTTTGGCGAAAAAGGAGACGACATTCTTATATGAATTGTCAAAAAACTTTTTAGCGGCCGTATTCATGACCTGTTTTCGGTAGTCCTCTTTGGTCACAAGCGGGAAGTACCGGTGAGTTTTTCCAAAAGCTTCGTGATTGACAAAACCCTTTTCTTCCAAATGCCTTACAATGGTAGAAACCGTGTTGTAGTGCAGGCCCGATTCTGGTATCTCAGCTATAATTTCTTTAACAAAAGCTGCATTCAGCTGCCAAAGGATCCTCATGATCTCTTCTTCTTTATTGGTCAATTTTTCCATGCGAAAGTGATTATAGACTATGATTTAAAACAAACATAACTAAAAATATCGTTACATAACTATTTTTATAGTTGTTATTTTGAAGAAATTGAAAACAGGTGAGAGTTCTGCCGGGGTAACAGCAGCTTCAGAGCCTTGGGGAAGAATCCCTATCTTCGCAAAAAAAGTTGATGAGCATATTTTACATTTTCCTGGGGTTCTTACTGTTGGTTGTTGGGGGGGAATTCCTCGTGCGTTCCTCGGTGGCGATCTCTTTTAGGCTTAACCTTTCCAGGATGGTGATAGGTTTGACCGTGGTGAGTTTTGCGACCTCGGCACCCGAACTGCTGGTGAGCCTGCAGGCCGCTTTAGAAGGTTTTTCTGATATTTCCCTGGGAAACGTAATAGGATCCAACATCGCAAACCTAGGTTTGGTGCTGGGCATCACGGCCATAATTTCCCCGCTGCTCATCGACAGGGATTTCTACCGCTTCAACTGGCCGGTCATGATGATCTTCTCATTTGCGCTTTACTTTTTTCTTTCTTCGGAAAGACTGCTGTCCAGAACAGAGGGGTTATTCCTGCTTTTGGGAATTGTAGGTTACCTTGTCCTTCTTATTAGACGTGCCAGGCGGAAGCCCGAGCTGCAGGCAGACGAGGTAGACCCCAAGCTGAAGTCGGTTTCGGTCTTTAAAATGGGAATTTGGCTGCTTATTGGAGGAGTCGCTTTATATGCGGGTTCTGAATTTCTTGTTAACGGAGCCGTTGATCTTGCCACAACCCTTGGGGTAAGTGAACGGGTGATCTCGGTTACGATGATCGCTGTGGGAACAAGTATTCCTGAGCTGGCTGCATCGGTCATAGCAGCATTAAAACACGAAAAGGCCTTGTCGCTGGGAAATCTCATTGGCTCCAATATCTTCAACATAGCTTCAGTGCTGGGGATTACGGCACTTATTCAGCCTATAGCGGTAAATTCCGTAGAAACCCTTAACAGCGACATCTTTTGGATGATGGGGATTGCTTTTATTCTTATTCCGCTGGCTTTTCTTCCGAAGAAGTTTACCATGGGCCGACTCAAAGGTTTTGTGCTTTTTGCGGGTTATGTGGTTTTTGTGAGCTTAGCTTTTCTTTAACAGGTGTAAATTTTAGGGGGTATTCCTCTGAAAGTTTAAAATTTTTGTAAAGTACCCCCATAATTTTGTAGGGGTGTTGCTAATTAATATATATTTGTGCTGTAATAAAAACAACACAACACAATGGCAACACTTAGATTTCAGGCCCTAAAGGAAACCCTTAACCGAAAACCTGTAGAGGTAGACGAATCTGTTAGGCGTTCAGAGCTTTTTGGAAAGAATGTATTCACCGAAAGCGTGATGCGACAGTTTCTTACCAAGGAAGCTTATCAAAGCGTCAAGGAAGCAAATGCTACCGGAAAAAAGATCGACCGCACCATTGCCGACCACATCTCAACCGGAATGAAAGAATGGGCGATCTCAAAAGGAGCAACTCACTACACCCACTGGTTCCAGCCTTTGACAGGTAGTACAGCCGAAAAACATGATGCCTTTTTTGAAACTATTGGTGACGGACTGGCCATTGAGAAATTTGGAGGCGGCCAGTTAGTACAGCAGGAGCCCGATGCTTCCAGTTTTCCTCACGGGGGGATTCGAAACACCTTTGAAGCCCGTGGCTATACTGCCTGGGATCCAACTTCCCCTGCTTTTATCTATGGAACCACACTTTGTATTCCCAGTGTATTTGTTTCTTACACCGGGGAAGCCTTAGATTTTAAAACTCCGCTTTTGCGCGCCCTGCAGGCGGTAGACCAGGCGGCTACAGATGTTGCTAAATATTTTGACAAGAATGTTTCCAAAGTACAGGCAACCCTGGGTTGGGAACAGGAATATTTCCTAATTGATTCTGCGCTTGCAGCTTCAAGACCGGACCTGCAACTTGCCGGCCGAACCTTATTGGGGCATTCCCCGGCTAAAGGCCAGCAATTGGATGATCACTATTTTGGGTCTATTCCTTCAAGAGTGCTTGCTTTCATGCGAGATCTTGAAAAAGAATGTATGCTTTTGGGAGTTCCCGTGAAGACCCGTCACAATGAGGTGGCACCTAACCAGTTTGAGCTTGCCCCGATTTTCGAGGAGGCTAATCTTGCAGTAGATCACAACTCTTTGTTGATGGATGTGATGACCAGGGTAGCAGAGAGACATAATTTTGTAGTGCTTTTCCACGAGAAACCCTTCGCTGGGATCAACGGAAGCGGGAAACACAACAACTGGTCTTTGAGCACAGATACGGGAGTAAATCTTCTAGGTCCCGGTTCTACGCCGATGAAAAACCTTCAATTCTTAACATTTTTCATCAACACCATCAAGGCGGTTTATGATAATGAAGAGCTGCTGAGAGCCTCTATTGCAAGTGCATCAAATGACTTCAGGCTTGGTGCCAATGAAGCTCCGCCGGCGATTATTTCAACATTCATCGGGTCACAGCTGACCGAGGTGCTTGACGAGCTCGAAAAAGTGACCGACGGCAAACTTTCTCCGCAGGAAAAAACAGAACTTAAACTTAACGTGGTAGGTAAGATCCCTGAGATCCTGCTTGACAATACCGACAGGAACAGGACCTCTTCTTTTGCCTTCACAGGAAATAAATTTGAATTCCGTGCCGTAGGTTCTACCGCCAACTGTGCGCAGCCAATGACTGTGCTGAACACCATAGTAGCAAAACAGCTGAAGGACTTCAAAAAAGAAGTAGATGAGCTCACCAAGGGCAAGAAAATGAAGAAAGACGATGCTATCTTCAATGTTCTTAGGGAGTACATCAAAGATTCCAAGAAGATCCGTTTTGAAGGTGACGGTTATTCCGAAGCATGGGAAAAAGAGGCAGAAAAAAGAGGATTGAGCAATAACAGGAGCACACCTCAGGCTTTAAAAGCCAAGGTGTCTGATAAGACTGTCGCGCTATTCGAAGAACTTGGGGTAATGAACCGTACCGAGGTTGAAGCGCGTCACGAGATCGAGCTGGAAGAGTACATCATGAGAGTTCAGATCGAGAGCCGTATCCTTGGAGATATCGCGAGGAACCACGTGATCCCAACATCTATTCGCTACCAGAATATGTTGATCAAGAATGTGCGCGGTTTGAAAGATATCTACGGTGACAGCTTTAAGAAGCACGCCAAGGAGCAGCTGGAGATCGTTGAAGACATTTCTGCACATATCGCGAAGATCAACTCCGGGGTTACAAATATGATCGAGTCCCGTAAAAAAGCCAACAAGATCGAAGATGTGGAGAAGAAAGCCTTTGCATATTGCGATGACGTGAAACCACATTTTGAGGACATCAGGTACCATTGTGATAAGCTGGAGCTGTTGATCGATGATGAGATCTGGCCGTTGACCAAGTACAGGGAACTTTTGTTCACCAGGTAATTTAAGAATAGGAATTTTTGAAGAAAGCCATATCCGTAAGGGTGTGGCTTTTCCTTTTTTATAGGTGGCAAAAAAGGGATTTCTGGCTATCTTTGACCCACAAACACACGACATGAGCAAAGAGATCAGTAAAAGATATGCCGGCCGCGGAGTTTCTGCCGGAAAGGAGGACGTTCACAACGCGATCAAGAATGTAGATAAAGGCCTTTTTCCTAAGGCATTTTGCAAGATCGTGCCAGATCATCTTACAGGAGATGAAGATTACTGCCTCATCATGCATGCCGATGGCGCCGGCACCAAGTCTTCCCTGGCTTACATGTACTGGAAAGAGACAGGCGATCTTTCTGTTTGGAAAGGCATTGCGCAGGACGCGCTTATCATGAACATCGATGACCTGCTTTGCGTGGGTGCGGTTGACAATATTATGCTTTCTTCCACCATTGGCCGTAACAAGAATCTGGTGCCGGGTGAGGTGATCTCTGCCATTATCAATGGTACTGAAGAACTTCTGAATGATCTCAATAACTTCGGAATAAAGATTCACTCTACCGGTGGCGAAACTGCCGATGTGGGTGACCTTGTGCGTACAATTATCGTGGATTCCACGGTAACCGCACGAATGAAACGCAGTGAAGTGATCGACAATGCCAGGATAAAACCGGGTAATGTGATCGTGGGATTGTCTTCCTTCGGAAAAGCTACTTATGAAAAAGAATACAACGGCGGCATGGGCAGCAACGGGCTTACCTCTGCAAGGCATGACGTATTCAGCAACTATTTAGCAGTTAAATATCCCGAAAGTTTTGATCCTTCTATTCCAAATGAACTCATTTACGGAGGTTCAAAAAATCTTACCGATAAGGTTGAAGATTCGCCGCTGGATGCCGGCAAACTGGTACTTTCTCCAACGCGAACCTATGCTCCCGTCATTAAAAAGATCCTGGAAAAGTATTCCAAAAATGACATTTTTGGAATGGTTCACTGCAGCGGTGGTGCACAGACCAAGGTGCTTCACTTTGTGGATAATGTTCATGTGGTAAAGAACAATATGTTCGACGTTCCGCCACTTTTCAAGTTAATTCAGGAAGAAAGCGGAACAGACTGGAAAGAGATGTACCAGGTATTTAACATGGGGCACCGCATGGAGCTCTATGTGAATGAAGAAATTGCCGAAGACATTATTTCCATCTCAAAATCTTTTGATGTAGACGCGAAGATCATTGGCCGCGTAGAAGCTTCAGAAGAGAAAAAGCTGACCATTTTATCCGAAAAAGGTACTTTTGAATATTAATTACCAGAATTAACTCGAACTGGCTTCCCCTGAAAATTTATGAAGGGGATTGTATGAAGATCTGGATCAACGAAGGTGTCCTCAATGAATTTCCGCAAATTTTTACTTCCATTAGTGACTGTAGCCTTACTGGCCATAAACATTACTGTCCTTGCTTTTTTTGATGAGCGCGCAAGCAGAGTTGTACGGTTCCTAAGTATGGTAGTTTTTTACGCCATTTTTTTATTGGACATGTACTACAAGAGAAATGCGCTTCTAATATTGGGAGCCTTAGTTGTCAATGATCTCCTGCTCGTATTTTATGAAAGCACCATGAGCCAGGATCTAATCATGTTCATAAGGCTATGCGCTTTTTTATTGCTCGCCAGGCTCGTTTTCCCTTATCTGCGGAAGATAAAAGTAAAACCCTTTGAAGGAATTCTGTTCACGGTGATCTTGATAATGAATCTACTGTTGCTCTACAGTATCCAGGATTCTATAAATGCAGTGAATAAAGAAGGACTCCTGGGAGAGATCCTTGTTTACGGTTATGGAACGGCTGTTATTATCTCGGTTAGTGCGGCTTTCACTTTTTATAGCAGATATTTTGACAAGGCCTCCATTTTCTTTCTTCTTGCCATATTGGGGTTGGTGTTGTCTGACTTTACTTACTTTATTGGATTTTACCTCGAGTTTCCCGTCTTTTATTACTTAGACAGGGCCTTTAATATTTTGGCTGTTGGGTTCTTGCTTCATTTCATTTTTCTTTTCAAAAGAAAGATTGCCCGTGGTTTTTACGACGGTGCGGGAGAGTCACTTTAGAAGCTTTTCTTGTTGCCTCTGAAGAATTAACTGCCTTCCCCCTTTTTATTCACGCAGAGGTCGCAAAGATTCTCGCCAAGGTCGCAAAGATTTATTAACTTCATAATGTGACCGAGAATGAAATTTCTTTCAAAATAATTGGCTGTGCAATGGAGCTTCACCGAAAGGGGGGCGGGATTATTGGTATCTGCTTACGAAAATGCTTTCGCCTATGAGTTGAAGAATGCAGGCCTCAGTGTGCAACAGGTGCCAATGCCTTTTGTTTATATGGAGATTAAGATGGACGGGGGCTACAGGGTAGATCTTCTAGTCGAAAACAAAGTTATAGTTAAAATTAAATCACTTGAAAATTTAGCACCTGTTCACTGTTCTCAACTCCTTACCTATTAAAAGCTATCAGAAAAGAAGCTGGGACTTTTGATCAACTTCAACAATTGAATTCTTAAAGATGGAATTCATAGGCTTGTGAATGACCTATGAAATCTCTGCGCTCTCTGCGGAATTTCCTTTGCGCGCTCTGCGGGAATTTTTTTTGAACACCTCTCTTAAAAACACTTTCTGGTCATTTCTACATCAACAATTCGAGTTTCTCACTGTAGGAAAAGTAGCTCAATTTGTCTAAAAATTATATTTTAGCACTTTATTAACACTTTCCTGTGGCGCCCTTTCGTCTGGGAAAAATAACTTTCTCACTTTTATAATGAACAAGAAATTATTATTGGCGCTGTTGGTTCTTATTGGCTACAGTTCCTATGCACAGATCACTTATGAACCGGGATATTTTATTGATAACAATGGCCAGAAACACGAGGTACTGATCAAAAATACTGACTGGCGGCAAAATCCTGTCTCCTTCGAATACAAAACTTCTGAAACAGCAGCTTCCGAAACAGCCAGCATTGCAAACGTGCGGGAATTTGGGGTGGATGGATTTTCAACCTACCAACGTTTTACTGTCGACATCGATCAGTCTTCAGAAAACAAGAACTCCCTGAGCCGGCAAAGAGCAGCGCAGCTTGCTGAAAAGACGGTTTTCCTGAAGTTGCTGCTCGCAGGGGAAGCCAATCTTTACCAGTACGTCGGCGACGCCAATCGTTTCTTCTATTCACTTGATGAGGGGCCGGTCACGCAGTTGATATACAAACAGTTCCAAAGTGGTAACCAGGTGAGGACCAATAACAGGTTCCGCCAGCAGTTGCTCAACAACGTCGCTTGTGGCAACCTGGAGCAGAAGGATGTACAGAGAATCGACTACAATAAATCCAGTTTGACCAAATTCTTTGAACGTTATAACGAGTGCAAAGGTTCAGGTTCTGTAAGCATGGAAGCTGAGGGCAACAAAGGCGACTTCAAATTAAAAATCTTGGCGGGTGTTACCAAAGGTTCTCTTGATCTGGAGAGAGTAGGGTCCGTGCATACCGTCGGGAAATCTGTTTCTATGGATACAGATATCAGTCCGCGCATAGGTCTCGAGGCAGAATATTTGTTGCCGTTCAACAAGCAGAAATGGAGCGTTTTTGCAGCTCCTGCTTATTTGCAGGTTTCCGGAGAAGGAGATTTTCACTACAAGGAGTACATGCCAGACGCGGTCACCACTCTTCAGGTGGACTACAAAGCCCTCGCTGTGCCTGTGGGAGTGAAATATCACTTTTACCTCAATAATGATTCTAAATTTTTCGTAGATGCCGCTTACAATCTCAGTTTTTTCTTCAACGGAACAATTGACGATTCAGAAAACGCATATGAAGGAGAAATGGAAGTGGCAAGTGCTGCACAAACTCTTGAACTTGGCCTGGGATATGAATTCAAAAAATTCGGCGCTCAATTCAAGTACACTTTACCAAAAGACAATTTCTCTGACCATCCTTCAGAACTCGGGTCAAGCCTGGGAAGGTGGGAAGGGGTCTATTCATCGATATCGGTTTTGTTGACCTATACCATATTTTAGATCTACTTTAGAACATTCAAAAAGGGGAAAATTGTCACTGATTTTCCCCTTTTTTGTTTCCTGAAAATTTTCTGATCGTTTCCAGCTTCGGCTCGATATACCTCTTGCAAAAAGAAGCTTCAGGATGTTTTTTGTAGTAATTCTGAATCTCCTCTCTTGAAGCTTTAAAACTTCGGAAGGGTAGAATTTGCGTGATGATCTCTTCCGAAGATTCCTGCTTCAGTTTGTCGAGTATCTTTCCTGCTTCCGCGGCATCTTCCGCAGAAAAACAGTAGATCGCGCTGCGATATTTACTTCGGAAGGAATGGTTGGAAGCGGAATTATGCGTCGCCAGATGAATTTTTATAAGGCGCTCCAAAAATGCCTTTTTTGGAGGGTAATGTACAATGACGGCTTCAGAAAATTCTGAAGCATCTCCTTCAGAAGCTATATATCCCTGCTCGACCCTTTCCACGCCTTCAACCGATTGGAACACCGCTTCGGTGCACCAGTGACAGCCGCCGCCAAATCCTATCTTTTTCATAGCTTCATAAAATAAAGATTCCGCAGAAGAAATCGCTTTTTTGAGCCGTTAAAATATTTTCAGGAAGAAAATTCTGCTTCTTAAAATTCCGTGGAATTTATCGTAAATTTGTCACTTTACAAGCAGATGTTATGATTGAGAAATTGAATATTGTGAAGCAAAGGTATGACGAGGTAAATGACCTGATCATTCAACCCGATATCATTGCCGATCAAAAGCGCTATATCGAGCTGAACAAGGAATATAAAGAGCTGAGAAAGCTGATGGCGGAGCGTGAGAAATATATGACGCTCGTGCAGAATATTTCTGAAGCTGAGGAGATCATTGCCGATGGCAGCGATCCCGAGATGACCGAAATGGCCAAGATGCAGATGGAAGAGGCGAAAGAGGAGCTGCCGGCGATGGAGGAGAAGATCCGTATGATGCTCGTGCCTAAGGATCCCGAGGACGCCAAAAATGTGGTGATGGAGATTCGTGCCGGTACCGGTGGCGACGAGGCGAGTATTTTTGCCGGAGACCTTTACCGCATGTATACCAAATACATCGAGAGCAAAGGCTGGAAGCACCAGATTGTGGACTTTAGCGAGGGAACCAGCGGCGGATTCAAAGAGATCATTTTTGATGTGACCGGCGAAGATGTCTACGGGACTATGAAGTTTGAAGCAGGCGTGCACCGGGTGCAGCGTGTGCCACAAACTGAAACCCAGGGAAGGGTACACACCTCGGCAGCCACAGTAATGGTGCTGCCCGAAGCCGAAGAATTTGACGTGGAGATAGATCCAAAAGATGTGCGTATTGACTACTTCTGTTCGTCGGGACCTGGAGGACAGTCGGTTAACACGACTTATTCCGCGGTACGATTGACGCACATTCCTACAGGTTTGGTGGCGCAGTGCCAGGATCAGAAATCACAGCATAAGAACAAAGATAAGGCGTTTAGAGTATTGAGGTCGAGGCTTTATGAAATGGAGCTGGCGAAGAAAATGGAAGCCGATGCCGCCAAAAGAAACTCTATGGTTTCCAGCGGGGACAGGAGTGCCAAAATTAGAACCTACAACTACGCGCAGGGCCGGGTAACCGACCATAGAATTGGGCTAACGCTCTATGATCTCGGAAATATCATCAACGGTGATATTCAAAAGATCATCGATGAGCTGCAGCTTGTAGAGAATACCGAGAAACTGAAGGCAAATTCTGATGTCTTTTAAATAAACAGCAACAAAAGCTGCCGCGACCACGGCAGCTTTTTTTATTTCCAACCAAGATGACCACTTCCCAACTCGTAGAACAAATAAGACGCAAAAGATCTTTTTTGTGTGTAGGCCTGGATGTTGATCTCAACAAGCTCCCTAAACAGCTTTTGGAAGAGGAAGATCCTCTCTTCAGCTTCAATAAAGCCATTATTGACGCCACTCACCAATACACGGTGGCTTACAAGCCGAATCTTGCATTTTACGAGGCCTACGGTTTGAAAGGATGGCAAGCCTTGGAGAAGACCATCAATTACCTCAATACTGAGCATCCTGATATTTTTACCATTGCCGATGCCAAACGCGGAGATATTGGCAATACCTCGGGCATGTACGCCAAAGCGTTTTTTGAGGACCTGGGATTTGACTCGGTTACGGTGGCTCCCTATATGGGAAAAGATTCCGTAGAGCCATTTTTAGAGTATCAGGACAAGCATACCATTATGCTTGCGCTCACTTCTAACAAGGGATCGGTTGATTTTCAAACCCTGCAGGTGGAAGGGCAGGAGCTGTACAAAAAGGTGATCCAGACTTCCAAAACCTGGAGCAACGGTCAAAATCTCATGTACGTCGTTGGAGCAACCAAAGCCGAATATCTGCGGGAGATAAGAAAGATCATTCCCGAGAATTTCTTGCTTGTGCCGGGAGTGGGCGCTCAGGGCGGAGATCTTGAAAAGGTTTGTGAATACGGAATGAACCGTAATGTTGGCCTTTTGGTCAATGCTTCGAGAGCGGTGATCTATGCTTCGCAAGGAGCCGATTTTGCCGAAGCTGCGGGGGCAAAAGCAAAAGCGTTTCAGGAGCAAATGTCTGCCTTTCTCTAGGCTCAAAAATGTCATTTTTGGAAGGTTTTCAAATCCGGTTTTCTTCTTCTTTCCATTTTTTCTTGTTATCTTATAGAATTACCTGAAAAACAGCTGAATATGATTTTTTTTGATCAAATGAACAGAAGGCTGGAACTGGAGAAAACTCCCCAACGTATCGTTTCTTTGGTGCCAAGCCAAACCGAATTGTTAGTGGACCTGGGGCTTGAGGATCTCCTTGTGGGAGTCACCAAATTTTGCGTGCATCCCGCCGAGCTGAGGAAGAAGAAACAAGTTGTTGGCGGCACCAAGCAGGTGCATCCCGAAAAGATCGCCGAACTGGAACCCGATATCATTTTATGTAATAAGGAGGAAAATACCTACGAAATTGTAAAGGAGCTGCAAAAGACTGCGCCTGTACATGTTTCAGATGTCAAGACCATCGATGATTCTCTGGAGCTCATCAGGGAATACGGGGTGATCTTTGGCGCCAAAGAAAAGGCTTCAGAAATAGTGGGAATGATCCTGGACAAAAAAAGTGATTTTGAGGAGTTCATTTCTCAAAAGCCGCAAAAGAAAGCCGCATACTTTATCTGGAAGAACCCGTGGATGGTGGTAGCCGAGGACACTTTTGTGGATCATCTGCTGGCACTGAATAACTTTAAAAATGTATTTTCCGGAAGAAATTCGAGGTATCCCGAGGTAGTGCCCGAAGAGCTTCAAAAACTCGAGCCTGATGTGGTTTTATTGTCCACAGAACCTTTTCCGTTTAAAGAAGATGATAAGGAAGAACTGTCAAAAGTGGTGAGGAAGGACTGCATCCAGATCGTGGATGGGGAATATTTTAGCTGGTATGGCTCACGCCTGATCCCTGCATTCGATTACTTCAGGAAGCTTCACGCAGAATTGGAGGCATCCTGATCTTTTTCCATACGTCGTATTTCCTGCAGAATCTTGCAGGCTTTTTCGTTGAGCAGGTCGCTGCGCTTTTTATCGACAACAGCAAGCTCAAAAGAACGGCGCATTAAAAAGGTATACTTTTCCTGCAGCCTTTCCAGAGTGGAACGTGGTTCAAAGAGTCGGAACATATGCGTTGTGTTATAAAAACAAAGATATAGAGCAGTTTGTCTAAGGATTCATAAGCCTTAGTTAACTTTGTTCTAAAACTTAGAGGGGCAGCAGCTTGTATTGTTAAAAACTTCACACTTAGGCAGGTACTTCTTTAGAATTCACGGGAGCTCACCAAAAGTGGGTATTGTGGATAACCATCTAAAAAGTCAATTTTTGAGACCCGTCAAAAAGGGCTTTTTTGAGACCTCTTCTTTACAGCTGTTTTTTATCCTGCAATGCGAAAACCCTTTTTAGAAGATCTGTGGTCCTGGCAGAAAAATTGTTCCTTATCTCCCTTTCCTCCACAGCTATCATGGTGAAAACCCCTTTTAAAGCCTCTTGCGTAACATAATCGGGAAGGTCTGGGTTGACGTTGGAGGTCAATGGCAGCTGGTTGTATTTTTGGATGATGTTGCTCCAAACCTGTGTGGCTCCTACTTTTTCCAGAGAATTACTGATCACGGGATTAAATTTAGTGTAGAGCTGATCACTGGTCTTTCCCGAAAGATAAGCAGTTGCCGCAGTGTCTTCTCCTAAAAGAATATTGCGTGCATCTGTGAAGGTAATTTCTTTTACGGCGCCCACAAAAATAGGAGTGGCTTCCTGCACGGCATCCTCGGCGGCTCGGTTGAGCACCTTCAGGCCTTCATCTGCAAGCGAGCTTAGTCCTACATCTCTCAGAGTTTTGTCGACTTTTTGCAATTCCGGGGGAAGGGTGATACGCACCAGCTCATTGCTGAAAAAGCCGTTTTCCTGCGCCAGTTTTGACACCTGTGTATCAATTCCTTTGTCCAGCGCCTGCCTTAGGCCGGCAGCTATTTGTTCATTGGAGATGTAACCTGTTTCCTGCGGAAGGGAATCAGCGATCTGTTGTAATTCTGAACATCCCGCCATCAGCGGAAGTATGAGGAAGAGTAATAGTTTTTTCATTTTCGAGATTTTTCCAAAGTTATACATTCCGAAGGGAAGAAAATCATAAACAAAAGTTATCCTACAGCCGAAGAAGCCCTGTAAAATGGCATTTTTTGCAGCTCAATTTGAATAGCGACTGAATAATGGCAGGTTCGCATCTAAATTCGTAAATTGCGTGCCCTAAAACGTTTTCGACAAGCATGGAACAACAAGCTCCTTATAAACCTAAGAATAAAGTAAGAATCGTGACGGCTGCGTCCCTTTTTGACGGGCACGATGCCGCCATCAATATCATGCGCCGCATCATCCAGTCCACCGGCGTGGAAGTGATCCACCTTGGGCACGACCGCAGTGTGGAAGAGGTGGTGAACTGCGCGATACAAGAAGATGCGAATGCCATTGCAATGACATCTTATCAAGGCGGGCATACCGAGTATTTCAAATATATGTACGACCTGCTGAAGGAGAAGGGCGCCGGCCACATTAAGATCTTTGGTGGTGGAGGTGGAGTGATCCTTCCGGAAGAAATTAAGGAGCTGGAAGATTACGGCATCACCCGTATCTATTCACCCGATGATGGCCGTGAACTAGGCCTGCAGGGAATGATCAATGACCTGGTAGAAAAATCTGATTATCCTATAGGAGAGAACCTCAATGGAGAGGTGGATCAACTTTCGGAAAAAAGTCCTGGAGCCATTGCGCGGGTAATTTCGGCTGCGGAAAACTTTCCGGAAGTGGCAAAAGATACCCTTCAGAAGATACACGAAGAAAATAAAAAGAGTGACACCCCTGTTCTTGGGATCACCGGAACAGGCGGTGCAGGAAAATCATCTTTGGTGGACGAACTGGTAAGAAGGTTTTTGATGGACTTTCCTGAAAAAACGATCGGGATCATTTCTGTCGACCCTTCAAAAAGAAAGACCGGCGGTGCGCTTTTAGGAGACCGTATCCGCATGAACGCGATCAACAGTCCGCGGGTTTATATGAGATCTTTGGCTACCAGGCAGTCGAATCTCGCCCTTTCAAAATATGTTGCTGAAGCCATTCAGGTGCTAAAAGCTGCAGATTATGATCTTATTATTCTGGAAACTTCAGGAATTGGACAGTCGGATACTGAAATTTTAGAGCATTCTGATGTTTCACTTTATGTAATGACTCCTGAATTTGGAGCTGCTACCCAGCTGGAAAAGATCGACATGCTCGATTTTGCCGACCTGGTGGCAATCAACAAATTTGATAAAAGAGGAGCTTTAGATGCGCTTAGAGATGTGAAGAAGCAGTATCAACGCAACCACGGGTTGTGGCATGAGGACGCTGAGAAACTTCCGGTCTATGGGACCATTGCTTCGCAGTTCAATGATCCCGGTATGAACACGCTCTACAGGGAGATCATGGACAGGATCGATGAAAAGACAGGTTCTCATTTTGAATCTACTTTCCATATTACTAATGAAATGAGTGAAAAGGTATTTGTGATCCCGCCAAGCAGGACGCGTTACCTTTCAGAAATTGCAGAAAACAACCGCTCTTACGACGAAAAAGCTTCGGCCCAGGCTGAGGTGGCTCAAAAGCTCTACGGAATTTTTAAGACCATTGAATCTGTGACCGGCGTCGCTCCTGAGCTCAATAAATTCGGAATTGAAGAGGAAAAACTTCAGAATTCCACTTCCGCAGAAAATGAAGAGCTGGTGAGTCTGCTGAAAAAGGAGTTCGATAAATTAAAAATGGATCTGGATCCTTATAACTGGGAGATCATTTTAGGCTGGGATGAGAAGGTGAACAAATACCGCCAGCCTGTCTACAGCTTTAAGGTGCGCGACAAAGAGATCAAGATCAAAACGCATACAGAGTCGCTGTCTCACACGCAGATCGCCAAAGTGGCCCTGCCAAAATATAGCGCCTGGGGTGACATTTTGAAATGGTGCCTGCAGGAAAACGTGCCGGGAGAATTCCCTTATACCGCAGGGCTTTATCCCTTCAAAAGACAGGGTGAGGATCCAACAAGAATGTTTGCGGGTGAAGGTTCTCCTGAAAGGACCAACCGCCGTTTTCATTATGTAAGTATGGGCTTGCCGGCCAAAAGACTGTCTACAGCCTTTGATTCTGTGACGCTCTATGGAAATGATCCAGATCATCGCCCCGATATCTACGGAAAGATTGGGAATGCCGGGGTTTCTATTTGTTGCCTTGATGATGCGAAAAAACTGTATTCCGGTTTTGACCTTGCCGATCCAATGACATCGGTGAGTATGACCATTAACGGTCCTGCGCCAATGCTGCTTGGCTTCTTCATGAATGCGGCTATTGATCAGCAATGCGAGAAGTATATTAAAGAGAATGGTCTTGAAGCCGAAGTTGAGAAGAAGATCAAAAAGATCTATTCCGGTAAGGAGGTGGAGCAGCCAAAATATAGAGGAGAACTTCCGGAAGGTAATAACGGCCTCGGACTCATGCTGCTTGGTGTGACCGGAGATCAGGTATTGCCGGCCGATGTGTATGCAGATATCAAGAAAAGAACCTTGAGCCAGGTACGCGGAACCGTACAGGCTGATATTCTAAAAGAAGACCAGGCGCAGAATACCTGTATCTTCTCTACTGAATTTGCTTTGCGATTAATGGGAGATGTGCAGGAGTATTTCATCAAAGAAAATGTGCGCAACTTCTATTCGGTTTCTATTTCTGGATACCATATCGCCGAAGCCGGTGCGAACCCAATTACCCAGCTGGCGCTTACTCTTGCCAACGGCTTCACTTACGTGGAATACTACCTGAGCCGTGGCATGGACATCAATAAATTTGGACCTAACCTGTCTTTCTTCTTCTCTAACGGAATTGACCCCGAATATGCCGTGATAGGAAGGGTGGCAAGAAAGATCTGGTCAAAAGCTTTGAAGTACAAGTACGGAGCAAACCCGAGAGCGCAAATGCTGAAGTATCACATCCAGACTTCAGGTCGTTCGCTACATGCGCAGGAGATCGATTTCAACGACATCAGGACAACTTTGCAGGCCCTTTACGCGATCTACGATAACTGTAATTCGTTGCACACCAACGCTTACGACGAGGCTATTACAACGCCTACCGAAGCTTCTGTAAGAAGGGCGATGGCCATTCAGTTGATCATCAACAAAGAGCTTGGACTCGCTAAGAACGAGAACCCGATCCAGGGATCTTTCATTATCGAAGAACTTACAGATCTTGTTGAAGATGCAGTGCTGCAGGAATTCGATCGTATCACAGAAAGAGGCGGAGTTCTTGGTGCCATGGAAACCATGTACCAGAGAAGTAAGATACAGGAAGAAAGTCTGTATTACGAAACTTTGAAACACAACGGAGATTACCCGATCATTGGTGTAAACACTTTCTTAAGCTCCACAGGTTCTCCAACGGTGACACCGGGAGAGGTCATTCGTGCGACTGAAGAAGAAAAAGAGAACCAGATCAAAACCCTGGAAAACCTGCACGAGGCGAAAAAAGAGCTTGAAAAGGAAACTTTAGACAAGGTCAAAGATGCCGCTGTTCAAAATGACAATATTTTTGAAGTGCTCATGGAAGCCACAAAAGTTTGTTCCCTTGGACAGATCACTACTGCGCTGTTTGAAGTAGGAGGGCAGTACAGACGGAATATGTAAGCAGAGAGCCGGCTTTTACTTTTGTAAAAGCCGTGCGAATCGCCTGCCTTTCGGCAGGCAGGCTTCTCCCGAGGAGCGCCAACGATATCGGGATCTATATAAAAAGATAAAAAAACTAAACCTCACAGGTCTCCCAGACCTGTGAGGTTTTTGCTTTTAAATTACCTTCCAAAAATGCCCTTTTTGGAACCTATTGTTTAATCCTCCTCCTCATCTTCTTCATCCTCCTCATCGTCGTCCCAATCTTCAAAGCCTTCTAAAGCTTCAAAAGGATCAAAAGGAATATCATCATCGGGATCTTTGTCGTCGTAATTTACCCCCGGCGGATTGAACAATCCCCAGCGGTCAATGATGTAGTTGTCCTGGTCAAAAGTTTGTACCCACTCTGCGAACAACTCCCGGAATTCTTCTATATGATCCCGCAGCATTTCCAGGTACTCTACCTCTTTGAAGTCGCCATAGATGGTAAAGCCGTTGCAGCCAACATAGATCTGTCGGGCGCATTTTCGAATGACAGCGGCATTTTCCATCCTGATGTCATAGAGGTCGCCACCCTCGGCACCTGCGATCTTTGGCGCCAGCTGTAAGGCGTCTTCGTACATATGCCGGGCCGTGTGGGACAGTGGGCTGTCATCCTCGGGAATGAGGTCCACAATATTCTTTACAATGTCAAGGATCTCTACAGCCTTGAGGTAAACAGGCATTGACTCCAGTTTTTCTCTGTCCATTTAGAAGAGGTGCTTATTTTTGATCTTTAGTTTTCTTTTCAAGTATTTTCCATTTTTCATACCTCACAAGGTCATCGCTGACCAGGGTAAGGCAGGCGGCTATTACTCCTGCATCGTCCAATAAACCTGCAACCGGAATAAAATCGGGGATAAGGTCAAGCGGCATCCAAACGTAGAGCAGGGCACCTCCCGCCGCAGCTATTGTCTTCCAAGGCACTTCTTTGTAATTGCCGGACCAATAATCCTTGATAAGGGAGAACATGCTCCTCACTTTCTGAAGGTACCCGCTTATGGAATCATTATTACGGATCTTATTTTCTATCTTTTCCTGTTTGTGAAGAACTTTCTTCAGGTCTTTCTCCTTAAGTTTTTCGGCTTTCCTGGTCATTTCTTCGGTTGCCTGAACGGGGCTGATGTCTTTCATGTGTAGTTGTTTAAAATTTATTTTTTCTGTCCCAGTCTTCTAAAAATGTTCTCGATATTATAATAGGAGGCGCTTTCCAGCTTTGATAGCTCGTCCCACTCAAGAGGCGTGGCTATTCCTGCTTCCTCGTTCGCCCTCAGCGAAAATGGGCAAACTGCCGTTTGGGCGTAGGCGTTCCTCAGGTAATCTACAAAAATTTTTCCCTGGCGCTGGTCTTTTCTTAATTGTGTTGTGAGCAGGTCGGGGCGTAGTTTTGTCAATTCTTCGGCTACTTTTTTGGCCTCCTTCTTTACTTCATCAAAATCTTTGCCTCGTCTTATAGTGTAGTAGAGGTGCAGACCATTTTTCCCGGTAGTCATCAATTCGGGTTCTTTTTTATGTTTCCGCAGGTAATTTCTTACCACTTTTGCCGCCTCCCTTACTTTTGTAAAATCGTCGGTGGAAGGGTCCAGGTCAAACACCACCTTATCGGGCTGCCGCAGTTTATCTTTTCGGCTTAACCAGATGTGAAAAACCACGGTTCCCTGGTTGACCAGGTACATCAAAGTTTGCTTGTCATTGCAGATGATCTGGGTATTCGTGCCTTCTTCGGTCTCGATTTCAACAGTTTTAATAAAATCAGGAAAATAATCAGAGGTATTTTTCTGGTAGAACCCGGCTTCTTCAATTCCCGAAGGAAACCTTTGCAGGGTGAGCGGCCGGTCCTGGAGGAACGGGAGCATATAGTCTGCAACGCGGTCGTAATATTCGGCCATTTGGCCTTTGGTGATCTGTTTCTTCGGAAAAATGATCTTGTCGGGATGTGAGATCTCTATGTTTGCGAATTCCATGGTTGGTTTTTTTATCCTTCTTCTTCGGCGATTTCGTCAAGGCTTCGGCCGGTCACGGCACTTTTTGATTCGGTACTTACGGGGTTGCGCCTGGCATCGGCATGCTCGTCGTCCTGTTTCATCAACAGCCAATTGCCCTTCATTTTTCCGCCTTTCATTTTCACCAGGTTATAGCCGCCCTGCAATTTCTTACCCTGCAGGACCACCTCAATACTGCCTTCCTTAAAACTCTCCTCAAGGGAAATGTGGTTGCCTTCATCATCTTTCTTGTTGCTCTCTATCTTGCCTTTGTCCCAGATCATCACCGTGCCGCCGCCGTACTCTCCTTCAGGAATTGTTCCTTCAAAATCGGCATAGGCAATGGGATGATCCTCGGTAGGAATGGCCATTCTTTTTACCGAAGGATCTGTACTCGGGCCTTTTGGGACAGACCAGGATTTCAGCGTATTGTCGATCTCCAGCCTAAAGTCATAATGCAGGTTGGTAGCGTCGTGCTTCTGGATCACGAAAATGGGCTCTTTGTTCTTCTTTTTAGAAGCTTCATCCCGCGGCTCCTTTGTTTTGCTAAAGTTTCTTTTCTCGTTATAGCTCTTCATTTCTACGGAATTTGAAGGGTGAAAAATGTACGAAAATTGCTTCTTTGGGTACGTTAAAGAAGTCTCAAAAATGCGCTTTTTGAAAGGCTTTCTCCGGAATGCTTCTAAAAAATGACATTTTTGAAAGGTATTTTTTCGGCAACTATAAATTGAATACTTTTGACCCCTTATAGTTTTTTCAAAACCTGAAGTTGAATGGAAAGTATTGGAGTTTTTGCCATTGCAGTTTTTACCGGGTTTATTGCCATCAATAACCCGCTGGGCAACGTGCCTATTTTCCTGAGCCTAACGCGGCAGGCAGACCGGACTACGCGTAAAATGATCTCCAAAAAAGCGACTTTTACAGCCTTTGTAATTGTTTCGGGATTTATCATTTTAGGGAAGTATATTTTCGACTTTTTCGGGTTGACCATTCCTGCCTTTAAGATCACAGGAGGAATCCTGGTGTTCTTCGTTGGTTTTGAAATGATTAGGGCGCAGGTTTCGAGTATTGATAACCAGTCTGAAGTGAATTTCAACGAGGGTATTTCTATTTCGCCTTTGGGAATTCCTATTCTTGCCGGGCCCGGTACCATCGTGACCGCCATGAACTTCACTACAGATGCTTCTTATCTTCAACTGGGTATTATGCTGTTGATGCTTGCCCTGGTGATGTGGCTCAACCATCTAGCCTTTCTTTCCAGTGAATACCTGGTGCGCTATATTGGTGCTAATAAGATCGTGGTGGTAGAAAAGATCATGGGCCTCATCATTGCAATTATTGGAGTTAACATGCTCATTCAGGGGATTCACATCGCTTTCCTGGAGTAATAAATAATAATTTACTGAATTTTAGTTGGTTATCAATTTTATAATCGTATCTTCGTCCAGAATTTAAATTTTTATAATGAACAAAGGAATTGTAAAGTTCTTTAATGAATCAAAAGGTTACGGTTTTATTAAAGACGAAGAATCAAACGAAGAGTATTTCGTACACGCAAATGGATTGGTTGATGAGATCAGACAGGATGACGAAGTTACTTTTGACCTTGCAGAAGGTAGAAAAGGTGTAAATGCAGTTAATGTAAAACAAGCATAGTTTTACAAATCAGTTTATATTTTTAAGCCTTACGATCTCGTAAGGCTTTTTTTATGCCCAAAATTTTCCTTCAGTTTTCCTGAGGTCCTTTGAGAAAATTTCCGAAGAGAGAAATAGCAGGAATTTTCTTAAATTCATTTCATGAGAAAATTTCTGATCTTATTTCTGTTGGGCCTTCAGGTGACGGCCCAGGAATATTCGGTAAAAAAAGGAATGGTAGTAGATTCGCTGAAGGTTTCAGACAGCCTTTCGCAGACTTACGCGCTATATCTTCCCACAACTTTCAGCAACACAAAAAAATGGCCGGTCCTCTTCGTGTTCGACCCCGAAGGCAGGGGAAAGGCGGCAGCGCAATTGTTCAAGACAGTTGCCGAAGAACAGGGCTATCTTGTAGTTTCCTCAAATGACATCAACAGTGAGAACGAGCTGGTGAAAAATGTGGAGATTGCTGCCAAACTCATGTCCAATGTCAGCCGGGTCTTACCTGCAGACTTTCAACAGGTCGCAACGGCAGGAGCAATGGACGGTGCCAAGGTAGCTACTTCAATGCCGCTGATGTTCAGCAATATTCTGGGTGTGGTGGCAGCCGGCAACCAATACATGAACATGGACCTGCTTGACCGCAAGAATGATTTCGCATTCATAGGAATCGTAGGAGATGAGCAGTTCACCGTCACCGGCATGAACCTCACTGCTGCAGCTCTTGATGATAAGAAACATTTGACGGCCGTCTACACTTACACAGGTTCAAAAGACTGGCCGACACCCGACATCGTTTCGAGTGCAGTGGGTTCTTTGAGTTTGAAGGCAATGAAAGACGGGCTGCGCCCAAAAGACTTGCAGCTGGTGAATAGTTTATACCAGAATGACATAGGCAGGGTAAATAAAATGATGAGCAATGGAGATATGCTCCAGGCCTGGCACCTGCTGGAACTTATGAGCGATAAATATGAAGACTTGAGGGACCCGGCAGAGATTGAGCAAAAGCAAAGCCAGTTGCGCAGATCGCGATCTTTCCTGGAACAACGAAGGGAAGAGGCAGAAGTGATGGCTACGGAAGACAGGCTTAAAAATGACTTTTTGTACTATTTCCAGGAAGATGTAGAGACTGCCAATTTTGAGAACCTTGGCTGGTGGAATTTTCAGAAGAAAAAACTGGATTCCCTGGCTCAAAAACAGGGTGCTGAAGCAAAAATGGCCCGCCGTGTAAACGGTTTTGTAAAAGAAATGGCAGAAACCACAAGAGAGGAATTCCTTAGGAAAAATCCAGATCTCGAGAACGAATTGCTGGCCAACATGATACTCACTATCTTTGATCCCAATAATTACAAAGCCTACAAAAGGATCGTCACTTTAAGTGCTCAGGATAATGACTTTGGTACCGCGCTTTTCTATTTTGAAGAAATGCTGAAGAACGGCTACCGCAATAAAGAAGGCGTTTACAACATAGAAGGAACACTTGCCTTAAAAATGACCCCCGACTTTAACTGGCTGGTGAAAAAATACATTGGGGAACCAAAATATTATGATCGTGAAAACTAGAGTTTCAAAAATGCGCTTTTTTGTCGTAGTTCTTTTCTGCTGTTTTAGTTTTAATGGCTTCGGCCAAACTAGAACGCCAGATAAGGTTGCGGCCGTTATTTTATTTCAGAAGCATCTTAATGAGGAATTTCGAAGTGAAGAAGAATCTCCTTTATCTCCTAAAGACCGGGAGCATTTTGTCTCCCTGGATTTCTTTTCCATAGATACAAGCTTTAACGTGATGGCAGATTTTGTGCGTACGCCTTTTGAAACTCCGTTTGAAATGCAAACTTCTACAGATCGCCGGCCGGTCTATGTGAAATACGGGGAGGTCTATTTTGATCTAAAAGGGAAAGAATATAAACTGAATGTATATCAAAGTCAGGATCTCAAGAAGACCAACGAGTACAGGGATTACCTGTTCCTGCCGTTCACCGATCCTACCAACGGCGAGACCTCTTATGCAGGCGGAAGGTACATTGACCTTAGCATTCCCAAGTCCAACAAGATAAGGATAGATTTTAACCAGGCTTACAATCCATACTGCGCCTACAGCGGAAACTATTCCTGTCCTGTTCCGCCCGAGGAGAACCAATTATCTATTCCCGTTACTGCCGGGGTCAAGGCCTACAAGAAACATTAAGATAAGAGGTTTCAAAAATGTCATTTTTAGTACACCTTTGCCAGGTAGAGTCCCACGAAGACGGCGGCAAATCCAAGCACCAGGCTTGATACCGTATAAAGGCCCATGCTAAGAAAGTCTCCTGATTTCAAGAACACCTGGTTTTCATACGCAAAGGATGAAAAGGTGGTGAAGCCGCCGCAAAAGCCGGTAGCCAGCAGCAATACGCCGTTGGTAGAAAGCGCATCGTGCCTGTATGCCATCCCAAGAAGGTATCCAATAATACAGCTGCCCAAGACATTTACTACCAGAGTTCCCAGCGGGAGTACGGTCGCTTCATTCAGTTTTTTGGAGATAAGGAACCTGAGCATGCTTCCTGCACCTCCTCCTAGAAAGACAAGCAGCAGCTGTTTCATCATAGCACCGGAATATAGATCTCTGTGATCCAAAGTGCGGGGTTGTCTTCCTCGGCAGGATCGGTGATGTAGATCTCAAAAGGTTGCCCCTGCGGATCGACCTGCAGGCCGTTCTGTTCAATATATCTGTAAGTCTTTTCCCAGGCTTCGGCAGCATTCTTATGGTTTCCTTTCAAGGTGGTTTTTACCACTTTTTGAGGAGCAAGATAACCGTTTAGCACAGAGCTGCCTTCGGGAGTGATCACCTGGCTCGGAGTGGGGACGGCGGCTGAAAATATTGAAGTGCCGTTTCTTTCATCCCTCCTGTTGTAGATCACAAAAGGCTTTCCGCTTATAGAAATGTTATTGTCCTGCATATAATTCCTCACCTGCTCGATCATATTAGCAGCTCTGGAATTCACTTCTCCCAGGCGTGCAGCTGTAGTGGAGTACATGTAGTAGCCGCCGCCATGCTCGGTAAGGCCGTCGACGTTTACGGAATATTCTTCCATTTTTCGGATCACGTTAGCTTCAAGATCCTCAAGACTTTTCTCGAAAATAGGCTGCAGTACTTCGGGCAGGTCGTCTTCCTGTAAAGTAAAAGCCAGTTTTTCCTTAAAGTCTTCAGAGCCTTCCATTCTCCAGGTCACGCGGGTCTGGTTTCCTTCGGGCTTAAGCGTCCAGGTGATATTAGCTTCGGCTTCGCCGATGATGGTGTTCATCACCAGCTCTTGCTGCAGTTGCTTGTAGGGAATTCCAGAGAGTGTTGTGATCTTTCCGTCTCTAATTTCGTCGGAAGTCCAGGCCATTTCGGCACCTTCTCCCGAAGTTTCGGGACTTAGGTCCACGTTAGTTCCATCAAGGCCTGACCAGGCTTCCCAGCTCTTCCAGTTGGACAGGTCTGCAAGCTCCTTGTACAGCATTGGTGCAGGAGCATCCATAAGCCTGCTCGATTCCGCAGAAAAATCCCCGTCTTTGGTGGCTACGTAAATCGACCCGGCAATAAACACGATCAAAATTAAGAAAAGCAGGTACTTGACGATCTTCATAATGGTATGGCTGGTTTAGCTAATTAATATGCTAATATAGTTAAATTGAATGATGCTTATTCTTACATTTGTTAAGAAATATAACAAATTCAGGGGTGGAACTACATCTGTTCTACCTCATCTAGTGTTAACAATTAATGATTTCCAAAATGAAATTCAAATCCTATTTGATGTTGCTTCTGGCATCATCGACCTTATTTTCCTGTGCAGAAACAGCGGTGCAAAACCCTGCTGACACAGAAGCTGTTGCTCAAACAGACGATTTTGATTATGTGGCAGATGAATTTGCCGATCTTAAGATCCTTCGTTACCAGATCCCGGGCTGGGAAAACCTTAGCCTCAAGGAGCAAAAACTGGTTTATTATCTTACCCAGGCAGGGCTTAGCGGCCGTGATATTATCTGGGATCAGAACTACAAGTACAACTTGAAGATCAGGGAGGCACTTGAGAACATCTACACCAACTATGAGGGAGATAAGACTTCCAAAGACTGGAAGAACTTTGAAACTTACCTGAAGAGGGTATGGTTCTCAAACGGAATTCACCATCATTATTCTATGGATAAGATCAAGCCGGGCTTCAGCAAAGAATATTTTGACACTTTGCTCACTGAAACCAATACAGATCTTGCCGGTGAAGCTTACGAGGTGATCTTCAACAACAAAGACATGAAAAAAGTGAATCTTGATGAGTCTAAAGGACTGGTACAGGGTTCTGCTGTGAATTTCTACGGAGATGATGTGACTGCCGAAGAGGTAGCGCAATTCTATGCTAAAAAACAGTCTCCCAACCCTTCCAAACCTCTTGCTTTTGGTTTGAACTCTAAACTGGTAAAAGAGAATGGCCGGCTTGTAGAGAAAACCTGGAAGAGCGGCGGCATGTATGGGGACGCTATAGACAAGATCATCTTTTGGCTGGAAAAGGCTAAAGGCGTGGCCGAAAATGAAGAACAGGCCCATGCACTTGGTCTGCTCATCGACTATTACAGGACCGGTGATCTGCAAACCTGGGATGACTACAATATTGCCTGGGTAGAAGCTACCAAAGGTAATATTGACTACATCAACAGCTTTATCGAGGTTTACAACGATCCGCTTGGGTACAGAGGTTCTTACGAATCTATCATCCAGATCAAAGATTTTGACATGAGCCAGAAAATGAAGGTGGTTGAAGACAACGTGCAGTGGTTCGAAGACAATTCTCCGTTGATGGAAGAACACAAGAAAAAATCTGTTGTTGGGGTGACCTACAAAACAGTGATCGTGGCAGGAGAATCCGGTGATGCTTCACCAAGTACTCCAATCGGGGTAAACCTTCCTAACTCTAACTGGATCAGGAAAGCTCACGGAAGTAAATCTGTTTCTCTAGGAAACATTATCAATGCCTACAACAATGCCGGTTCCAGCGGAAGACTTCAGGAATTTGCCAATGACGAAGAAGAGATCGCTCTTGAAGAGGAATACGGGGAACTAGCCGATAAATTGCACACTGCTTTGCACGAAGTGGTAGGGCATGCTTCAGGACAGCTTAATCCCGGAGTTGGCGAAACTAAAGAAACCTTGAAGAACTATGCTTCTACTCTTGAAGAAGGCCGTGCAGACCTTGTTGGTCTTTACTACCTGATGGATCCAAAACTGCAGGAGCTTGGCTTGGTGGACGATTATAGAAAAGTTGGAATGGCTGCTTATGACGGTTACATCAGGAATGGTTTGATCACGCAGCTTGTGCGCGTGGAACCGGGAGCAGATATCGAGGAAGCTCACATGAGAAACCGCCAGTGGGTGAGCGCCTGGGTGTTCAACCAGGGCCGTGAAAAAGGCATTGTTGAGAAGAATGTTCGTGACGGCAAAACCTACTTCAACATCACAGATTATGATGCGTTGCGCGAGCTTTTCGGGCAGCTGTTGAGAGAAACTCAAAGGATCAAATCTGAAGGAGACTTTCAGGCTGCCAAAGATCTGGTAGAAACCTACGGCGTAAAGGTAGACCAGGATCTTCATAAAGAAGTGCTTAAAAGAAATGAGGCTTATAAATCTGCACCTTATAGTGGATTTATCAACCCTGTGCTTGTTCCTGAAATGGACCAGGACGGAGAGATCACCGCAATTCGTGTGGAACAGCCAACGTCTTTTGAAGATGAAATGCTGAAGTATTCAGAGGAATACCATTTTCTTCCGGTAGAGAACTAGGACTTCAAAAAGGCCAAAAAAGAACCGCCATTCCCGAAAGGGGTGGCGGTTTTTGCATTTTTGGGACCTGTGGTGTTTAGCCTTTTAGGAAACCCTTAAGAATGAAAAGCAGGGCCACGAAAAGTAAAAAGACGATGAGGATGACGAATGTTCCCCGGTAATATTTGCGGTGCAGTTTAAGGTCTTTTCGGTAGGTGTAAAAAATGATGGCTACAAAGGCTATAAAAAATACTCCTGCAAAGACCAATTGTCCGTTAGTGAACATTTATTTCTAATTTTATGCGAAGTTAAAGGATTAATATGAAAAAAAGATTAAAAGCAGTAGCCGAGTTTCACGCCGCCTTTGGCCTTGGAATTTCCAGTGCGCCCACCGCAGATCTGCCTCCCCAAAAGATCAAGTTGCGTTATGAATTGATGAAAGAGGAGAACCTGGAATATTTGGAAGCTGCTCAAAATGGAGATCTCACCGAAGTCGCCGATGCTCTTGGAGACATGCTCTACATTCTTTGCGGCACCATTCTCGAACACGGTATGCAGCACAAGATAGAAGAAGTTTTTGATGAGATTCAAAAGAGCAATATGAGCAAACTCGGCGCCGATGGCAAACCGGTCTACCGGGAGGACGGGAAAGTGCTTAAAGGCCCGGGCTATTTTAAGCCCGACCTAAAAAGGCTTTTTTGACACCTCAGCATTTACTAACTTCAGGTCATGAAAAATTACTTTTTCCTTCTCTTGCTGATCTTTCTTTCTTCCTGCGGAAATGAAAATAAGAATTCTGCTCCTGCTGAAGTTCCCGTCAAGGTCGAAAGAAACGAGGGGAAAAAAGATATTACAGGAATTGTCGATCTTTTGCTCATTGAGCAACCTTCCAAAAATGACAAAATTTCATCGCCTTTAAAAATTGAGGGCAGAGCACGTGGCAGCTGGTATTTTGAAGGGCAGTTTCCTGTAGAATTGGTAGCTGAAGACGGGAAAATACTGGCAAAAACTTCGGCTAAAGCTGAAGGGGACTGGATGACAGAAGGTTTCGTGCCGTTCTCGGCAGAAGTGGAGTTTGAAGCAGCAGGTTATGAAGAAGGCAAACTTATTTTAAGGCGCTCCAACGCTTCGGGATTACCGGAAAACGATAGGTCATACCGTCTTCCGGTTTATTTTAAACAGTAATTACTGCTTTTCTACAAGATATCTCCAGCCGTGTTTGTCTTCGGTCTTGTTGTACTGAATGTTCATCAGTTTTGTTTTGAAGAAGCTGGCATAAGATTCCTCCTGTTCAGGAATTTCAAATTTATTTCCGAGGTGGCCAAAACCTTTGATAGGGTTGATGGTTGCAGCAGTTCCTGCACCAAACATCTCCTTAAGTTCGCCTTTTTCGGCAGCCTCCACGATCTCTTTTACGGTCACCCTTCTCACTTCAACAGGAATATCATATTCCTCGGCAAGCGTGATCACGCTGCGGCGGGTCACCCCGTCAAGAATACGGTCGCTGGTAGGTGCGGTGATCAATTTGTCACCAACCCTAAAGAAGATGTTCATGGTACCGGCTTCCTCTAAAAACTCGTGAGATTTGGCATCGGTCCAAACGATCTGCTGGTAACCTGCCTCTTTGGCCAGGTTGGTAGGGTAGAATTGCGCACCGTAGTTTCCGGCTGCTTTTGCATAACCCACACCACCATCGGCCGCACGGCTGAATTTATCGGCAAAAAGGACGCGTACTTCGCCGCTATAATAAGCCTTTGCAGGCGAACAAATGATCATAAACCTGTAAGAAGCTGAAGGTGACGCAGAAACTCCGGGTTCTGTAGCGATCACGAAAGGCCTGATATAAAGCGAATTTCCGAAGCCTTTCTTGATCCAGTCGCGGTCAAGGTTAAGCAGCGTCTCAAGACCTTCAAAAAATATCTCTTTTGGGATCTCTGGAATTGCAAGCCTTACAGAAGATTTATTGAAACGGTCGAAGTTAGCTTCCGGTCTGAACATCCAAACCTGGTCCTGGTCATCTTTAAAGGCTTTCATGCCTTCGAAGATAGCCTGGCCGTAATGAAAAACTTTTGCTGAAGGTTCTAGTTGGATAGGGCCGTAAGGACGAACCTCCGGCGTTTGCCATTCTCCGTTTGTAAAATCACAGATCATCATGTGATCTGTAAACACGTTACCAAATTTTAAATTATCAAAATCAACCGAACCGATTTTTGAGTCTTTTGCCTCAACTACATCGATTGCGAGAGGTATACGATCTTTCATTTAATTAGTTTTTGCAAATTTACTGAATTAAAAATGGTTAAAGAAGAGACGCTTTGCCTAATTTTATCTTAAATTAATAGACCTGAAATTCAACATTCCCAAAGCTTTAGAGCATGAAAAAAAACACATTTTTGACCCTGATACTCCTCCTGATGTTCCCATTTCTAGGCATTTCACAGGCTAATTCGCAATTTTCCTCTTACACTCTGTCGGGCAGTGAATTTTCTTCTGAAAACCTCATTTCTGCAGCCCAGATGCAGGAAAAATATCAAAATCTGAAGCCGGGCGATACTGTTTCGGTAGCATTTAAGGCTGAAGTTGCCTCTGTTTGTCAGCAAAAAGGCTGCTGGATGAACCTTGATCTTGGAGGTACCGATGAAGTTATGGTAAGGTTCAAGGATTATGCTTTCTTTGTGCCCAAAAACATCGGCGGAAAAGAAGTTGTCGTGCACGGCAAGGCCTTTGTTAGCGAACTTTCTGTTGAGGAGCAACAGCATTATGCCGAAGACGCAGGAAAATCTTCCGAAGAGATACAGGCGATCAACAAACCCGCTAAAAAACTGTCCTTTCTTGCCGATGGCGTAAAAATCAAAAAATAATTGAAAAGAGAGATCATCAAGACCGGCGACGGTTCGGCCACTATTTTTCTTCCCGAGTGGAATGAGCATTATCATTCCAAGCACGGGGCGGTGCAGGAGGCGCTGCATGTATTCATCAAGAGCGGCCTTACATTTTTTACTGAAAATAATTCGGTTCAAAAACTCAGTATCCTCGAAATAGGCTTTGGAACAGGCTTGAATGCACTGGTTACTTTCCTTGAGGCGCGAAAAAAGGGAATTTCCATCGAATATACGGGAGTGGAGGCATATCCTGTAGCTTCAGAAGAATTGGCGCACCTTAATTATGCTTCCTCTTTTGAAGAAGAAGAGGCATTGGCAGAAGAGATCTTTCAGAAGATCCACCAAACAGAGTGGTCTCAAAAAGGGCAAATTTCCGAAGCATTTAATCTCGAAAAGCAGCAGCAGTTCTTTGATGAAATTACTGCCAAGGATGAATTTGATCTTATCTATTTTGACGCCTTTGGGCCAAGGGTGCAACCCGATCTTTGGACGGTAGAGATCTTTAGAAAAATGTACAGGGCGCTGCACCCGGGCGGTATGCTTGTTACCTATTCGGCAAAGGGCAGTGTGAGAAGGGCAATGCAGGAAGTAGGCTTTGAAGTTGAACGAATTCCAGGCCCGCCCGGCAAGAGGGAAATGCTGAGAGCCGTTAAGCCTTTAGCGTGATCTGGCGATGTTAAACCTTTAATAATTTGTAGGTGCAAATTTGCTCAAATTCCTACCTTGAAAATAAAAAATGCGGGTATTGATCACCGGCGCCACCGGTTTAATTGGTTCAAAAATAACTCAGCTTTGTCACGAAAAAGGTATTGACGTTAGCTACCTTACCCACAGCAAAGACAAACTTGAAAAAAAAGAAAATTTCAAAGGATTCTATTGGAACCCACGAACAGGAGAGATAGACACTGCCTGTCTTGAAAGGGTGGGAACTATCATCAACCTGGCAGGGGCCAATATCTTCCAGCCCTGGAGCGACAAGAACAAAAAGAAGATCCTTAACAGCCGTATAGATTCCCTTAACCTGCTGCACAAGACCTTAAAGGAAAATGAACATGAAGTGGGGCAGTTGATCTCGGCCAGCGCGGTTGGTATTTATCCCAGTTCGACCCAGGTTATGCATTATGAGGACGAGCAGGAGATTTCTGATAGTTTCCTTGGGCAAGTGGCACATCAATGGGAATTGGCCGCCGATCCTTTCAAAGAACTGGACCTAAGGGTGGCAAAGGTGAGGATAGGGCTGGTGTTAAGTAATGAAGGCGGGGCGCTGCCGCAAATGGAGAGGCCAGTAAAATACAACGTTGGGGCTGCTTTGGGTAAAGGTACGCAGTGGCAATCCTGGATCCACATTGAAGACCTGGCCAGGCTTTTCATATTTATTCTTCAAAACGGGCTTCAAGGGGTTTATAACGGAGTTGCTCCTAATCCTGTGACTCACGAGGACCTTATGGAGCAGTTGGCAAGGACCATGGGCAAATCGCTATGGTTGCCAAAGATTCCTCCTTTCCTGTTGAAAACAGTGATGGGTGAAATGTCTTCGGTGGTACTCGAGAGCCAGTTGGTAAGCAGTAAAAAGATACAGGAAGCAGGTTTCAATTTCCATTTTGTTAATCTCAAGACCGCTTTTGACGATCTATGGAAAAAGAAAACCGGCTAAAAAGCCGGTTCCTTATAAGTGTCAAAAAGGGGAAAATTAAGACCTCTTTGCCTTTACGTTTATCGTAAGCTCCATATCATCACTGATGAACTTGTCGCCCAGGTCATCAAATACGGTCTTCGAACCGTAGTTCACACCCCAGTCTGTCCTGTCGATGGTAAAGGTTTCGCTTTCTATGCTAAGCATGTCATCTTCAATATTCGTGGTCACCGGAAATTCTATGTGCTTGGTCTCGTCTTTAATAGTAAGATTTCCCTGTAGCATTTTCTTTCCTTCCTTTTCGCTAAGCCCGGTGATCTCAAAGTTTGCAGTTGGAAATTGCTCCACGTTGAAAAAGTCGGTTTTTTTACCTTCTACGGTGCCTTTAAGGTGATTTTCAAGTTTGGTACGATATTCCTCGTCCATTCCTTCATCGGTAACAGCAATGCTGTTCATATTGATGGTCACTTTTCCACCGGTGATATTTTCAGAAGTGGCCATGATCTTCCCATCCTGCACATCTATGGTTCCCACATGTTCCCCGGTAGGTTTTGTACCTCTCCAGCTGATAGTGGAAGCGGTGGTGTCGATCTCAAAAGTTACTGCTTCTTCGGTACCGGCTGTCACCTCACGTGCGTCTTCTGCCTTAACTTCGTTTTGTTTGTCATTTTTACAGGCAACACTGCTCGCTGCAAGGCCGGCAATTATTACAAGATTTAGGATTCTTTTCTTCATGGGTTAAATAAATTTGAATTTAATCGGCAAAATTAGAACTTCGGCCCCTCAAATTTCTTAAGGAAAACCTAAAACTTTTCCCGTGACATTTTGACATTTTGCATTTATTGGCAGCACTTTTGTCTGATGTATGACGGAAAAATAAATTATCGAACAATGAGCGAAAAAGAACGTAACGAAGAAAATATATCTGAAGAGGAAAGCATTAAAGATCAGGTAGAAGAAATTCTTGACGACGCGATCGAGGAAGCCGAAGAAAAAGAAGGGAAAGAGGAGGAGAGATCTGAGGCTGCTTCTGAAAAAGAGCAACTTAAGGCCGATCTTGAAAAGGAAAAAGATAAATTCCTGAGACTTTTTGCGGAATTTGAAAACTACAAGCGGCGTACCAGTAAAGAGCGCGTTGAGCTGTTTAAAACTGCAGGCCAGGACGTGATCACTTCGCTATTGCCCGTGCTTGACGATTTTGACCGTGCACAAAAAGAGATCAGCAAAGCAAAGGACAAGAATTTGCTGAAAGGAGTGGAATTGATCCACAATAAATTAAGGGAATCTCTTCGTGCCAAAGGCCTTGAAGAAATGGAAACAAAAGAAGGCGATGTCTTTGACGCTGACATTCATGAGGCCGTTACTCAAATCCCGGCACCTTCAGATGAATTAAAGGGCAAGATTGTTGACGTATTAGAAAAAGGCTATAAGCTTGGCGACAAGATCATACGTTACCCAAAGGTGGTTACCGGCAAGTAGTTTGTAGCAAATAAAGAACACAACAACTCACAATGAAACAGGATTATTACGAAATATTAGGACTTAGCAAGAACGCGACCACAGCCGAGATCAAGAAGGCTTATCGTAAAAAAGCTATTGAATTTCACCCCGATAAAAACCCGGGAGATACCAAGGCAGAGGAAATGTTTAAGAAAGCAGCCGAAGCCTATGAAGTTCTTAGCAATGAAGATAAGCGTGCGAGATACGACCGTTTTGGCCATCAGGCATTTGAGAACGGCGGCTTCGGCGGCGGTGGCGGAATGAACATGGATGATATCTTTAGCCAGTTTGGCGATATCTTTGGCGGTGCCTTTGGCGGCGGCGGAGGTTTCGGCGGATTTGGCGGCTTTGGTGGCGGTGGCCAGCGAAGAGTAAAAGGTAGTAACCTGCGAATTCGTGTAGCCCTTACCCTGGAAGAGATCGCTAACGGCGTAGATAAAAAGATCAAGGTCAAACGTAAAGTTCAGGCCAAGGACACTACCTACAAGACCTGCCCTACCTGTAATGGTACCGGCCAGGTGACCCGCGTGACCAATACTATTTTAGGACGTATGCAAACCGCGTCCCCTTGTACCACTTGTGGTGGAAGCGGACAAACCATTGAGCACAAACCTGCCGATGCAGACGCACATGGGCTGGTGATGAAAGAAGAGACCGTTTCCATCAAGATCCCTGCAGGGGTTGTTGAAGGAATGCAGCTCAAGGTTTCGGGAAAAGGTAATGATGCCCCGGGTAATGGTGTTCCAGGTGATCTTTTGGTTGCCATTGAAGAAAAAGAACATGCCGCCCTTCAGCGAGAAGGTGATAACCTGCACTATGATCTGTACATCAGCTTTTCTGAAGCCACTTTAGGAACCTCAAGAGAGATCGACACGGTTTCCGGGAAAGTAAGGATCAAGATCGATGAAGGAGTACAGTCCGGAAAGATCCTGCGTCTACGCGGAAAAGGTATTCCAAACATCAACGGCTACGGTAAAGGAGACCTTCTGGTACACGTAAACGTTTGGACCCCAAAGAGCCTGAGTCGCGAACAAAGGGATTTCTTTGAAAGGATGGCCACAGACGAAAACTTCCAGCCTAAGCCGGAGAAAAACGACAAGTCATTCTTTGAAAAAGTTAAAGATATGTTCAGTTAATGTGAGAATGTTAATTTTTTTTACATATATTTGAACATCACTAATCTTAGTTAGTGATAATTTTTCTTTTTCATAGCAATTTTTTTCCCATCCTTAAGCGATTAAGGATGGGTTTTGTTTTTAGGAAGGTTTTCATCTCTGCTGCTGCAGGATTAATAAAATCTTCCTAATTCCAAAAGCTTTAGTAGCATTTAGATATATTTACACCAAAGTTTTTTTATGGATAACCTGCTGATTGCCGAAAACGTAACAAAAAAGTTTGGCGATTTTACAGCTCTAAACGATGTTTCCCTGCAAATTCCGCGAGGGAGTATCTTTGGTTTGCTGGGCCCTAACGGCGCCGGAAAAACCTCTTTTATACGCATTATCAACCAGATCACTTTGCCCACGAAGGGCCGGATCATTCTTGATGGGCACCCGCTACAGCCTTCCGATATTCAAAATATTGGTTATCTGCCTGAAGAAAGGGGGCTATACAAATCGATGAAAGTCGGGGAGCAGGCGCTGTACCTGGCGCAGCTAAAAGGCCTTTCAAAAGCCGAAGCTAAAGAAAGGCTGGGCTATTGGTTCAAAAAACTGAACATTCAGGACTGGTGGGATAAGAAGATACAGGAGCTGTCCAAGGGGATGGCTCAAAAAGTGCAATTCGTGGTTACTGTTCTGCACCGGCCAAAATTGCTTATTTTTGATGAACCCTTCAGTGGTTTTGATCCCGTTAATGCAAATCTTATCAAGGATGAGATCCTGCAGCTAAGGGAGGAAGGCGCGACTATCCTATTTTCTACACACCGAATGGAAAGCGTTGAGGAATTGTGTGATTATATGGCGCTCATTCATAAGGGCAATAAACTGCTGGACGGCCAGGTGAACGAGATCAAACGCGAGTACAAGTCGAATACCTTTGAAGTAGGCCTGGAAGCTCCAGATCTTGACGTGCTTCGGAAGGAATTGGAAGGAAAATTCCGCATTTCTGAAACAGATTTTAAGAGCATCAACAATGACCTTAAACTTCAAATCCAGATCGAAGAAGCGGCTTCGCCTAATGACCTGCTGGTGTACCTTACTAACCGTGCCAGGGTGAATCATTTTGTGGAGGTGATCCCTTCAGTAAACGATATTTTCATTAAAACCGTTACCACCAATGCGTAACCTCAAGCTTATCATAAAAAGAGAATACCTCGCCAGAGTAAGGAATAAGACCTTTGTGGTAATGACATTTTTGAGCCCTGTGATCATCGTGGGAATGATCATTCTTATAGCATACCTGGCCAACCTTAACAGTGAAGAGAAAAGAACGGTGGCGGTTTATGATGAAAGCGAACTCTTTTCTGAAGACTTTGCCAATTCAAACGACATCAATTTTATAGATCTTTCCGAAGCTAATCTTTCATCGGCCAAAACCATCGTGAGGGAGAACGGCTACTATGGTTTGTTGCACATTCCGCCTATCGTGAGCAATGAAACTCCAGATGTACAATTCTTTGCCAAAGAGGCGCCAACTTTTGGCTTTCTTAATCAAATAGAAAAGACCATCAACGATAAGCTCACCAATATGAGGTTGCGCGGACAGGGAATAGATGTTGGCGTCATAGAAGAGTCTACTGCTAATGTTGATATTCAGATCCAGAACTTTGCCGGGGAGCAAACCTCCAAAATGTCAAGTTATGTGAAGATGTTCTTTGGCGGGGCGGCAGGTTACCTGTTGATGATGTTCATTATTATCTACGGAAACATGGTGATGCGCAGCGTGATCGAAGAAAAAACCAACCGCATTATTGAGATCATTATTTCTTCGGTAAAGCCGATCCACCTGATGTTGGGCAAAATCCTTGGAACTTCCTTTGCGGGAATAACCCAGTTTTTTATCTGGGTGATCCTTGGAGGAATCCTGCTCACGATTCTGTCAACAATTGCGGGAGTTGATATTTCTGCCGCACATGGTGCACAGGAGGAGGCGATGCGCCAGCTGTCAGACAACGATCTGCAACAGTTGCTGCTTGATATCGCGAGGTTGCCTATGCTTACTTTGTTGATCAGTTTTTTAGTATATTTTATAGGAGGATATTTCCTCTACAGCTCAATCTATGCGGCTATTGGTGCGGCGGTAGACAACGAAACAGATACACAGCAGTTCATGCTGCCGGTGATCCTTCCGTTGATGCTGGGTATCTACGTGGGCTTTTTTGCCGTGATCGAAAATCCGCATGGAACGGTTTCCACCGTATTTTCAATGATCCCCCTTACCTCGCCCATCGTCATGTTGATGCGTATTCCTTTTGGGGTGCCATGGTGGGAGATAGCGCTTTCTATTGGTATCCTCGTCTTGACGATAGCAGGGGTAGTTTGGCTGGCTGCAAAGATCTACAGGGTGGGTATCCTTATGTACGGTAAAAAACCGGGCTATAAAGAATTGTACAAGTGGCTTAAGTATTAAGATGCAGCAACGCGGAGTAGATCAGGTAAAGGAGGTCATTCAGGAAGATATCTGGGGGAATATCCTGGATTTTCTTGACTTTACTCTTATTCCTATCGGCGACAACGACAGGATCACAGTAGGTCTTGTACTCCTTATGGTCGTTGCATTTTTACTTACCAATGTGATCATGCGGGGGATCAGGCTTTTCTTCACCCGCAAACTTGCCGAGACCGACAAACTAAAATTCATTAGCGTTTTCAAGTTCATCCGCTACGTGGTCTATGTGGTGGTGGTGATCGCTGTACTCAACTCCGCAGGAATAGACATAACCATTCTTCTTACTGCTTCGGCAGCACTGTTCGTTGGTTTAGGACTCGCCTTACAGGAGCTTTTCCAGGACATCATTGGTGGCCTGTTCATCATTGTAGATAAATCTCTTTTGGTAGGGGACGTTGTTGAAATGGAAGGCCGGGTAGGAAGGGTGATCGACATCAAGTTGAGGACCACCCGCTTATTAACCAGGGACGATAAAGTGATGATCATTCCCAACCACAAGTTTACCGAAGACATTATCCTCAATTTTACCCAAAATCACCGTACTACTCGTGAACTTGTGAAGGTTGGGGTTGCCTACGGAAGTGATACCGAGCTGGTGAAAAAACTGCTGCTGGAAAGCGTCACCGAGCAGCCGGGAATTACCAAAAAGCCTGCGCCTTTTGTGCTTTTTGAAGATTTTGGAGATTCGGCTTTGATCTTTTCTGTCAACTTTTTTGTGACCGACAGTTTTGTGGATCCCAAGATCAAGAGTCAGGTGAGGTATAAGATCGATCACAAGTTCCGCGATAACGGAATCACCATACCGTTCCCTCAAAGAGATGTGCATTTTTTCCCCAACAGGGAGAAATCTGAAGAATAGTCAAAAAAGCCTTTTTTCAGAAGTAATTGCTTGTTATCTTTAAGAAAAAGGAAATCTTTTCCTGAATTTTCAGAAAAACACTATAGAAATTTTCCGGCCTGTAAGGGCTGAATTTTTTAAAACCTAGCTAGAATGCCGAAAATATTGCTGATCGAAGATGAGGCTGCCATTAGGAGAGTGCTCATCAAAATACTTACCGAAGAAAACAATACTTATGAAGTTGACGAGGCCGTCGATGGGCTTGAAGGAATGGAGAAGATCAAGGACCAGGAGTACGATCTTGTTCTTTGTGACATAAAAATGCCAAAGATGGATGGGGTCGAGGTCTTGGAGGCGACAAAGAAAATAAAGCCCGAAATTCCCATGGTGATGATCTCCGGCCATGGAGATCTTGATACCGCGGTGAACACCATGCGCATGGGAGCTTTTGACTACATCTCAAAACCGCCAGACCTTAACCGCCTGCTCAACACCGTTAGAAATGCCCTGGACCGCAAGGAACTGGTGGTTGAGAATACCCGGCTAAAGAAGAAGGTGGGCAAGAACCTCGAAATGATCGGGGAGTCGCCAGAGATCAGTAAGATCAAGGATATTATTGATAAAGTAGCTCCTACGGATGCGCGAGTGCTCATCACCGGCGGAAATGGAACCGGGAAAGAGCTGGTAGCCCACTGGCTGCACCAAAAAAGCGACCGCTCTTCGGGGCCAATGATCGAGGTAAATTGTGCCGCGATCCCTTCAGAATTGATAGAGAGTGAACTTTTTGGCCACGTTAAAGGGGCTTTTACTTCGGCAAACAAAGACAGGGCAGGGAAGTTCGAGGCTGCCAACGGAGGAACCATTTTTCTGGACGAGGTAGGGGACATGAGCCTTTCTGCACAGGCAAAAGTGCTGAGGGCGCTGCAGGAAAGCAAGATCTCCCGCGTAGGAAGCGATAAGGATATCAAGGTAAATGTGCGAGTCATCGCGGCGACCAATAAAGACCTCACAAAAGAGATCGAGGAAAAGAAATTTCGGGAAGACCTTTACCACAGGTTGGCAGTCATTCTCATCAAGGTGCCGTCCCTCAACGAACGAAGGGAAGATATCCCGTTGCTGGTAAATTTCTTTGCTGAAAAAGTGAGTTCAGAACAAGGTATCAATACCAAGACTTTTACCGATGACGCCCTTAAACTGCTGAAGGAATACGACTGGACCGGAAACATTCGTGAATTACGAAATGTTGTGGAAAGGCTTATTATCCTTGGCGGAAAAGAGGTGAGCGAGGAAGATGTTAGGCTCTTCGCCAGCAAATAGATTTACTCATTTGGGGGCGGGCAGTACTTTAAAAAGTACATCTTGTCGCCACTTGGGTGATCCCATTCATTGAACAGTTCAAACCCATACCGGCGGTAAGCAAGACTTATTCGGCGAATTCGGGTTTCTGCGTAAATTGGTAGCTGCAGCTCTTGCGCAATTTCATAAAATTGGTTTTTCATGTTATAAGCAGTTTTGCTGTCGTCGCTGCCCCGGGCATCGCTTAGTATACCCCAAAACCAACAGTACAAATACTCTTCTCCATTCTGCGGTCGCTGACTTTTTACATATTTCTGCACCTTCATCGCCTTAAGACCTTTTTTAATGCCTGTTACGTTTAAAGCCAGCTTAAGGTCCTGGATAAGATCTTTCCAGAAGTTTTTGTCTTTACTGCTTGTGCGAAAAAGAATAGCTATTCCTTTTCCGTCTTCTGAAGTGATCAACGCATCTTTCTCAATGGCCTTTTCTACCATGTGTTTGGCGAGGTAATGAAACCGCTTCTCCCGTTTATGGTCGTCTTTGACGATCTCCATAGATGTAGGGATCTCCTGAAGTAAAGTTGAAACGTTGTTGATGATCTGCTGCTTGTCCAAGGCTTTTGAATTTTGGCGAAAGATAAAAAAAATAGCCGCACTAAGGCGCCCTTAACGGCTCAGAAAAAATGCTCTTCAAAAATGACATTTTTGAGAGGTATTTAAAATTAACTTTAAATAGGAGCTGGTTTGGAACGGTTTTTTATTTTTGTTTGATCTGAACTAAAAGAGTTCCAAAAATGAGAAAATATATTGCCCTTGTTATAACCTTGTGCTTTTCTGCAATAGGAATGGCGCAAAACACCAATCAACAAACAGATTCGCTTAACCTGCGGAAGCTGTATGATATGTCCCTTTTGAATGGGCAAAGCTATGCCTGGCTTGACCATCTTTCCAATAAGATAGGAGGCAGGCTTTCAGGTTCTGTCAATGCCCAACAGGCGGTGGAATACACCAAAACAGAGCTTGAAAAGCTTGGCCTGGATAAGGTTTGGTTGCAACCGGTAATGGTGCCAAAGTGGACACGGGGCGTAAAAGAGTATGCCTATGTGCAGGCCGAAGGAGCACCTTCTACCCCTGTGGATATTTGTGCTCTTGGAGGTTCTGTTGCTACGCCCGAAACCGGTTTGAGGGCACAGGTGATCGAAGTTCAGGGCCTCGAAGATCTTGCTCACTACGGCAAAGAACAGATCGAAGGCAAGATCGTTTTCTATAACCGCCCGATGCGTGCAGATCTTATTCAAACTTTTGAGGCTTATGGAGGCTGTGTTGATCAAAGGTATCTTGGGGCCGTTGAGGCTGCCAAATATGGCGCGGTTGGCGTGATCGTTCGTTCCCTGAGCCATATTATAGATGATAATCCGCATACAGGTTCTATGAGCTATGAAAACCTGCCGAACAACCAAAGGATTCCTGCAGCAGCCATAAGCACTAAAGACGCCGAGTATTTGAGCAGCATGCTTAAACTCAACAAAGACCTTTCCTTTTACTACAAAATGAACTGCAGGAACTATGATGATGTGCAGTCTTATAACGTTATTGGAGAGATCACAGGTAGCGAAAAGCCCGAAGAAGTTATTGTTGTTGGTGGGCACCTTGATTCCTGGGATCTTGGAGATGGAGCGCATGACGACGGGGCAGGAGTGGTGCAGTCTATGGAAGTGCTACGCTTGCTTAAGGAAGCCGGCTTAAAACCAAAAAGAACCATTCGTGTTGTGCTGTTCATGAATGAAGAAAATGGCTTGAGAGGCGGGAACAAATATGCCGAGGTTGCAAAAAAGAATGGGGAAAATCACATTTTTGCTCTTGAAAGCGATTCCGGTGGTTTCACTCCCCGCGGATTTTCCTTTGACGCTTCTCCTTCACAATTCGAACAGGTGGAATCCTGGAAGTCTCTTTTTAAACCATATTTGATCCACTA
>JBAVJB010000125.1:0-2037 GCA_049687495.1 Salinimicrobium sp.
GCTGAAGCATATTTAGCGCTGTAGCTCATGATCCCGGTATTAAAGAATTTTTCCTGCTCTAAAAGTTCACGAATAGATCGAATCCTGCCGTCCATCATGTCGCTGGGCGCCACAAAATCGGCTCCCGCCTGGGCATGCGAAAGTGCCATTTTTGCCAGCACTTCTTTGGTAGGATCATTCAGGATCTCACCGTTTTCGACAATGCCGTCGTGGCCGTAGGAAGAATAAGGATCCAGGGCCACATCGGTCATCACCATCATCTCCGGAGTGGCGTCCTTCACGGTTTTTACAGCTCGCTGCATGAGACCATCAGCATTTAGAGCCTCCGTTCCTTTATTGTCTTTAAGATCATCAGGGACCTTTACGAACACGAGCACAGAGCGCAGACCCAGATCCCACAGCTCCTTCACCTCCTGTTGCAGCAAATCAAGGCTGTACCTGAAGTAATTCGGCATTGACTTGATCTCCTCCTTCACGCCTTTTCCCTCCACCACAAACAGCGGAACAATAAAATCGTTTGGAGTGATAGTAGTTTCTCTTACGAGGCCGCGAATAGCTTCACTGGTTCGTAATCTTCTATTTCTTATTAACATGTCAATTCAAGATTTAATATTTAAAATTCACTCATCCCCCCATATCCCCCCGAGGGGGACTTTTCCACCTAGACAGCTTTTTTTCTTCGTACGAGACTGCCGGCATACAAATTACTGCTACTGCTCACTGATCACTGAGCACTAAGAAACTACACCCAATCTCTCGGATCCTCCAGTACCTTCACCAGTTTTTCCTCTTCGCTTCCGGGTTCGGGGTGATGATCGTAAACCCACTGCACATGCGGCGGGAGACTCATCAAAATACTTTCTATGCGGCCGTTGGTCTTTAATCCGAACAAGGTGCCTTTATCGTGCACCAGGTTGAACTCCACATACCTGCCACGCCTGATCTCCTGCCAGTTGCGCTGTGCTTCGGAAAATGGCAAATTTTTCCTCTTCTCCACAATGGGAACGTAAGCTTCTAAAAAGCTGTCACCGATTTCTGTCACAAAAGCATACCAGTCCTCCATAGATCGTTCTTCGGAAGCTTTACAGTAGTCAAAGAAAAGGCCTCCGATTCCGCGGGCTTCGCCGCGATGTGAATTATAGAAATACTCATCGCACTTCTTCTTAAAATCCGGATAAAATTGTAGATCGTGATTGTCACAGGCAGTTTTACACACTTTGTGAAAATGCTCTGCATCCTCTTCAAAAAGGTAATAAGGAGTAAGATCTTGTCCGCCTCCAAACCAACTGTCAATGGTCTTCCCATCCTGGCCGTACATCTCAAAATAGCGCCAGTTGGCGTGTACTGTTGGCACCATCGGGTTTTTGGGGTGTAGCACCAGGCTTAATCCGCAGGCAAAGAAATTTACGTCACCTACTTTGAAGTACTGTTGCATGGCCGGAGCTAAAGGCCCATGCACCTTAGAAATATTTACGCCGCCTTTTTCAAAAACATTTCCGTTCTCGATGACACGGGTACGGCCGCCGCCCCCCTCAGGTCGTGTCCAGATATCTTCTCTAAAAACGGCTTTTCCGTCCACTTTTTCCAATTTGGAAGTAATCCTGTCCTGCAGGTCCTGTATGTAGTCGTAGAACTTTTCTTTCATAAGGCTTCCCGGGCGTCTTTCAATTTTTGGTTGAGGCTAAAGGAGAAGGTGCCACTTTTCAGCTGAACAAATTCGTAAATGGCAATGGAGTGGCGAATGAGGATCATTTCCTCTTTCTCAGCTTCAAAGGCGGAGATGCGGAACAAAAGATCACCAAACTGCTCATAATTTTCCGAAGAAAAATGCTGTTCCTTCAGGTTTAGGAGCAACTCTTCACTGCTCAAATTCATGACATCAGCGAGTCCAAAGCCTAAGGCGTCTTTCAAACGCTCATCGACCTCCTGCCTTTGTTGTTTTTCCCAGTAATCGGGCAAAAATTCAACTTCCACCAGGTCGTTGAACAGTTTGTCCATCTGCTTGTTTTCCTCGTCTTTAAGGCCTTTACTTAACAT
>JBAVJB010000126.1:0-4120 GCA_049687495.1 Salinimicrobium sp.
AAAGGGTAGGAACTTCTTCTGTTTCAACAATCGTATTAGAACCCTCCCCTCTTCAGAAGGGGTGTCCGTAGGACGGGGTGGGAATCCGAGACCCTTCCGCAAGGCAGAACAGGGTAAAAAAAAAGCCCCCTCCTCCTGGAGGGGGTTTGGGGGAGGATGAGCGATCCCTTCCAAGGTGATTCCAGCTCCAACCCTTCCGTCTCCGCCTCCCCGGCGGATCCACCCCTGCCTGCCGGCAGGCAGGTTCCCTTGAAAAGGGAAGAAACTTCTTCTGTTTCAACAATCGTATTGGAACCCTCCCCTCTTCAGAAGGGGTGTCCGTAGGACGAGGTGGAAAAAAAGCCCCCTCCTCCTGGAGGGGGTTTGGGGAAGGATGACAAAAAAAACGCCCCTTCTTTTCAGAAGAGGCGTTTTTATAAATTGGCCTTGCAAGCACCCTCCTTCGGAGGGGGGCCTGGGTAGGTTAACCCTGGTTCTTCGCTTTGAACTCCTGGAACTTGTCGATCTTCATCTCCTGTGGCCAGGAGTTGTTATCGGTGTTCACATCAGCAGTTTCCATATCGGGATCTACCTGGATCTTCACGATCTCTTTATCTGTAGCCAAAGCTTTGCTCACTTTATCATCATTCTTTCTCCAGATCTGTACCGGATAAGTCACCTTTTCCGAAGTACCGTCGGCATAAGTGTACTCAACGATCAATGGCATTACAAGCCCACCCGGTTTATTAAAGGTGATCTCGTAGAAATATTTTGGCGCTTTCATCTCTTTCCTTTGCTCGGGAGTGAAGTTGTCCATCAGGTATTCATTCAGCGTAGGAACATCTTCCACAGACTGTCCTTTCATACCTTCTTCCATTTCTTCACTGCCTTCTTCCACTACGTAAAGGAAGTTTTCTGAAGAAGGATCCTGCACTCCGTAACGCTGAAGCAGTTCTTTTCCCGCTTTTGTTGGCTTATCGGTTACGTAATATTTCTTCACGTCTTCCACTCCTATATCTACATTATCTGTACCATAGAACCAGCCTCTCCAGAACCAGTCAAGGTCAACAGCCGAAGCGTCTTCCATTGTTCTGAAGAAATCTTCAGGGGTAGGATGTTTGAACATCCATCTTTGAGCGTAAGTTTTGAAAGCATAATCAAAAAGCTCTTTCCCCATCACTGTTTCACGCAGGATGTTCAATGCAGTCGCAGGCTTTCCGTAGGCATTGTTCCCCAATTGGAAAACATTCTCAGGGTTTGACATGATAGGAGAAATATACTTCTGGTCTCCTTTCATGTAGTTCACGATCTTAGAAGGCTCTCCCCTTCTTGAAGGGTATTTGGTGTTTGGAGCGATATCCTGAGGATATTTTTCTCCAAACTCCTGCTCTGCCATGTACTGCATAAAAGTATCAAGACCTTCGTCCATCCATCCCCACTGGCGCTCATCAGAATTTACGATCATTGGGAAGAAGTTGTGTCCCACCTCGTGGATGATCACAGAGATCATTCCGTATTTCACGCGGTCGCTGTAATTTCCGTCTTCATCAGGGCGGCCGTAGTTCCAGCAGATCATTGGATATTCCATCCCCTGGTTTTTGGCATGAACCGAAATTGCCTTGGGATAAGGATATGCAAAAGTATGACCTGAATAAGATTGCAGAGTATGGGCAACTACCTTTGTAGAATAATCTTCCCACAGCGGGTTACCTTCTTTAGGATACAATGAAACAGCCATCACGTCTTTGCCGCCAACATTGACAGCCATCATGTCCCAGATAAACTTTCTGGAAGTGGCAAATGCAAAGTCACGAACATTTTCAGCTTTCAGCTTCCAGGTCTTTTTCTTTTCAGAAAAACCTTTTTCGGCAGCCTCTGCCTCTTCCTGCGTCACAACGATCACAGGCTTATCGTAAGTCTTCTTAGCTTTCTGGTAACGCTCATACTGAGTTTTGGTCAACACTTCTTTTGGATTCTGAAGCACACCTGTACCGTCAAGGATATGATCGGCAGGAACGGTGATGTCAACTTCGTAATTTCCGAAAGGCAGCGCGAATTCGCCATTCCCCCAGAACTGGTAGTTTTGCCATCCTTCCACATCGTTGTACACAGCCATACGAGGGAAAAACTGGGCGATCACGTAAGAATTGTTGCCATCTTTTTCAAAATGCTCAAATCCTGAACGCGCTCGGTCTGTCACGTGATTGTTGACATTGTACCACCATTCGATGTCGAAAGTAAAATCTTCACCGGCCTTCAATGGCTGCGGAAGATCCACACGCATCATGGTATTGTTGATCATGGTCTTAAGCGGCTTTCCGTTTGCGGTAACTTTGGTCACGTTGAACCCGCCGTCAAAACCACCTTCCATGTATTCGCTCACAAAAGAACCGGGCTGGGCAACCGGCGGAATTCCATTTCCATCCTTCAGCTTGGCCACCGCTTCTTTAGACCTTATGTTCTGGTCCAGCTGCACCCAAAGATATTCCAGGTCGTTCGGCGAATTGTTATGATAGGTAATGCTCTCGTGACCGGTGATCTTTTCTTCGCGGTCGTGAAGCTCTATTTGCATCTTGTAATCGGCCTCATTTTGATAATAGGCAGGGCCGGGCGCACCACTACCGGTACGATACTGGTTAGGAGTCGAGAACTCCTGGTACAGTTGCCTAAATTTGTTTTGATTGAGATGTCCCGCCTCTTGCTTCTCCTGTTGCTGCGGCGCCTCGGTATCCTGAGCGAAGAGGCCTGCAGAGAACAAAAAGAAAAAAGCTGCGAATGCTGTTTTCATTGTTTTCATATATAAAGTTTAAGTTTAGGGTGCTAAAAATAATTTTTTTATCAGGTTTTTCAACCTATTTCCCAAAATTTAATGATCCTTGGGGTTGGGACCTGCCAAGCAAAAGGCTTTTGATCTCGCCTTTGTTCTGAACCTTTATCACGTTTTTTTGCTGCGGAAAAAGATCTGCTAAAACCGTATTTTCCACACTTATATTGCTGAAAGCTTCCACATTTTCAACTTCCAGGTACATCACTAACTTATCGTTGTCGTATTCCTTTCCCAAATATTTTATCTCTCTCTCTTTTCCTTCTACGGAAATTTTTAGCTTGTCATTCAGGTATTTTTCAATAAAACCGTCTGCCTGCGGATGCTCACCTTTCTTAAGCAGAAACAGTTTATCGCTGTAACGCTCCTTCAGCAGTTTTTCCATATCATCGATAAAGACATGAGAGATGATCTGCAGGGATTTGGCCTCCTCGTTATACTCGACATCGGTCTCGCTCACATAGAATTTATGTAAAGCTGAAAAGGACATCAAAGGCAACAAGGCCAGAAAAAGTAAAAATGTTTTCTTCATAAAATGAGATTTTCGGGGCTGCTTCAGTAAAACCCCTGAAGCCGACATACCTTAATCAAAGAGTATTCCAGAAATAGCTGTATTCCAGCCTCGACATTTCTTAGACAGCAGCAGCAGCAAAAGGTTTAATTTCTAGAAGAAATTAGATGATAGATGCTAAGAACCAGACTTTGGCCGTGGTATAATACCTCTCAAAAATGACATTTTTGAAACCTCTTCCCTAAAGTTTTTGAACAGAAAAACTTCGGTAACTTCAGAGCTGACAGAGCGGGAACGGTTTCAGCTCCTCTCCTCTGGAGAGGCGGGGAGAGGATGATCCTTCTACATCCAAAGCTTTAGCTATCGGCCTTTAGCTCTAGGCTGGGTTAGTCTTTTGCAACGCAGTGCAGCGAAGAAATCTGCCCCTACAGATGCAGAATTAGACTTTGAACCTTTCTCACAACATAAGATTGCTTCAGTCGGCGACAAGGTCTCCATCGCAAAGACGGTACGAAGAGAGCTAGAGGAAAAACTCCGCCCCCCTTCAGGGCGGGGGCAAAGCGGAGAGTCAGAAATCTAAAGACTTTCAGCTATTGGTTATTTAGCCTTTGGCTTTCCTAGAATATCTCTCAAAAATGACATTTTTGGCACCTCTTTGTGAGGGAAATCCGAAATCTGGAATCTGGAATCTGGAATTTGGAATCTTGAATTTTAAATCTTGAATTTTGAATCTCTAAGCCGTTCTATACAGCTCACTTTGCTTCAGCAGGTATTCTATGAGGTTCATTTCTTTCTCATCCTTTAGC
>JBAVJB010000127.1:0-6506 GCA_049687495.1 Salinimicrobium sp.
CTCCAGATCTTCATTGACCATTTGCCAGGATTTGATGCTTAGCCCGGTGTATTGTCCCTGATCTTTCATTACAAAAGTTGCGGTAGGTGTGATCCCGATTAGTAGCTTCTTATTTTGAGTTGCAGTAGTGTCCTGTGCAGCGAGAGACCGAAAGGAAGAAAGGAGCAGGTTAAGTAAAAGAAAAAGTCTAAATGCTTTGATACTCATAAGTTGAAAATAATGTAAGTCGAAAAATTAGTTAAAATTGGCTGATCTTCCAAAAAGGCTTGGCTTATAGTTAGGAATCTTTTTAGAAAATTTATATTTTCCTTAATGTGTTCTAAATAAATCATTTCGGAATCAGTTTGATCAAAAAGAGAAGCTTTTTATCCTATATTTGTGGGTATCAATCAGGAGTGTGCTGAGACATATATTCTGTTTTCAGAATAATTAAATGGAGTCAAAGCGATTAGAGCTCAAACAAGAGAAATGCAAAAAAAGTTAAAAAGTTTTATTTTATTGGCACTTTTTCTTTGTCTTGGTCTTGGAGTTTTTGCCCAAATCAGCCAGGGACCTCCTACTCCATATGCCGCTTCCCAGGGAGGCAATGGAAGCCCTTCTGACTGTACTCAGGTATCTGCACCTGATAGTCAATCTGATGACAAACCTGATCATGAGAATCCCCCGCCCCCCCCACCGGGACTGTGTTTGCCAATAAATGAATATCTATTGCCATTATTTATGGGCGGTTTATTCTTAGGAAGTTTCTTTTTGTATAGAATTGAAGCAACAAAAGAAAAATTATAACTCCGTAAGCCTTTTCACATACTTCCCTATAACGTCAAATTCAAGGTTTACCTTGGTTCCTTCCTTAAAATTTTTGAAGTTGGTATGTTCGTAAGTGAAAGGAATAATTGCGACGCTAAATTCACTTTTTTGGGAGTTCACCACTGTAAGGCTTACTCCATTAACTGTTATAGAACCTTTTTCTATGGTGATGTTCTGTAGTTTCGGGTCATATTCAAAGGTATATTCCCAGCTTCCGTCTTTTTCCAGGATCCTACTGCAAACAGCGGTTTGATCTACATGCCCCTGCACGATATGTCCGTCAAGCCGGGCTCCCACTTTCATTCCGCGTTCCAGGTTGACTTCATCCCCCTCTTTTAGCTCACCAAGATTTGTCTTGTTAAGAGTCTCAGAAATTGCGGTCACTGTATATAGGTCACCCTGTATATTCACCACCGTCAAACAAACCCCATTATGGGCAACGCTCTGGTCAATCTTGAGCTCGGGTGTCATCTTTGCTTTTATGGTTAAATGAAGGTTTCCGTTCTGCTTTTCGAGCCTCTTGATCTCGCCCAGTTCTTCGATGATGCCTGTGAACATTTCTGTATTTATTAATTACCTTTGTGAGCATAAAATTAAAACAAATACGGGGAATGAAGTCAGCCGAAAAAATAAAAGTAGGAATAAGTATCGGAGACCCTAACGGGATCGGGAGTGAGATCGTGCTGAAGACTTTTGAAGATGCCAGGATGCTGGAGCTTTGTACGCCCGTGATCTTCGCTTCGGCTAAATTGATCACCTTCTATAAAAAGAGGTATAATTCCGAAGTTAACTTCCAGGGAGTTGAAGATGCTTCACAGGCTATAGACGGCAAAGTGAATGTGGTCAACGTGTGGAAGGAAAACGTCGTCGTTAACTTCGGAAATGAAGATCCCGAAGCCGGAGCCTATGCCTTTAAATCTCTTGAGGCGGCAACTGCAGCCCTCAAGAAAGGTGAGGTAGATGTATTGGTGACCGCTCCTATTAATAAGCACACCATTCAGAGCGAGAACTTCAGGTTCCCCGGACATACAGATTATCTCGCAAAAGAGCTGGAAGGGGAGAGCCTAATGTTCATGATCACCGATACTTTGAGGGTAGGATTATTGACAGATCACGTTGCGGTAAAAGATGTGGCAGCCACTATCACGCCGCAGTTGATCGAAAAGAAGATCAAGATCATCTATAAGACCCTGCAGCAGGATTTCAAGATCGCACAACCAAAGATCGCTGTTCTGGGGATCAATCCGCATAGCGGAGACAGTGGAGTAATAGGTAAGGAAGACGAAGAAGTACTTAAGCCTACCCTGGAAAAAATAAGGAACAGCGGAAAGATCATTTTTGGGCCCTATTCTGCCGATAGCTTTTTTGGTTCGGGCAACTATAAGAACTTTGATGCGGTAGTGGCAGCTTATCACGACCAGGGACTTATTCCGTTCAAGACGCTTTCCTTCGGAAATGGCGTGAACTTTACCGCAGGTCTTAAAAAGGTGAGAACATCCCCCGACCATGGAACGGCCTATGAAATTGCAGGTAAAAATGAAGCTGATCACCACTCTTTTCAGGAGGCAGTTTACAAGGCGATAGACATTTTCAGAAACAGGCAGGAATACCTGGAACTCACCGAAAATGTGCTCAAAAAACAGGGAAAAAAGATATAAACAAAAAATTGTTTATAAAGAAGTCCCAGTTCATTAATTTTTATATCTTTGCACCCGCCTTATCCTGAGGGTATGGCACTCGAAACTGAAGATGAAATGAGGAAACTAAAGGAGTTTACGATCCCTTTTGTTGGATTGAAACAAGGAAAACACAGCTTCGAGTACGAGATTGACAACAAGTTCTTTGAACATTTTGAATACGATGAATTTAACAGTGCAGACATTAAGGTAGATCTTCTGTTAGAGAAGAAATCTACTATGATGGAATTCACTTTTAAAGCATCGGGAACGGTAAACATCTTTTGTGACCTTACCAATGAACCTTATGACCAGCCTATAGACAGCGAGTTGTTTTTGGTGGTGAAGTTTGGGCAGGAGTACAATGATGATAATGAGGAGGTTTTGATCCTTCCGCATGGAGAGTTTGAAATAAATGTACAACAATACATTTATGAACTCATCGTACTGGCCGTTCCGTCAAAAAGAGTTCATCCCGGGGTTCTTGACGGTACCCTGCAGTCTGAAGTACTCGAGAAACTGGAAGAATTGAGTCCAAAAGAGAAGGAGACCAAGGAGGAGGAAGATATCGATCCTCGTTGGGACAAATTAAAGAATTTATTAAACGATAAATAAAAAGCAGCCATGGCACATCCTAAGAGAAAGACCTCAAAAACGAGGAGAGATAAAAGAAGAACGCATTATAAAGCATCTGTCCCACAAATCGCTACAGATCCTACTACCGGAGAAGCGCATTTGTATCACAGAGCTCACTGGCATGAAGGTAAACTATATTACCGTGGTCAGGTTTTGATCGATAATACAGAAGAAGTAGAAGCTTAGTACAAAGGAGCTTTGCAAACTATACAGAACTCTCACATTGTGAGAGTTTTTTGTTTTAGTGATAAAAACAACTTAATTTGCACCGCTGTACAATGAAGTTTTAGTAAATTCCTTTTTCTTTAGGTGTTGATAATCTTCTGAATACCAAGGGCATAAAATACGATTTTATGAATAAAAGAACAGCAGCGATCACAGCTGTAGGCGCATATGTACCCGAGTACGTATTGACCAATAAGATCCTCGAGACCATGGTTGATACTAATGATGAATGGATCACCTCAAGAACAGGAATCAAAGAGCGCAGAATTCTTAAAGACGCAGATAAAGGTACTTCCTTCCTCGCAATACAAGCCGCGAAAAACCTCATAGAAAAATCTAACCTTGATCCCGCCGAAATTGATATGGTCATTATGGCCACGGCTACGCCAGATCTTCCGGTAGCTGCCACAGGAGTTTACGTAGCTACAGAGATTGGTGCGGTCAATGCATTTGCCTATGACCTGCAGGCAGCCTGTTCCAGCTTTCTTTACGGAATGTCGACTGCAGCAGCCTATATCGAATCAGGAAAGTATAAAAAGGTACTTCTTATAGGTGCCGATAAAATGTCTTCCATTATTGATTATACCGACAGGACAACCTGTATCATCTTTGGTGATGGTGCCGGGGCAGTGCTTTTTGAGGCTAATGAAGAAGGCTTGGGAATGCAGGACGAGATCCTGAGAAGCGACGGGAAAGGAAGAGAATTCCTCAAGATCACCGCAGGAGGTTCTCTAGTGCCTGCTACTGCACAAACTGTAGCCGATAAACAACATTATGTTTTCCAGGACGGGAAGACCGTTTTCAAATTTGCCGTGACCAACATGGCCGATGTAAGTGCGCAGATCATGGAGCGCAACGGTCTTACAAGGGAATCTGTAGACTGGCTGGTGCCTCACCAGGCCAACCGCAGGATCATCGATGCAACTTCTAACCGAATGGGTCTGGAAGATACTAAAGTACTTATGAACATTCAACGTTACGGGAATACCACTTCGGCAACTTTGCCGTTGCTATTAAGTGACTTTGAAAAACAGTTCAAAAAAGGAGATAATCTAATCTTTGCTTCATTTGGAGGCGGGTTCACCTGGGGCTCTGTCTATCTAAAATGGGCATACAATTCTTAAAAACACCCAACACTAAATATTATGGATTTAAAGGAAATTCAGAATTTGATCAAATTCGTGGCGAAGTCCGGGGCCAGCGAGGTAAAACTCGAGATGGATGATGTGAAAATCACCATCAAGACCGGGTCTGAAGACAAAGAAACCACGATCGTACAACAGGTTCCTATGGGAGGTATGCAGGCGCAGCCTCAAATGCAGCAACCGCAGCAACAACAGGCACCGGCTCCTCAACAGGAAACACAGTCTTCCGGCGCAGATAAAGCTCCTGCAGAGGAAGAATCAAAATACATCACCGTTAAATCACCAATCATTGGTACTTTCTATAGAAAACCTTCTCCCGACAAAGGAGCTTTTGTGGAGGTAGGCGATTCAGTAAAAGAAGGAGATGTACTTTGTGTTATCGAGGCGATGAAACTTTTCAACGAGATCGAAAGCGAAGTATCAGGAAAGATCGTAAAAGTACTTGTTGACGACTCTTCTCCTGTAGAATTTGACCAACCACTGTTCTTAGTAGACCCATCTTAACAGCTTCAGAAAATAGCTTTTTAAAAGCTTAAAAAAACAGGTATGTTCAAAAAAATACTTATTGCCAACAGGGGAGAGATCGCCCTACGCGTTATTCGCACCTGTAAGGAAATGGGGATAAAAACTGTGGCGGTTTATTCTACTGCCGATGCAGAGAGCCTTCACGTGCGTTTTGCCGATGAAGCCGTATGTATAGGGCCTCCCCCAAGTAACCTTTCTTACCTAAAGATCGCCAACATCATTGCAGCTGCAGAGATCACCAATGCAGATGCCATCCATCCCGGTTACGGCTTTCTTGCCGAAAATGCCAAATTTTCAAAGATCTGTGCAGAGCATGACATCAAGTTCATTGGTGCCAGCCCAGAGATGATCGAGAAAATGGGAGACAAGGCCACTGCAAAAGCTACCATGAGAGCTGCCGGCGTACCTTGTGTACCTGGTTCCGAAGGTATCATCGAAGATTTTGAAGAGGCAGAAAAACTGGCTAAAGAGATCGGTTATCCCGTGATGCTAAAGGCAACTGCCGGAGGTGGGGGTAAAGGAATGCGCGCCGTTTGGAAGAAAGAAGACTTGCGCAAAGCCTGGGATTCTGCAAGACAGGAAGCAGGTGCTGCTTTTGGCAACGACGGCATGTACATGGAAAAATTGATCGAGGAGCCTCGTCACATCGAGATCCAGGTCGTGGGAGACAGCTCAGGAAAAGCCTGTCACCTTTCCGAAAGGGATTGTTCTATCCAGCGTCGTCACCAGAAATTGACAGAAGAAACTCCTTCTCCTTTTATGACCGATAAGCTTCGGAAACAAATGGGAGACGCAGCCGTTAAAGCTGCCGAATTTATCAAGTACGAAGGTGCGGGCACGGTTGAATTCCTTGTTGATAAACACCGCAACTTCTATTTCATGGAGATGAACACCCGAATTCAGGTGGAACACCCAATTACCGAGCAGGTGATCGATTACGATCTTATTCGTGAGCAGATCCTTGTGGCCGCTGGAATCCCAATTTCCGGAAAGAACTATGTGCCGCAGCTGCATTCCATCGAGTGCCGTATCAACGCCGAAGATCCTTACAACGACTTCAGGCCGTCACCGGGAAGGATCACCAACCTGCATGCGCCGGGAGGCCATGGAGTGAGGATCGACACCCATGTGTACAGCGGTTACATCATTCCGCCAAACTATGACTCGATGATCGCCAAATTGATCACTACTGCGCAAACCCGTGAAGAGGCAATCAATAAGATGAAACGTGCACTTGATGAGTTTGTAATAGAAGGCGTCAAGACCACAATTCCTTTCCACAGGCAGTTGATGGACGAGCCGGATTATGTGGCAGGAAATTACACCACTAAGTTCATGGAAGACTTCAAAATGAAGCCCATCGAAGAATAACAGTCCAAAATGACATTTTTAGAGCCCCTTATTTTAGGGGCTTTTTGAATATTAGACCTCACAGGTTTCCAAAACCTGTGAGGTCTTTTTTCTATTAACTATTAACAATTCACTATTTTCT
>JBAVJB010000128.1:0-6582 GCA_049687495.1 Salinimicrobium sp.
TATTTGCACCCGCTTACCACAACAAGGTAGGCATGCTTGAAGCACTGGTGCCTTAGCTCAGTTGGTAGAGCAAAGGACTGAAAATCCTTGTGTCCCTGGTTCGATTCCTGGAGGCACCACCATCAAAAGCAGAAGCCCTCAAATGAAAATTTGGGGGCTTTTTTAGTTCTAATTATTTTCTAAAAATGCATTTTCTGTACATTCTTTATAGTAAAACTGCTAACCGATACTATGTTGGCGAAACAGCAGACTTGGAAAATAGATTCCAAAACCACATTGATCACAAGTACAAACAAGGGTTCACAAAAGCGGCAGAAGATTGGAAAGTGGTTTTGGAGTTAAAGTTAGATAGCAAAGCAGACGCATTATTCCTGGAGAGCTTCATTAAGAGAATGAAAAGCAAAATCTTTACTGAAAAAATTATACAAAATCCTTCTATTCTACAGGACATTCTGAAAAATAGATAGTGTCCCTGGTTCCCCCGATGCTTCGGGGCTGGAGGCACCACCATCAAAAGCGCAAATGAAAATTTGGGGGCTTTTTTTATTGCTTAATTTTATTGAGAAAAAAAATAGTGTCCCTGGTTCCCCCGATGCTTCGGGCCTGGAGGCACCACCATCAAAAGCGCAAATGAAAATTCGGGGGCTTTTTTTGTGCGAAGTTTTCTAAAATATTTTTGGCCACGAATTCACGAATTCATCTGGAATCGTTCCTAAATGTTGTGGACCAGGCAATGTTCCGGTTCCAAAACAGGAACCATATTGATCCCGATAAAATTAACTTTTTTTCAAAGTATTTTGAATATTTTGAATAAATTAGGGTTTTTAATCATTAATGGCGTGAATTTTACAAAAATGCTCACTAAACCTACACCCCCAATTTTCCTGATATGAGAAATTATTTAATAACTGGTTTAGCACTCTTCCTGTTTTTCTCCAATTCCATCGCCCAAAACAAATCTGCATATCAGCTCTTCACTAATTCAGGAGAAATTGCTGACTACAATAAGATGATCACAGACCTCGCTCAGTCCGATATGGTCTTCTTTGGGGAATATCACAATGACCCCATTGCCCATTGGCTGCAGCTCGAAATAAGTAAAAGTCTGCTAAAGGTCAAGGGGGAAAAGTTATTCTTTGGTGCCGAAATGTTTGAAAGCGGTAATCAGCTGGTTTTAGATGAATATTTGAACGGATTATATTCAGAAGAGAAAATGCTGCCTGAAATAACCCAACTCTGGAAAAACTACAAAACCGATTATAAACCCTTGCTTGATCTTGCCAAAGAAAATGATCTCAGGTTCATTGCCACCAATATTCCAAGAAGATATGCGGCCATGATCAACAGCATGGGTATGGATGCACTTGATAAGCTGAGTCCCGAAGCACTGGAGTTGATAAGTCCTGACCTGAAAAAATATTTTGATCCAACGCTTAAGGCTTACGCAGAAATGGCAGACAATATGGGAGGCCATGTCCCTGAGAATATGCTCAACATTCAAACTGCCCAGGCCTCCAAAGACGCTACTATGGCCTACTTTGCTATGAAGAATCATGAACCCGGGGACCTGTTATTTCACATTCAGGGTTCCTATCATTCCAACTATGACCAGGGTATTATCTGGTGGGTAAATAAGGTCAGGCCGGGCCTTAATATTAAATCTATTACAACAGTATCTCAGTCTGAATGGGATGAAATGACCAAAGAGGAAAGATCTACAATAGCCAATTATATCATTGTAGTTCCCGATAGTATGACGCGAACCAACTGATCGGGCTCATCAACTGCCTACCCATATTAACAACACTTTATAAGCCTTGTAATTAACTGCTCTTCAGAAATGGCTAAATTAGGCGTTCTCCGCTTTCGTCAGGAAAGCAGTTTTCTAAAATAAAGCCTTTTAAAATAGCATGTTTAACACCGATAAGCGAATTATTATCCTCGGGATCGCACGAATGGCAGATTCTCTGGGTAATTCTTTTCTCATAGTTGTATTGCCGCTATATATCGCCAGTGAAAAAGTCCACGGCAATTTTTTCAATCTATCCGAATCCTTTATCACCGGGCTCATCCTTGGGCTTTTTGGACTTGTTACGAGCTTTTCCCAGCCGTTCGCCGGCAGGCTTTCAGATAAATTCGGGAAACGTAAACTTTTCGTTCTGTTTGGCTTAGGCCTTTTTACCATTGCCAACTTCAGCTATTCTTTTGCGCACACTTACTGGCTGCTCATGATCATTCGTGCAACACAGGGCTTGGCAGCGGCACTTACCATAACAGCCAGCCTGGCTTTAGTGAGCGAGCTAAGTGAACAGCAAAACCGCGGTAATAATATGGGCGTCTATAATTCCTTTAGACTGATAGGCTTTGGGGCCGGGCCGTTGATCAGCGGCGTGGTTGTACAGGGTGGCCCATATGCCCTTCCGATAATTGGAAGCATCAATGGTTTTGTAGCTTCCTTTTATATCGCCTCTGCAGCAGCTCTTTTAGGTGCCATCCTCGTAACGCTGTTGGTAGGTGATCCCGAGGACACTCAGCCAAGCTCCAGGAAAATGTCCATCCGCATAAGATCTTCCAAAAAAGGTAAATTGCTTGACCCCATTTTTGCCCTGGGTTTAGCAACCCTAATCATGAGTTTTGGCTTTTCCCTCTTGGCCCCAATCGAGACTGAAACGAACCAGCGCCTGGGCCAGAGCCCTTTTATCTTTTCGATCGAGTTTAGCGCCCTCATTGGAATTTTGGCCATTGCACAGCCTCTAGTGGGCAAGGCCAGCGACAAATATGGACGTAAGATCTTTATTGTCATCGGCCTGCTTTCCCTTATTCCCGCTGTACTGGCCCAGGGTTTAGCCACCCAACCCTGGCACATGATCGCAGCAAGAGCTTTCCAGGGAGTTAGTGCCGCGATGGTACTGGCGCCGTCTCTTGCGCTGGCGGGCGACCTGGCAGAAAAAGGGCAAACCGGAAGTCAGCTCTCTGTGGTAACCATGGCTTTTGGACTGGGAATTTCTCTGGGATCTTTTTTCTCCGGTTATGCTATACGGTTCGGCTATGTGGTGCCCTTCATCGTCGGAGCCATGCTGGCTGGTCTCGGAGTCCTTTTGGTGAGGACGCAGGTGCCAAAGGATAGACCTGTCAAAACCACCGAACACTAAATTTCTACCGCTTTCAACTGCACCTCGTAAGGAAAAGCAAATTTTACTACCTCGGCACCAGAAAGCCACAGCTCGTGATCTGCCTTTTTCAAGACAACCGGCATTCTCTTTTTGTTGTTGTGAATCTCGCTCATCAATTCATTGGCTTCGGTAGTGAGGATGGAATAGGTATTTCGCTGCTCATTGGTTGCAGGATCTCTCCAGGAAGAATAAATACCGGCAAAGGCAAAGATCTCCTGATCGCCGGGTTTTATAAGATACTTCTGCTTTTCCTTTCCCTTACTGTCGCGCCACTGCCATTCGTAGTAGCCGTCGGCGAGGATAAGGCAACGATTCTTCACGGCATCCCGAAAAGCCGGTTTTTCTGAGACCGTTTCAATTTTAGCATTCAGGGTAGATTTCTTGATCTTATCGTCCTTGGCCCAAAACGGGATAAGACCCCAATTGTACATCAGGATCTCGCCTCTTCCTTCCGCAGTAATTACAGGAGTTTTCGCAAAGTCGAAGCCGTTGATCTCCTCTTTAGGCTCATAGGCATCGGGTTCCAAAAAGGTGGCTTCAAAGGTCTTTTCGATTTCCCGGATTTTATAATTCAGCTTTGTGCGGTAACACATCTTCTTTTCTGCTCAAGTTAATCATTTTTCATCTCCCAAAAGAAAAGCCTTCCGCCGGGGAAGGGTTCCAAAAATGTCATTTTTGAGACCTTCTTGTTTTTGTGCCTTTCACTGCAGGCTCAGCTTCTCCTTCAGGTTTAGCGCATTTCTAATGGCGTGCCCTCCAAGATCGTTGTTAAAATAGGCATACACATCCCGGCCGTGCGCCACATGGTCTTTGATATCATTAGCAATAGCGTCCAGCTCTTCTTCGGAATAGCTTCCGGAATAATTTTGCCCATGAAACCTTAAATAGGTCCAGTTTGAGGTAAGCACCCTTGGATGCTGCGGGATCATGTCGTGGATGACCAGGGCCGCGTCATATTTTTTCAGCAGCTCATAAAGATCTTCTGAAAGCCATCTTTCATCCCTAATCTCTATGGCCCATCGCAAATGCTTCGGAAGCACCTTCAAAAATGCCTCGAGCCGCTGAAGGTTTTGTTTCCAGTTTGGAGGCAGCTGCACCAGCACCACTCCCAGCTTCTCTTTTAGATGCACCACACGGTCCATAAAATAGTTCACGTGACCTTCAGGATCCTTCAGCTTTTTGCGGTGCGTACCAAATTTGCTGTACTTGATGGCATAGCAAAAATCTTGGGGCGCGGCTTTCTCCCATTCGGCAAAAGTTTCGGCTTCGGCCATTTTGTAGAAGGTATTGTTGATCTCGACGGTGTTGAAATACTTCAGGTAATGCTCGAACCACCCGCTCACCGGCAGCTCTTTTGGATAGAAATCTCCTTTCCAGTGCTTATACTGGTAGCCGCTGGTGCCCACATAGATCTTTTTTGCCATTCCTAATTCTTTCTGCTGATTTGCCATTTAATTTAAAAAATTTCTTCCGAAGCTATCCTACTCCAGCCCCGGCTTTACATTTGTTTAATAAAAATCATAAAAGACCTCACTTTAACAGCTAAATGACTGATTTTTAGCTTGTTTTGATTAATTTTGAACATCCCCCGGTGCACCTGCACCAGCTTCCCTCCCAAAAATGCCCTTTTTTACGCCTCTTGCTGAAGTTATGGACTACACAACAATTAGGTCTAATTCAAAACTCAAGGCTATGAAAAAAATGATTTTTTACCTGTTCCCAATGCTAATGCTGGTAGCAGGATGTAACAACGATGATGACGGAAACGGCAACAGAAATATGGCGACTTTTACGGTGACCATTGAAAATGTTGCTATGGAGAACAGCTTTCTTGACGGCGGAGTTTTCAATACTCCTGTAGATGCCGAGGCACCGGCTGCCGCACAACCCGGCGAAGCATACCAGTTCACTTTTGACGCCGGCCGCAACCAACATCTTTCTTTTGCGACCATGCTGGCTGCCACCAATGACCTCTTCTTTGGCCCGGGCAATGACGGAATCGCACTTTATGATGCCAACGGCGATCCTGTTGAAGGTGACGTGACAGACCAGGTTTACCTGTGGGATGCAGGTACCGAGGTCAATGAGGAGCCTTATGTAGGAGCAAACACGGTAACCAAACAAAACGCAGCGAATACCGGGGACGATGAGAACGGTATGGTGCTTATGATAGAGGATGTGACCAACGGAGTGGCTTTTGACTATCCGGCTGTTTCAGATTTAATAGAGGTAAGCCTCACCTACAATGGAGGCACAGAATTCACCGCGACCATTGAAGTGCTTTCCACTGCCCAGCTGGATACCAGCGAGGGAATTGTGCCCGCACCAATTTCTCCCGGAGTCTGGGTGGTACATAACGGAGAAAATCCGCTATATACCGAAGGTGCTGCCGATCTTGGACAGGGCCTTGAGTCTATTGCCGAAGACGGTGATCCCTCTAGCCTGGGCGCTTATATAGCCGATAATACCGGCGTCACCTATCCTATTTCTCCCGGGGTTTGGGTAGTGCATAATGCTAACACCAGCCCCTTATTCGAAGAGGGCACGGCAGATTATGGGGATGGACTTGAAGCCATTGCCGAAGACGGGGACGTAAGTATGCTACAGGCTAACCTGGGAGGCCTTTCAGGTGAAGTTGACTCAGGAGTTTTCAATACTCCAGTAGGCGATGCTGCTCCCGGGCCACTTACTCCCACAAAAACTTATCGGTTTTCTTTTGACGCACAGGACAATGAGAGGCTTTCTTTAGTGGCCATGCTGGCTGCAACCAACGATGTTTTCTTAGGAACATCAGACATGGGCATTGCGCTGTTTGACGCTAACGGAGATCCCATAAGCGGGGATATCACCAACCAGTTTTACTGGTGGGACGCAGGAACCGAACAAAATGAGCAGCCTTCCATAGGACCAAACACCGTTACCAACCAGACAGGTGCCAACACGGGAATTGATGAAAATGGAATGGTGCAGCTGTTAAGCGATGTAAATGACGGTTATAATTATCCTACAGTTGGCCAGGTTGTAAAAGTCAGCATCACCTCAAATCAATAGGTGTCAAAAATGGCATTTTTGAGAAGTATTATTCTAAGAAGATGTGACCAAGATGCTCTCTATTACAGTCTATGAACCTGATCTATGAGAAACCGGCTTTCGGGAATTGCCGGAATCCGGGACATATTGATCTCCAGATCTTGTTCAGGGACGTTGTACTGGATCTTATTTACAAGGAAATCTACTGCGGCCGTAGTGATGCCAATGGTGATCCACTCCCCGGCACAGCGATGGTTGTGGTCGTGATCTCCTCCTCCCTGCGGGATAAAGTTGAAAGGGCTTTGATCCCAGTCGAAGAACCTTTCGGCATAAAAGGCCGAAGGGTTTTTCCATATTTTCGGGTCATGGTTGGTGGCAT
>JBAVJB010000129.1:0-6953 GCA_049687495.1 Salinimicrobium sp.
CTGTCCTGCAGGTCCTGTATGTAGTCGTAGAACTTTTCTTTCATAAGGCTTCCCGGGCGTCTTTCAATTTTTGGTTGAGGCTAAAGGAGAAGGTGCCACTTTTCAGCTGCACAAATTCGTAAATGGCAATGGAGTGGCGAATGAGGATCATTTCCTCTTTCTCAGCTTCAAAGGCAGAGATGCGGAATAACAGATCACCAAACTGCTCATAATTTTCCGAAGAAAAATGCTGTTCCTTCAGGTGTAACAGCAGTTCTTCGCTCTTGAGTTGAAGTAATTCAGCAAGCCCAAATCCCAAAGCGTCTTTCAAACGCTCATCGACCTCCTGCCTTTGTTGTTGCTCCCAGTAATCGGGCAAAAATTCAACTTCCACCAGGTCGTTGAACAGTTTGTCCATCTGCTTGTTTTCCTCGTCTTTCAGGCCTTTACTTAACATTATTTGTATTCTTTAACGGCTTCCACGAAAGCTATTGCGTTTTCAACAGGAATATCAGGCAAAATACCATGGCCAAGATTCACTATGTAACGGTCTTTCCCGAAGGCGTCGATCATCTCATGCACCATTTTCTTAATTTCTGAAGGGGGAGAATACAACCTGCTCGGGTCAAAATTCCCCTGCAAGGTGATCTCACCACCTGTGAAATGACGGGCCATTTCCGGAGAACAGGTCCAGTCGACACCAAGTGCAGAGGCACCCGAATCTGCCATTTTATCAAGGGCGAACCAGCAGCCTTTTCCAAAGGCGATCACGTGGGTTTCTCCTTTGAGGGCGTCAATGATCTGTTGAATGTATTTCCAGGAGAATTCCTGGTAGTCTTCGGGTGAGAGCATTCCGCCCCAGGAATCGAATACCTGTACGGCATCAACTCCGGCTTTTACTTTCTCTTTCAAATAACAGATCGTGGTATCAGTGATCTTTTGGAGCAAGAGGTGTGCAGCCTGTGGATTGGTAAAACAGAATTTCTTGGCGATATCAAAATTTTTGGAACCCTGCCCCTGAACTGCATAGCAAAGAATGGTCCAGGGAGAACCGGCAAAGCCGATCAAAGGCACCTCATCGTTGAGTTCCTGTTTGGTCATTTTCACCGCGTCCAGCACGTAACCAAGGGTTTCATCAATATTTGGAACCACTACGTTATGGACGTCTTCCAGGCTTCTCACAGGATTGGGCAACCATGGCCCAACTCCGGGTTTCATTTCCACTTCAATATTCATCGCTTGCGGTACCACCAAAATGTCGCTGAAAAGTATGGCGGCATCCGTTCCTACCTGCTTGATCGGCATCACAGTGATCTCTGTAGCCAGCTCGGGAGTGCGGCAACGCGTGAAAAAATCGTATTTTTCCTTCAGCTTCATGAAGTCGGGCAAATATCGTCCCGCCTGCCGCATCATCCATACCGGAGGACGTTCAACAGTTTCGCCCCTTAAAGCTTTTAGAAATAGATCGTTTTTTATCATTTTTGAATAGTTATATTATTGAATTTTCAGCGACTCGTCAATTTCGTTTATTCCGTTTCGATGAACCGCTAGAAAATTTTCTCTACCGTCAAACAAAGTTAACACTTCTTGGTGGTTAACAATATTGGACGCTTTATTCTTGATTTCCTGAAATGAAGAAAATCTATATTTTTCATATAAAATTTCGAAATGCTCCTGAGGATTCTTATGTATGTATAAGATAATTTGTTGAAGGTATTTTTCGCTGTCCAGTACTACTCTTTTGAAATGCTTCTCAAACAAACTACCTGTTCTGTTTTCAGCTTTGTTAAAAGCTTTGGCGTAAGCATTAAAAAAGTTAGAAAAAGATTGAGTGACTTCTTTTGGATCTGTATCTACACGAATTGCAAAATGGTAGTGATTATTTAATAGGCAGTAGGCGAAAGTTGTAATCTTTCCGCTGACATGTTTTTTGTAAAGCTGGAGAAAAAATTCCCTGTTTCGATCTGAGGTAAAGATATTACTACCATTTATCCCCCGGTTATAAATGTGGTAGTACTTATCCTGTTTTAAACTCTCAAGTTTCATTTCGATCTAGACCTGCAAGGTCTTTTTTTGACCTTGTAGGTCTGTTGTTGGTTTATCTTTCTTTTTATCAGTCCTACAAGGTTTTGAAAACCTTGCAGGTCTATCCTTTCAAAACCAGAAAGTCTTATTTTTTATTTCAACTTCTTTACCGCCTGCACGATCACATTTTCGATGCTCGGCTTGTTCGCAATGACAATTCGTTTGGTATGTTTTTCTGCTTCGGAAGCGGTGGTTTTCCCAATGCAAAAAGCAATACTTCCAGAAAGTGCATTTTCTGAACAAAAACTTTTTACTCCGCTGGGGCTGAAAAAAAGTACTCCATCGAAATTGCGGGCGTAGCTCTTCGCCGATGGAAGCGTGTCGTAAACCTCAATTTCGGTTAGATCAACAGCGTGTTTTTTTAGCATTTTAGGAAGGTCAGGATTTCGCTTTTTTCCGCAGAAAAAGAGAAAACTTTCCGAAGCATATTTTTCGATGATCAACTTTGCCAGGTCTGCGCCATAATTGGCTGTTGCAGCGATCTGAAATCCGTTTTCCTTGAGGAAGTCGGCTGTTTTTTCACCGACGCAGAAGATCTTCTTTTCTTTTACCAGCTGAGTCTCATCTTTTCGTAGAATGGCTTTGATCGCATTTTTACTGCTGAAAATGACATTTTCAGGCAGCCTTTCAATTTGAAAATCCAGGGGGGCTATTTTTATAAAATCTCTTTCTACCACACCGATGCCTGCATTGATCAGGAGCGATTTTTGCTGAGGGCTCAGCTTTTTGGTGGAAAGTACGGTGGCGCTCATTGCTTGTTGATGGCGGCTTTGATCTGCTTCATCAGTTTGTCACCACCAGCATTCAGGATCTCTTCAGCGCAAGCTTTTCCGAAGCCTTTGCTCTCAGAAACAGGAACTGTTTTTCTTACCTCAAATTTTTCATTTCCGTCCAGGCCAAAAAGGGCCCCGTGGAATTTGATCTCGCCGTCTGTTATGACTGCTAAAGCTCCTATTGGTGCCGTACAACCACCTTCTAAAGTGCGCAGGAATTCGCGTTCCACATGCACACAAACATTGGAGTCTTTATGGTTGAGAGCAGCCAGGGCATTTCTGCAAAAGTCATCTTCTTCTTTAGCCACGATCAACATCGCACCTTGTGCAGGTGCCGGGATCATCCATTGCAGGTCAACATAAGATTCAGGTTTCAGATTGATCCTTTCCAGACCGGCGGCGGCAAAAATGGCTCCGTTCCAGTCATTATCCTGTAGCTTTTGAAGTCGGGTATTGACATTTCCCCGGAGATCGACCACCTCGTGGTTGGGATATTTATGAAGCCACTGTGCCTTTCTTCTAAGGCTTCCGGTGGCAATAATTCCTTCATAATTTAAGAAGTCTGTGCCTTTGTGCACCAGTATATCCTGGGTATGGGCGCGCTTCATGACAGCAGCTTCCACGATTCCTTTCGGCAAAGCCGTAGGCACATCTTTCATGGAATGCACCGCGATATCAATTTGATCGGTAAGCATCGCCACATCTAAAGTTTTGGTAAAGATGCCGGTGATACCAAATTCATAAAGTGGTTTATCAAGCACCAGGTCGCCCTGGGATTTCACGGGTATTAACTCGGTTTTGTGGCCAAGCGCTTCCAGGGCATTTTTAACGGTATTTGCCTGCCAAAGTGCTAACTCACTGTCGCGTGTCCCTATTCGTATTATTTTGCTCATTTCTTCGCCAATTCTTCCAGTTGGAAAACTTTCTGGATCAACTCCAGGCTTTCATCAGTATTGTTGGAATCTCCTTTCAGGTGGTTCGCGAACTGGTTCATGATCTTCTGAATGATGCGATCGCCAAGGATCTCAGCCTGCTTGTCGTTAAAATCATTGATCTTGCGGCGTTGAAAATCAACTTCGGCATCTTTCATTTCGCGAAGCTTTTTCTTCAAGGCTTTAATGGTAGGCGCAAATTTCCTGGTTTCCAGCCATGAGTTGAAATCGGCCTCCATTTCCTGAATGATGGCGTGTGCCTGCGGAACAGAAGCTTTCCTTCTTTCCAAAGTTTCATCAGTGATCTGTGACAGGTGGTCAAGGTGGATCACTGAAACTCCCGGAATATCATTGACTTCTTCCGAAACATTCTTCGGAATGGAGAGGTCAAGGATCAAAAGCGGTTTTTTATTGTAGATAAGTTCTTTGGTGATCGTAGGATTTTGAGCGCCGGTAGCAACGATCAAAATATCTGCCTGACGAATCTCAGCCTGCAGATCGGCATAATCCTTAACTGTAAGGTCAAATTTTCCGGCAATCTTTTCGGCTTTGTTCTTGGTGCGGTTGATAAGGGTGATCTGTGAATTTTTAGTGTGCTTCACCAGGTTCTCACAGGTGTTCCTACCAATTTTTCCGGTACCAAAGAGTAAAATATTTTGCTCTGCCGGATTTTCAAAATTGTTCAGAATATATTGAACCGAAGCAAAACTTACCGAAGTCGCTCCCGAAGAAATGTCGGTCTCATTCTTAATTCTTTTGCTCGCCTGGATAACGGAATTGATCAACCTCTCAAAAAAGGGATTTGCGACGCCTGCTTTACGCGACATCAAAAAAGCAGCTTTTAACTGACTTATGATCTCGAAATCACCCAGAATTTGGCTGTCAAGCCCGGTGCCCACACGAAACATGTGAGAAATTGCCTCTTTGTTCTTATAAACGTAAGCTACCTTTTCAAATTCTTCAACCGTACCATGCGTATGCTCGCAAAGCAATTTGATCAACTGAAAAGGATGTTGCGCAAAACCGTAGATCTCGGTCCTGTTACAGGTTGAAGTCACAATAAGCCCATCGATGCCTTCTTCTTTTGCCTGCTCAAGCAAATTTTTTCTGGCTTCTTCGTCTAGGCTAAAGTGGCCTCTAATCTCTGCATCGGCCTTTTTGTAGCTTAAACCTATAGTATAAAAATGCTTTCCTCTTGATATATTATAGTCTTCCATGTACCTGATTAGGAATTCAACGAGCAAAATTAAGACAAGACTGTCCCAAAAAACAACGCGCAAAGTACAAATAATAACGCTGCACGTGATTTTAGGGCAAAAACTGATCCTTATCAGTTTTTTGCCTTAATTTTGCCTGTCAAATGGGAGAAATTGGCTTTTTTGTTTAGACTGGTTCTAAATAAAGTCTCCCGAAAATAAAATTCTGTGATGGAGAAAAACAACGCTCAAGGATCCTTTGAAAAGATACGTCTGGAGGAGGGGTTTTACCTGCTGAAGTTCCATAACGAGCAGCAGCAGCCGGTAAAGCTGCTTCGAAATATCAACAGCAATTTTATTCAGTTTCATTTTGTGGGAAAGGGCGGCAGCCGCTTCTTTTTCAACAACGGCAGCTATAAAATTCCTATTTCTGAAGAAAATTCCCTGCTGCTTTATAATCCAAAACGCGACCTGCCCATTGACCTGGAGCTGCAACCGGGCAGCTGGTTGATATCAATTGTCATTTCGATCAAGAAATTCCATGCGCTTTTTTCCGAAGAAGCCGGCCTCATCTCGTTTCTGAACATTGAGAACCGCGATAAGCAGTATTATAAAGATGCGCCACTTTCTCCCGGCATGATGATCGTCCTTAACCAGCTGGAGAATTACAGTGTAGCCAATACCATACGCAACTTGTATTACAAAGCCAAGGCTTATGAACTGCTCAGTTTGTATTTCAACAAGGCAGCAGGGCCCGATGTGGAACAGTGTCCATTCCTGAATGATGAAGAAAATGTGCTGAAGATCAGGAAAGCAAAAGACATTATCATTTCCAATATGGCCGAACCGCCTTCTCTTCAGGAGCTCTCCCGGGAAATAGGGCTAAGCCTTAAAAAACTGAAGGAAGGTTTCAAACAGATTTATGGCGACTCGGTATTCAGTTTTCTCTTCGATTATAAGATGGAATACGCCAGGAAACTGCTGGACACCGGGGAATTTAACGTCAACGAAGTGGGACTGCGCGTTGGCTACAGCACTTCCAGCCACTTTATCGCAGCTTTTAAAAAGAAGTTCGGTACTACGCCCAAAAAATATTTGATGTCGTTAAGCACCGACACTACGGAATAAGCTTTTTCAATGGGAGCATCATATTTTTGTGCCGAAGCGGGTTTTTAGACCCACATTTATAATTGTATTTTTGAGACCAAATAAAATGAAATGAGCAAAGGCGTTTTGCTGGTGAATCTTGGTTCGCCTAACAGTACCGATCCAAAAGATGTAAAAAAATACCTGGATGAGTTCCTGATGGATGAGCGGGTAATCGACGTGCCTTATTGGGCCAGGACCCTGCTGGTTCGCGGGATCATTTTAAATACCCGTCCCAAAAAATCGGCAGAGGCCTATCAAAAGATCTGGTGGGAAGAAGGCTCGCCCTTGATCGTGCTTTCAGAAAGGCTGCAGAAAAAGGTTGATGATCTCACCTCTGTGCCTATTGCGCTGGCCATGCGCTACGGAAAACCTTCCATAATGCAGGGGCTTCAGGAATTGCATGACAAGGGAGTGGATGAGGTATTGCTTTTTCCGCTTTATCCTCAATTCGCAATGGCTACTACAGAAACAATTCTGGTGTTGGCTGAAGAGCTTCGGAAAAAACATTTTCCGAAGATGCAGTTCACCACTGTTCCGCCGTTCTACAATCACGCAGATTATGTGCGGGTGCTGGCAAACAGCATTGCTGAAGGTCTCAAAAATGTGGAATATGAGCACCTTTTATTTTCATATCACGGCGTACCCGAAAGACACATCAGGAAGAGCGACATCACAAAATCTCACTGTAAAATAGACGGCAGCTGTTGTCAAACGCCTTCTGCAGCGCACCAGTTCTGTTACCGTCATCAATGTTATGAGACCACAAGGCTCGTGGCCGAATACCTCGAGCTTGAAAAAGACACTTATTCGGTGTCTTTCCAGTCAAGGCTGGGATTCGA
>JBAVJB010000130.1:0-2696 GCA_049687495.1 Salinimicrobium sp.
GGTCATGCACCTTGAGCTGCTTTTCAACATTGAGCAGGCTTTTTGGTATTTTTTTCTCCTGAAGCAAGAACTGCACTACATGCTGCCGCACCCATTCTTCGGGCGTCAAAAGCACGAATTTTTTCCGCAGCTCATCAAAAACGGCTATTTTATTTTCGCTACTTTTGAACCTGAATTGGTAGCCGGGGAAATTGAGTGAATGCATGCCCAAAAATAGGATTTTTGGAACATTTTTCCGCCAAAAGCTTAACAAATGGATGAAGTAAAAAGTATTGTCGCTAACATTAAAAAAGGAGAGGTCAAACCAATCTACTTTTTGATGGGCGATGAGTCTTATTTTATTGATAAAATAGCCGATTATATTGAAGATAACGTGCTGCAGGAAGAGGAGAAAGGTTTTAACCAGATGGTGCTGTACGGCCGTGACGTAAGCATTGATGATATTGTGGGCAATGCAAAACGCTTTCCGATGATGGCAGAGCGGCAGGTGGTGATCGTCAAAGAAGCTCAGGACCTCTCAAGAACCATTGAACAGTTGACCTCTTACGCCGAAAATCCGCAGCCCTCAACCGTGCTGGTGCTATGCTACAAGTACAAAAAACTTGACAAGCGAAAAAAGCTGCACAAGGCTGTCGCCAAAACCGGTGTGATCTTCGAGAGCAAAAAACTATACGAGAACCAGGTGGCCGAATGGATAAGGAAAGAGCTGCAAAACAGGCAATACCAGATCGCGCCAAAGGCGGCGCAAATGCTGGTGGAATTCCTGGGGACCGACCTTAGCAAGATCGACAATGAGCTGCAGAAGCTGCAGTTGATCTGCCCGCAGGGCACCAATATCACTCCCGAGATCATAGAGGAGAATATTGGGATAAGCAAAGACTTCAATAATTTTGAGCTTAGAAAAGCGATAGGGGCGCGTGACAACGTAAAGGCGCACCGCATCATCAATTATTTTTCGCAAAACCCAAAGGACAATCCAATGGTTTTGACCGTGTCGCTGTTGTTCAGTTTCTTTTCGCAGCTGTTGCAGTACCACGGCCTCAACGATAAATCAAAGTCCAATGTGGCTAAAGTGCTAAGGGTAAATCCTTATTTTGTAAGTGATTACTCTACTGCAGCGCAAAATTACCCAATGAGAAAAGTAAGCCAGATCGTTTCTTTTTTAAGAGACGCAGATGTGAAGAGCAAGGGAGTGGGCGCAGCCAACGTGCCGCAAGGTGACCTGCTTAAAGAACTGCTGGTAAAAGTAATGAGATAAGAAATGGCAAATATTACTACCTGGATAAGTGCTGCGCGGTTAAGAACATTGCCGCTATCTATTTCGGGAATTCTTGTGGGCAGTGCCATTGCGGTCGCACAGGAAGAATTCAACGCGGTGATCTTTACCCTCGCCCTAGCCACGACCCTTGGATTACAAATCCTTTCCAACTTCGCCAATGATTACGGCGATTTCGTGAAAGGCACAGACAATGAGGAGCGGGTAGGGCCGCAGCGGGCCTTGCAAAGCGGAATGATCACCAGGGATGAGATGTACTGGGGAATGGTGGGAACGGCAATAATTACCTTCCTGTTTGCTTTGGCGTTGATCTTCGTGGCCTTTGGAACAAAGAGTACCTTTTACGCTGTCTTTTTTCTTCTATTAGGAATGGCCGCTATTGCAGCTGCCGTCAAATACACGGTAGGAGATTCGGCATACGGCTACCGCGGACTTGGAGATGTGTTCGTCTTCCTCTTTTTTGGAGTGGTAGGAGTTTACGGCTGTTACTTTCTCTACGCCCTTTCGTGGGACTGGAAAGTGCTGCTTCCGGCCTTTACTATAGGATTTTTGAGTGCCGGGGTTTTAAACCTGAACAACATGCGCGACCGAATAGCCGATGAAAGGGCCGGGAAGAATACTTTGGCTGTGAAAATGGGTGCGGCAAAGGCAAAGCGCTACCACTATTTTCTTCTGCTCGCCGCTTTTGCCAGTATTGTACTGTATTCTGCATTTAGTTTTACCGGAATAGATGATCTTTTGTACTTGATCGCTTTTATCCCGCTTTTGCTGCACTTAAAAAGGGTGATGGAAAACAGGAATCCCGAGCTGCTGGATCCCGAGCTTAAAAAACTCGCCCTGAGCACCTTTTTGCTGGCCCTGCTTTTTAGCCTTGGACAGGTGCTGTAAAAGCTGCAGGTTTAATTTTAACAAATGCAGTTTTTTTGTAATTTGGGTGTAAAAGCAAGACCATGAAAATAACGCACTACGGACACAGTACATTTTTAATAGAAATTAAAGGCATTAATCTTTTGGTTGACCCCTTCATAACCGGCAACGACAAGGTTAAAGATAAAGTAGATGTAGACGCTTTAAAGGCAGATTACATTTTGCTTACCCATGCCCACCAGGACCATACTCTTGATGCCGAAAGTATTGCCAAACGCACCGGGGCGACCATCGTGAGTAACTTCGAGATCACCAGCCACTACGAGAAAAAAGGTTTTGAGGTACACCCTATGAACCACGGCGGGAACTGGAGCTTTGACTTCGGAAATCTCAAGTACGTGAATGCCGTTCATACCAGCTCTTTCCCCGACGGAAGCTTTGGAGGCCAGCCCGGCGGATTCGTCATTGAAGGCGAGCATAAGAATATCTACATCGCAGGAGACACCGCTCTCACTATGGATATGAAGCTCATTCCCATGCGCACCAAACTTGA
>JBAVJB010000131.1:0-8184 GCA_049687495.1 Salinimicrobium sp.
GCTCTTGCCAATTATTCCGAAGAACCTGTTGAAGTAGATGGTGGAGACATTCTCTTCAAGAACAGTCAACGCGTTTTCGTCACCGAGGCTGACAAGGCTAAATCTGTTTTTCATTCCGCCGAAAGAAAGGATCGAAAAATGGCAATTTCGGAAGATTCCACCTCACCTACTATCAGTGCTTCTAGTTTCGACGAAAAGAGACAGCGATTCTGGCTGAAGTTTGTTTCGCCGGCAGGCTATCACCGGCAACTCCTGGTGACCAGGGATCCCGAAACCTCTACTGGTTTTGATCTTGGTTATGACGCTGTTCTCACAGAAGACAATCTTGAAGACATGTACTGGTTGATCAATGATTATGAATTTGTCATCCAGGGAGTACCCGATTTTAATGCCGATCGAATCTTGCCTGTTGGCATTAAAACCAATGAAGAAGGGGAATTTACTATTGCCATAGATGAACTGGAGAACATCCCCGATGACTTGAACATCTACGTGAGAGACAGCCTAAATAACACCTATCACAATTTACTTGAAGCCGAATTCAAGGCATCTGCAGCTATAGGAAAAGAACATGAACAGTATTCCATTGTTTTCAGTATTCCTGAAGAACAGCCCAATCCCGATGAAGGAGACGGCAGCGAGACTGGAGAAACGGGTGACGGAGGTAAAGACGAGGGTGACACTGGTGACACAGGAGATGGAACTGAGGAAGGAGACGGAGGTTCTGATGGGAGTGGTTCCGGGGAAGATGGTTCTGGTGAAGGAGAGGTTGAAGAACCCGGCTCCGAAAAAGGCGGCGAACTTGTGCTGATCTACTCCACAAGTGACAACTCCTTAATAATAAAAAACCCTGACCTCCTGCATGTTGAAAAAGCCATCCTTTCTAATGGGATTGGCCAGGAACTGGAACAGATGGTGCTTGATTCCTCTGCCGCGAAAATCACAGTTCCCATAGAGGTTACCAATACAGCAGTGTACTTTGTTCGTGTCTACTATGAAGGCAAAATCAAATCATTAAAGTTCCTGGTGGAATAGTTCCAAAAAAGACAAAAAAATAGAGGCTCAAAAATGACATTTTTGAGCCTCTATTTTTTTTGTTGCTTTACTTCTTAAACTTCAGCGGCAGGTGAACCACTTTTTTGGTCTCAAAAAAATCTTCTTTAAAATAATCGGGAAGCTCGTAAATAGTAGCTTTTGGATAATCTGCAAGTTCTTCAGAAAGATCTCCTCCTTTTAGATAAAGAATCCCATTTTTCAATTCATGCTTTTGCTCTTTAGCAATTTTTCCTTTTGTCCAGTGAACAAAAGTAGGCATGGCTGCCACTGCACGGCTTACGATAAAATCAAAATGTCCGTCAATCTCTTCTACTCTCGCGTTGGTGCTCACCACATTTTGAATTCCAAGGCCTTCCACAACTTCGTTCACCACCTTGATCTTTTTCCCAATGCTGTCTACCAGTCTAAAAGAGGTTTCAGGAAATAAGATTGCAAGGGGTATACCGGGGAAACCGCCTCCGGTTCCAACGTCTAATATAGCCGCACCGGGCCTAAATTCCTGAACCTTTGCAATGCCCAGGGAATGCAACACGTGACGCAGATATAGTTCATCAATGTCTTTTCTGGAGACCACGTTGATCTTTTGATTCCAGTCTTTGTATAATTCCTGCAATGCCGAAAACTGGTCCAGCTGTTCCCTACTAAGATTTGGGAAATATTTTTGAATAAGCTCCAAACTTTCTTGAATTTTCAGCAAAAGTAGTTATTTTAAGGCAGTTAATTGTGCAGGCATATACTTGCAAAGCATTTTAATGTTTTACCTTTGTAGTTCAATTTTTTAGAATTTCATGAGTACCACCAACATACGTTTCTCCCGAACCGACTCGGCTAAATTTTTTCGCACCCTCAATAAAAGAGTGAACACCTATTTTAAGGAAAACAATCTTTCAAAGACCGGAAACTGGAAGCTGCATCTCAAAACGCTGATCATGTTCAGCATTTTCCTCACTCCGTACTTTTTGATCTTGAGCCTGGATATTTCCCAGTGGTGGATGCTCTTGCTCACCATTATCATGGGCGTAGGCATGGCCGGCGTTGGAATGAACATCATGCACGATGGCAATCACGGTTCTTATTCTTCCAAAAAATGGATCAATAAATTGATGGGAGGCACCATCTACATCCTCGCAGGAAACGTCTACAACTGGCAGGTACAACACAACGTGCTTCACCATACATACACCAACATTCACGGGCATGATGAAGATCTTGACGCCGGGAGGATCATCAGGTTCACCAAACACGCACAGTGGCGGCCTTTCCACAGGTTTCAGCATTATTACTCCGTCTTTCTTTACGGCCTTCTCACTTTTAATTGGGCGCTAACAACAGATTTCAAACAGACCAAAAGATATTTGTCAAAAAAGCTTTCCTACGGAAAGATGCCCAGCCCCATTAAACAGTGGAGTATCCTTGCAATTACAAAACTCATCTATGTGTCCATCTGGATCGTTCTTCCCATGTTGATCCTGTCTATTGCCTGGTGGAAGATCCTTATCGGCTTTTTTGTGATGCACTATACCGCAGGACTTATCCTTAGCATTGTTTTTCAACTGGCGCATGTAGTAGAGAAAACCGATATGCCTTTACCCGATGATACAGGTTCCATGAAGAACACCTGGGCAATACACCAACTTTTTACCACGGTTAACTTTTCTACCCGCAACAAACTGCTCAATTGGTTTACAGGCGGATTAAATCACCAGGTTGAGCATCATATTTTTCCTAACATCAGTCACATTCATTACACTAAATTGTCTAAAATTGTGCGGGAAACGGCAAGGGAATGTCAGTTGCCCTACAATGAGTATAAAACTATGACAGCCGCTGTTGCAGCCCATTTCAAACACCTGAAGCAAATGGGTGCTAAGCCGGCAATTTCAGCTTAAATAACCAACCATTATCTATGTATAAACTATCTGATCGAATCAATAGCATGTCTACTTCCCAGACTCTTGCCATGGCCGCAAAGACGAGGGAATTAAAAGCAGAAGGTAAAGACATCATAGGCCTTAGCCTTGGGGAGCCTGATTTTAATACTCCCGATTTTATTAAAGAGGCAGCCATTGAAGCTATCAATGAGAACTATAATTCTTATACCCCTGTAGACGGCTATGTTGAGCTTAAAGATGCCATCATCAACAAGTTCAAACGCGATAATGATCTTATCTACGATCGCTCACAGATCGTCGTTTCTACAGGTGCAAAACAATCTTTGGCAAACGTGGCGATGGTCATGCTGAACGAAGGCGACGAGGTGATCCTCCCCTGCCCTTACTGGGTGAGCTATGCCGAAATTGTAAAACTTGCCGAGGGTGTTCCCGTGGAAGTGCAAACCAATGTAGAAAATGATTTCAAAATGACGCCGCAGCAATTGGAGGAAGCTATTACCCCAAAGACCAAGATGCTTTGGTACAGCTCTCCCTGCAATCCCAGCGGCATGGTTTACAGCAAAGAGGAATTGAGAGCCCTGGCAGATGTACTTAAAAAATATCCCGATATCATCGTGGTGAGCGACGAGATCTATGAACATATCAATTTTGTGGGCGGGCATTTTTCAATGGCTCAGTTTGATGATATGTATAACCGCGTCGTTACTGTGAACGGAGTTTCCAAAGCATTTGCCATGACCGGTTGGAGGATCGGGTATATTGGCGGCCCGGCAGAGATCGCCCGCGCTTGTAATAAGATGCAGGGACAGATCACCAGTGGCGCCAACTGTATCGCTCAACGCGCTGTTATTACTGCACTTGAAGCGCCGGTGAGCAAGATCCAGTACATGATAGATCGCTTCAAAAGCCGAAGAACCCTTATTATTGACCTTTTAAAGGAGATAGAAGGCTTTGTAATTACCGAACCCGAAGGTGCTTTTTATGTTTTTCCCGATATTTCTTATTTCTTCGGAAAAACCATCAAAGGTTATAAGATCAATGATGCTACCGATTTTTCCATGTTCCTGTTAGAAGAAGCACTGGTTGCAACGGTAACCGGAGAAGCTTTTGGCAGCCCTAACTGCATCCGTCTTTCGTATGCCGCCAGTGAAGCCGAAATTGAGGAAGCCATGAAGAGGATCAAAAATGCTGTTTCTGAAGCATAGTCTTTCAGCAAAATAAAGTCTCAAAAAGCCCTTTTTCAGAAGTAATGAAAAAGGGCTTTATTTTTTCCGCGTCGGAAGTTTACGTAAAAGAGGTTCCAAAAATGTCATTTTTGACACTAATTATTTCTGAAGACTGATCACTGATCACTGAACCTACCGGTTTCTCCAGAAGAACGGGGTGAACAGGATAAGAACGGTAAAGAGTTCCAGCCTTCCAATGAACATCAAGAAGGCACACCACCATTTTCCGGCAGCCGGAAGTACATCGTAATTCTCAACCGGTCCTAGAAATCCAAATGCAGGACCAATATTTCCTAAGGAAGAGGCAGCGCCACCAAGGGCGGTCACAAAATCAATTCCCATGGCAGCCAAAACAACTGCTCCAATAATAAAAAACAGCATGTAGAGGATAAAGAATCCCAGAATGTTGAAAACGATCTTTTTGCTGATGCTTTTCCCATTGTAGTGCAGCGGCAGTACTGCATTAGGATGTAAAGTACGTTTAAATTCAGTGATCCCGTTTCTTATCATGATCACGTGCCGCACCACTTTGACTCCGCCGGCCGTTGATCCAGCCGAGCCTCCCAGGAAAAATATTCCGAAGAAAAAGACGGTCAAAAATGGCGTCCAGAGGGTATAATCTGCAGAAACAAAACCAGTAGTTGTGATCACCGATACCACCTGGAACATCCCATGTCTGAACGCGCTTTCCAGCTCCCCGTAAACCATGGGGTGCTCAATGGTAGACAGTTCAACATCGGCGGCAAAATAGATCACCAAAGCTGCAATAAGTGTGAATCCAATGGCAAAGTAGCTGTACCACTTGAATTCCTCGTCATGAAGCACTTTTTGGATCTTTCCCTTAAAGCCAAAATAGCTGATAACGAAATTTGTACCCGCCATAAACATAAACAGAATTACGATATACTGGATCACCGGAAGGTGATTCCAATGAGCCAGGCTGGCATTTTTAGTGGAAAAGCCACCGGTTGACATGGTTGCCATAGAATGATTTACCGCATCATAAAATCCCATTCCGGCTAATTTTAGCAGCAGGGTTTCAGCAAAGGTAAGACCAACGTAGATGAACCAGAGGCGTTTGGCCGTATCTGTGATGCGTGGTTTTAATTTATCGGCACTTGGTCCAGGGGCTTCCGCAGCAAAAAGCTGCATCCCTCCAATTCCAAGAAGAGGAAGGATTGCCACAGCAAGGACAATTATCCCCATTCCTCCAATCCAGTGCGTTAGACTACGCCAGAAAAGCACCCCTTTGGGAAGGGCTTCAATATCGTTTAAGATCGTGGCGCCGGTAGTAGTATACCCCGACATGGTTTCAAAAAAGGCATTTGTAAATGAAGGTATACTGCCGGTGAGCACATAGGGTAAGGTGCCGCTCAAAGCCATCAAAATCCAGCCAAGGCTCACAATAAGATATCCATCCCTTTTTGTTACTTCCCGTTGATGCTGCCTGGTGAGGTACATGAAAACAGCTCCCGCCGAAAGCGTGAGGATCGCTGCCACAAAGATTTCCATTGCGACTTCTTCCCTGTAATAGGCGCTGACTGCCGAAGCCGATAACATGAAACCGCCATTGCAAGCTAGCAGCAGCCCCATAATATGAGTTACAACAGGAGGATTAAATTTTGGCATTACAGGAAGAGTTTTTCTACTTTTTGGATGGCATTGGGCAGGCAACAAATCACTGCCCTGTCGCCTGCTCTAATCTTGAAGTTACCTAAAACAATTTGTCCTTCTCCTTCTCTTATGATGCCTCCGATTATTGCAGCCCGGGGAAAATTGAGGTCAATAATCCGCCGGTCACAAACCTTAGAAGAAGGTTTTACCACAAATTCAAGCAGCTCGGCCTCCATATTGTTGAGCCTGGTGATGGCCACAACCTCTCCTTTTCTCACGAATCTAAAGATGTTGTTGGCCGCCAAAAGTTTTTTGTTGATGAGCGTATCTATCCCAATTGAGTGGCTTAGCTGAAAATAATCCATATTCTCAACCAAAGCTATTGTCCTTTTGACGTTTTTGGATTTGGCAACGAGGCAGGTCATGATATTGGTTTCAGAATTTCCCGAAACCGCAATAAAAGCATCCATATCCTGAATGTTCTCCTCCTCGAGCAGCTCTACGTTACGGCCGTCACCATGGATCACCAGGGTCTTTGGGAGTTCATCGGCCAGGTCATAAGCGGTATCTTTATCGCTTTCAATAAGCTTCACATTCATTTTTTTCCTGCAGAGATCCAGCGAAGTTTTGCGGCCTATTTTACTCCCTCCAAGGATCATGACGTTCTTCATCTCCTGCCGCACCTTGCCGGTGAGCTTGTAAAGATTGTTCACTCCTCCCTTTGTGGTAATAAAATACACCTGATCTCCTGCTCTAAAAACAGTATCACCACGTGGAATTACGGTTTCCTGGATTCCTTTGCGCCTCATCGCGATGGGCATAAAATGAATTTCCGGAAAAATTCTTGCCGTTTCTTTTACCGATTTTCCCACAAAAGCCGCAGATGAAGGCAAACTAAGGCCCACCATTGTAAGTGCGCCACCTTCAAATTCATAAGTATCGTTGAATGCCGACTGGTTCAAAAGAAGCTCAATTTCTGTCGCAGCCAGGGCTTCGGGAGAAATAAGTTCATCAATCCCGAACCTGGTAAAGCCTAGTTCTTCCTTGTGCTCCAGGAATTCTGTATTTGCAATTCGAGCAATTGTTCTTTTAGCACCTAATTGTTTGGCAAGCACACAAACTGTAATATTGGTGGTTTCACTGCTGGTCACGCCAATAACAAGATCGGCTTCACTTACCTGTGCCTCTTTAAGAACCGCTATTGAGGTAGCATCACCTTTTATGGTGCGAATGTCAAGATGGGCATCGGCATAATACAAGCTGTCCCTGTTGTTATCAATTAGGGTGATATCCTGGGCTTCAAAAGAGAGCAATTTTGCAAGGTGAAAACCTACTTCGCCGGCACCGGCAATAATTATTCGCATAAGTAAGGTTTGGTTTCTTTCAAAGTTACATTATTTAAGTCAATCAAAAAGGCCTTGCTCAACAGGTAAATCGGTTGGATGAAAATCTAATTTGGCAGATAAACTTGTATCTTTGGCAAAAATTTGAGCATGTCCAAAAAGATCACTCCTTATAAAGACTCTAACCTGAACAAAAAACAACAGGTGGAAAAAATGTTTGACACCATTTCTGATAATTACGATGGGCTTAACCGCGTGATCTCCTTCGGAATAGATGTCAAATGGAGAAAGAAGCTGATCAACATGGTAGCCAAAACGAATCCTGATGCAGTGCTGGATATTGCTACCGGAACGGGTGATCTTGCCATTAGCCTAGTGGATACGGGCGCATCAGAAGTTATTGGCCTTGACCTTTCGGAAGGAATGCTTTCTGTAGGAAGAAAAAAGATTAAAGAAAAAAATCTTCAGGAGAAAATAAAGATGGTGCAGGGAGACTCTGAAGATCTACCTTTTGAAAATGACCATTTTGATGCCATAACGGTAGCTTTTGGAGTGCGGAATTTCGAGAACCTTGAAAAGGGGCTTGAAGAGATAAGACGCGTTCTCAAACCGGGAGGAATTTTTGCCATTTTAGAGACCTCAGTTCCAACTAATTTTCCTTTTAAACAAGGTTATCATTTCTATAGCAAGAACCTTTTGCCATTGATCGGAAAGATGTTTTCCAAAGACAAAGTAGCGTATTCATATCTTAGTGAAAGTGCGGCTGCCTTTCCTTACGGGGAGGAGTTCAACAATATTTTGAGGAAAACGGGGTTTATTAATGTAGAAAACAAGCCGCAGACCTTTGGAGTAGCTACCATTTATACTGCCTCAAAATAATTTTATGAAGAAAATCTTTGCATTTGTTGCCCTGATGTTTTTCGCCTTACCTGCCAGCAGCCAGATCTTTAGAGGCGAAGATGTCATTAATAATCCAAACTTCGACAAACAGAGGTGGTCCTATGGATATTTTCTCGGGTTCAATACTTATGACTTCGATTTTGATTATAAGAA
>JBAVJB010000132.1:0-42426 GCA_049687495.1 Salinimicrobium sp.
GTTGGAATGATGCGGTCCATGTATTCGATCACGGTAACTTCGGCGCCAAGTCGGCTATAAACCTGTCCCAGCTCAAGACCTATCACCCCGCCACCTATGACGAGCATGTGTTTTGGCACCTCTTTCAGCTCAAGAGCTTCTGTAGAAGTGATAATGCGCTCCTTGTCGATCTCGATGAAAGGCAACGTGGAAGGTTTTGAACCTGTAGCAATAATGCTATGCTTTGCCTCAATGGTTTCGGCATCACCTTCAGCTTTATCGATCACAATATGAGTTGCATCTTTAAAAGAACCTACGCCTTCAAAAACGTCAATTTTGTTCTTCTTCATAAGAAAATTGATCCCGTCAACAGTCTGGTCAACCACAGATTGTTTCCTGGAGATCATTTTCTCAAGATTTACTTTCACCTCACCCGGAATCTCGATCCCATGCTCTTCAAAATGGCTTACGGCATCGTAGTAGTGGTGAGAAGAATCAAGTAAAGCTTTGCTGGGAATACAGCCTACGTTAAGGCAGGTACCGCCAAGTTTGGAATATTTTTCAATAAGTGCGGTCTTCATTCCCAACTGGGCGCAGCGAATCGCAGCTACGTACCCACCGGGACCGGAACCTATAACAGCAACATCATATGTGCTCATAAAATATGTTTTTTGTTGAATTTTTAAAAATAGAATAACAAAAGTACGACTTATAATGAGAATGGGAAAAGTGGTTAATTAGTTATTGGGGATTGGGTAATTAGTTATTAGTGATTGGTTAATTGGGATTGAAATTTTGGGATTTGGCGCTTGAGGCTTATTATTCCATACTTAAAGCCGAAGTATTCTTCACCGGGCTTATCACGAATGTACTTTGGGTACTTCCAATATGGTCCAGGGCGGTAAGTTTGTTCAGCATGAATTCCCTGTAGGCCTTCATATCCTTGACCATCACCTTTAAAATATAATCATATTCGCCGCTCACGTGAAACACCTCTAAAACCTCCTGAAGTTCAGCTACCTGGGCTTCAAAATGGATCACATTTTTCTTTGTATGCTGCACAAGCTTGATCTGGCAAAAAGCCGTAAAACTGCGGTCGATCATCCCCGGCTTTACCAGCGCTACATATTTGGAGATCACTCCCGCCCGCTCCAGTTTCCTTATTCTTTCATACACAGCGGTGACCGACAGATCCAGTTTTGAAGCCAGCTCTTTATTTGTCCTTTTTGAATCCTCCTGCAAAAGGGTGAGCAGTTTTTTGTCGGTGATATCGAGTTTCATCTGTAAATTTTTCTAAAGTTGCTTCTGAAATTCAAATCTAACAGAAATAAAATCCAATCAACCTGAAAATTTCAGGTAAATTTTCTACACATGACGAATGATATTGATTTTTATTCTGATTGTTCTTTAATTTGGTAAAAATCAAAACCTTTCAAAAATGGATTTTAAACCGGCAGATCAAATTCAGGACCTTCAGTATTTTGGCGAATTCGGAGGTGTGAACCCCAGCATTTCAGACTCCTCGACCTATACTTTTCTTTCAGCAAAGACCATGTTTGACACCTTTGAAGGCAACGCCGAAGGATGTTATCTTTATTCCCGTCACTCCTCCCCTTCCAATCTTTACCTTGGGGAAGCTTTAGCTGCCATGGAAAACACCGAGGCGGCCAATGTTGCTGCCAGCGGAATGGGTGCGATCACTCCTGTGCTGTTGCAGCTGTGCCAGGCCGGCGATCATATTGTTTCCAGCCGCACCATTTATGGCGGAACCTATGCTTTCCTGAAGAATTTCGCTCCACGTCTTAACATCAACACCTCTTTTGTTGATATTACAGATCTTGAAAAAGTGGAAGCTGCGATCAACGAAAACACAAAGGTGCTTTACTGCGAGGCGGTAAGCAATCCGCTTTTGGAAGTTGCCGATATTCGTGCACTCTCAAAAATGGCAAAAAAGCACGGGCTTCAGTTAGTGGTTGACAACACCTTCTCGCCCCTCGCTATTTCTCCTAAAAAATTAGGCGCCGATATCGTGATCCACAGCTTGACCAAGTTCATCAACGGTAGCAGTGATACGGTAGGCGGCGTGACCTGTGCCAGCCAGGAATTCATCAACCAGCTTAGAAGCGTGAATGATGGTGCAAATATGTTGCTGGGCCCCACAATGGACAGCATGAGATCTGCCTCCATTCTTAAGAACCTGCGCACTTTGCACCTTAGGATCAAGCAACACAGTAAAAATGCAATGTACTTAGCTGAAAAATTTGAGGCAGACGGGCTGCGCACTGTTTATCCCGGCCTTAAAAGCCACCCAAGCCACGAGCTGTACAAGAGCATGATGAACGAAGAATACGGCTTTGGCGGCATGTTGGTCCTGGACGCCGGAAGTTTGGACAAAGCAAATGAACTGATGGAGCTAATGCAGGAAAAGAATCTTGGATACCTTGCGGTAAGCCTTGGTTTTTACAAAACTCTGTTTAGCGCTCCCGGCACTTCAACTTCTTCGGAAATTCCTGAAGAAGAGCAAAAAGAAATGGGACTTTCAGATGGAATTATCAGGTTCTCGATAGGGCTTGACAATGACATTGAAAGAACTTACAAAATGATGAAAGACTGCATGAAGAAGGTAGGCGTACTCGAGACGGTTTAAACTCAGGCAGCAGCCGTAAAAAGCTGAATCATAGCACTTGAAAGAGGAGCTTCAAAAAAAGGCATTTTTGAAGCTCCTCTTTTTTTGGGATAACTTAGGTCGAAGTCCTATATTTGTGAGGTTTTGCCTTCGGCTGAACCTGATGTGGTCTTACCTGACCTGAGTCATCAAAAAACTTATTTTCTTTTTAAATATTTGCAAAAAGTAAACTTATGATAGAGATCAACAAGTATATAGATCATACTGTTCTTAAGGCAACCGCTTCCGAAGATGATATTATTGCACTTTGCGAAGAGGCCCGCGAGTATGAATTCTTTTCGGTATGCGTGAACAGCGCTTATGTGCCGCTGGCAAAAAAGAACCTATCGGGTTCAAAAGTGAAGGTTTGCTCGGTTGTTGGCTTTCCGCTTGGCGCAATGTCTTCGGAAGCTAAGATTTTCGAAGCCCAACAAGCTGTGAAAGACGGAGCCGAAGAGATCGATATGGTGATGAACATTGGGGAACTCAAATCCCGAAACTATACAAAAGTGGAAGATGAGATCGCCGATATTAAAAAAGCGATTGGTGAACTGGTGCTAAAGGTGATCATCGAGACCTGTTATTTGACGCCACAGGAGATCACCCTGGCCAGCGAGATCGCTGTAAAGGCCGGAGCCGATTTTGTCAAGACTTCAACCGGATTTGGAACTGACGGCGCCAGAATGGAGAACATTGACCTTATGAAAAAAGCCGTGAACGGTGAGGCTAAGATCAAAGCTTCGGGAGGTATAAAAAACCTTGACACCGCGCTCTCATACATTGAGGCAGGTGTGGAAAGAATAGGAACTTCATCGGGAGTATCAATAGTAAACGAACTAAAAAAATGAGTATTCACATAGAGGCCCAAAAAGGGGAAATTGCAGAAACAGTATTACTACCGGGAGATCCATTGCGTGCAAAATGGATCGCCGAAACTTATTTAAAAGACATTCATTGTTACAACCGGGTGCGCAACATGTTTGGCTACACCGGAACCTATAGAGGAAAAAGGATCTCTGTACAGGGAACAGGAATGGGGGTGCCTTCCATTTCAATTTATGCGCACGAGCTCATCAATGATTACAACGTAAAGAACCTGATTCGCGTAGGAAGTGCGGGATCTTATCAGCAGAGCATCAAGCTCCGGGATATTGTGATCGCAATGGCCGCTTCTTCCACTTCAGGCATTAATCAGGCGCGTTTTGAAGGTGCCGATTTCGCACCAACGGCCGATTTCGGTCTTTTTCAGCAGGCAATTGACCTGGCTAAACAAAAAGACATAAAAGTTAAAGCAGGAAACGTGCTTACCAGCGACGAGTTCTATGCAGATGAATTCGAATCTTATCAAAAATGGTCAAAATTCGGAGTTTTATGTGTAGAAATGGAAACTTCAGGCCTGTATACCATTGCCGCCAAGCACAAGGTGAACGCACTTTCACTGCTCACTATTTCAGATTCTTTGGTGACCGGAGAAAAAACCAGTACCAAAGAACGCGAAACCACCTTTAAAGAGATGGTAGAGATCGCATTGGAACTGGAATAGAAAAATTTACCTTCCGAAGAAAGCGGATTTTCTCATCATTGAGAGGTCCGCTTTTTTATATGAAATTCCTTTTGAAGAGGTGTCAAAAATGCCATTTTTGACATCTCTTCTAATTTGAACATTCTTCAGGTTTCAGTAAAGTTTCAGGCTTCAACTTTTAACTCTTCCTGAAAAATCGTAACATTACACGCTTAAAAATTAATCATCCCCCCGGTCAATGGAAGACGAACAGTTCATTAAAGACACCGAAATTGTTGAAAATAAGGAATTAAACATCTGGGAAGCGCTTTTCCCTGTCTTTGCACTTGTAGGCATGCTCGCTTACAATGTTTTTGTTTTTGGAGACAGCGCCCTCGACGGTTCAAACCAGTTCATCCTTCTTTTGGGAGGTGCGGTAGCCGCGATCGTAGGTATTTTCAACAAAGTTTCTTTTGAATTAATGATCGAGGAAGTGGCCGGCAACATCAAGTCCACCACCGGCGCAATCCTTATCCTGCTCATGGTTGGTGCGCTTGCAGGAACCTGGCTGGTGAGCGGGATCATTCCCACGATGATCTATTATGGTTTACAGATCCTCAACCCAACAATTTTCCTGGCAGCCACAGTGATCATTTGTTCTGTAATTTCGGTAGCTACCGGAAGCAGCTGGACCACTTCGGCCACTGTTGGTATCGCCCTTGTAGGTATTGCCGATGCTTTGGGAATCCCATTGGGAATGACTGCGGGTGCAATTCTTTCGGGAGCCTACTTCGGAGATAAGATGTCGCCGCTTAGCGACACAACAAACCTGGCTCCTGCCATGGCGGGAACAGATCTTTTTACCCATATCAGGTACATGACCATCACAACCGTACCAACTATAATCATAACTCTTCTTGTTTTTGTCATTTTAGGCTTCACTGTAGAACCTTCGGGAACTGCAGATACCGGTGCAATTCTAAACGCCATAGATGACACCTTTAATATCAACGGATGGCTCTTTGTTGTACCGTTGATCGTAATTTTCTTGATAGTAAAAAAGACTCCGCCACTTATTGCCTTACTATTGGGTACTATTTTAGGAGCTATTGCTGCTCTTATTTTTCAGCCAGGAGTTGTAGCCGGAATTGCGGAAGCATTTAAAAACGAAGACATTAGTGAAGTAGTTGTATTAAAAGATGCAGCGCTTTCATTTCATGATGCTTATTTGGGAATTATGAACTCAATTACTGTAGAAACACAAATTGCTACAGATAATGCGCAACTTTATGAGCTTTTTAATGCAGGAGGAATGTCCGGAATGTTAGGGACGATTTGGCTTATCCTTTGCGCAATGGTCTTTGGAGGCATTATGGATGCTATTGGCGCTCTTGCAGCCATTAGTAAAGCTTTGCTGAACCTGTTCCATACCACCTTCGGACTTTTTGCCAGCACGGTCGTGAGCTGTGTGACCTTAAACGCAACAGCATCAGATCAATACCTGGCGATCGTGGTTCCGGGGAAGATGTTTTCAAAAGCTTATCGCGAAAAAGGCCTGGCTCCCGAGAACTTGAGCCGTTCGCTTGAAGATTCCGGTACGGTGACTTCAGTTTTGATCCCCTGGAACACTTGCGGGGCATATCACAGCGGGGTACTGGGAGTTCCTGTAGCTTCGTATTTTGTATATGCGGTTTTCAATTATTTGAGTCCGTTCATGACACTGTTGTTCGCGGCGCTCAACATCAAGATCAGGAGACTGGCAGCCAAACCGGCAACTGCAGAAGTACAATAAGAGTTGCTTATCAATTTTTTAGTTAGTCATTGCCAAAAGCTATTACATAATAAAGAATAAAAATCTTTGACAATGGCGCTCCTGCACATTGTTTTTATCTTTGCAACTGAAAATAACTATTAACTCTAAAACAAATAATAAATGGCTTTAGTAGGAAAAAAATTTCCAAACCTGGAAGTAAACGCAATGAACGACATGGGCGATACTTTCAAGATCAATGTATTTGAAGAAGCAAAAAAGAACAATAAAAAAGTGCTGCTTTTCTGGTACCCAAAAGACTTTACTTTTGTTTGCCCAACCGAATTGCACGCATTCCAGCAAGCTCTTGGTGAGTTTGAGAAAAGAAATGTAATGGTGATAGGCGCTTCATGTGATACTCCAGAAGTTCACTTTGCATGGTTGAACACTCCAAAAGATGAAGGTGGAATTGAAGGCGTAACTTACCCGATTCTTGCAGATTCAAACAGAAACCTAAGCAATCAGCTAGGGATCCTTGACATCACTAACGAGAACTATAACGAAGAAACCGGAGCTTATACTGTAGAAGGTGATAACGTGACTTACCGTGCTACTTATCTTATCGACGAGGAAGGTACTGTATTCCACGAGGGCGTGAACCACATGCCTCTTGGTAGAAACGTTAATGAATTTATCCGTTTGATCGACGCTTACACTCACGTACAGGAAAAAGGTGAGGTTTGTCCTGCAAACTGGGAAGAAGGTAAGGAAGCGATGAACGCTAACCGCGATGGAGTTGCATCTTACCTAAGCTCTAACTAAGAAAAGCATCGAGATGAGAGAATTGACAAACGATAATTTAGCGGAAGTAGTTTCTGAGAACGATACCGTCCTGGTACAATATATGGCCACCTGGTGTGGAAACTGCAGGGTGATGAAGCCTAAGTTCAAGAAACTTGCCGCCGAAAATGAAGATGCGACATTTCTCCTGGTTGATGCTGAAAAATATCCCGAATCTAGAAAGCTGGCAAAAGTGGATAACCTTCCAACCTTTGCTGCTTTTAAAGACGGAAAACTGGTTAACCAGGTGCAGACAAATAAATTTGAACTTTTAAAAGACCTTGTAAATGAAGTTACCAGTAATTAGACATTTGCAAAAGAACCATGAACAGGAGAAGCTTGAGAGCACTCTTGAAGTTTTGGAGTCTTTCTGTGAGCACCGATCGGTAAGCGAGCAGGAGATGGACGTAGTGGGCGAGTTGATCAGCAATATTTGCGGTGCCCTTGAGGTGCAGAAAATGATCGACGACGGCATGGCCGAACGCGACGCTGCGAACAACTTTATGCAAAAGGTGCTGGGCTCTATTGACAAATAGGTTCTTATTTAAAATTGTTAAAAGGCTGCTTCATATATTTGAAGCAGCCTTTGTTGTTTTTATGATAAATTTAGTAAAAGCGCAGCCTTAAAATTTTAAATTTAGTAACTCATTCACGAATAGCGCACTATATGTCACAAATAACATTCAAGGGAAAACCAGTAACGACCTATGGGCACCTTCCCGAAAAAGGGGAAAGAGCTCCTCATTTCGAGTTATTGAAAAATGATCTAAGCATTGCAACCCTTCAGGATTTTAAGGGCAAAAGAGTGATCATGAACATTTTCCCAAGCATAGATACAAATGTCTGTGCCACCTCTGTGCGCAACTTTAGCGAAAGAGCGGCAGAACTCGACAATGTGATCGTCTTGAATATTTCCCGCGACCTGCCTTTTGCACAGCAAAGGTTTATTGACGATGAAGGGCTTGGTAACGCGACCAATCTGTCGGACTTTAGGGAGCGCAACTTCGGAAAGGATTACGGTCTTGAAATGATCGATGGTTTATGGGAAGGGCTGCTTTCCCGCGTGGTCATTGTACTGGACGAAAATGGTAAGATCCTTTATTCTGAACAGGTCAAAGAGATCAATAATGAGCCCGACTATCTGGAGGCTCTAAAACAGCTTTTATAATGTATGATTTTATCACCGGCCGAATTCGTGGAGGTGGTTATGCAATAAAGGGGGCCTGGCTTCTTATAAGACATGAGCCCAGTATTCAGGTGCAATTTATCATCTCCATTTTTGTGACCATAGCCGGATTTTACTTTGATATCACTGCTACCGAATGGATGTTGCAACTGCTCTCGATAGGCCTGGTCATGGCCGCCGAAGGCCTGAACACCGCGGTAGAAAATATTGCCGACTTTGTTCATCCTGATTTTCACACTAAAATTGGGCGTATTAAAGACGTTGCTGCAGGCGCCGTATTCTTCGCCGCCGTAGTAGCAAGCATTGTTGGAGGCGTCATCTACATCCCTTACATTTTCTTCACCGTTTGACCAAAGTCTGACCCGGCCCTGTTAAGCTCTTAAAACTTTGTGAATAGATTTTTTCTTTTCTTTATATTAGATGGTCCTAATTTGTATTTTTGCCCCAAACCCTCAGTTCCAACATGGCCAAAAAAAGAGCTTCCAAGAAACCGGCAAAACCACGTTTTTCGAAGTCATCTCTCACCCTTTCCCCAAAGAACAAGGTGATCTTTGGCAGTTTCCTAATCATTTTCGGGCTGGCGTTGTTGATCTCGTTCATCTCTTTTCTTTTGAACTGGCAGGCAGACCAAAGTACGCTGTCACAGCTGGCTGAAAGGGATGTGGAAACCCGCAACCTGCTTAGCAAATTTGGAGAATGGATAGGGAATTTTGTCATTTTTGAGGGCTTTGGAATTCCGTCTTTGGCCGTGGCTGTACTCACCATAATAACAGGGGTTTATTTCTTTTTCAACCTGAATAAAAAAGCCTTACGCCGCTTCTGGTTCTGGGGCATCCTGGTGATGATATGGCTTTCTGTCTTTTTTGGCTTCTTCACCCACTCCTATTCCCTTTTGGGCGGTACGGTAGGTTATGAGATCAATGATTACCTGCAGGATTACCTGGGCCTAACGGGCACGGTCCTGCTGCTGTCGTTCTTGATGATCGTTTACCTGGTAGTGAGGCTAAAGCTTTCTCCCGAAAAGATATTCAACAGCTTAAAGAGGACCAAAAATGACATTTCTGAGGACTTTCATTCCGCCGCAGCTTCGGAAGAAATTCGGGTAAAGAAACCTGAAGCAAAAGTTTCCGAAGAGAAAGAGCCACAGCAGGAAAAAGCTTCCGAAGAAATAGAAAAGCCCGAAGGTCCTGCTCCCGAAAAAGTGGTTATAAAGTCTGAGGAAGATCCCGATGACGTTGCCATGGAAGTCGAGGCGGCCGAAGAGGAAGAGGTTGATGATAACTTAAGCCGCAAACTTGTTGAAGATTACGGCGAATTTGACCCTACTTTAGAACTAAAGAATTACCAGTTCCCTACCCTCGACCTGCTCAAGGATTATAACGCAAACGGCGGAGGTATTACCATTGACCAGGAAGAGCTGGAGGAGAATAAGAATCGTATCGTTGATACGCTCAAGAACTATAAGATCGATATCGCCCAGATCAAAGCCACTGTTGGACCAACAGTGACGCTCTACGAGATCATTCCTGAAGCAGGAATTAGGATCTCCAAGATCAAGAGCCTGGAAGATGATATCGCATTGTCGCTTTCGGCGCTGGGGATAAGGATCATTGCACCAATCCCGGGTAAAGGAACTATCGGGATCGAGGTACCGAACAAAAAATCAAGCATGGTATCCATGAGAAGCGTTATCGCCTCTCCCCGATTCCAGAACGCCGAAATGGAGCTGCCCATGGCTCTTGGAAAAACTATTTCCAACGAAACCTTTGTAGTTGACCTTGCGAAAATGCCTCACCTGTTAATGGCGGGTGCGACGGGACAGGGTAAATCTGTTGGATTGAATGCAATACTTACTTCCCTGCTTTACAGCAAACATCCTGCAGAGGTGAAGTTCATCCTTGTAGATCCCAAAAAGGTAGAATTAACGCTCTTCAACAAAATAGAGCGGCATTACCTGGCAAAATTGCCTGATACCGAAGATGCGATCATTACAGACAACACCAAGGTGATCAACACCCTTAACTCTCTTTGTATCGAGATGGATGAGCGTTATGAGCTGCTCAAAGATGCCATGGTTCGTAACATCAAGGAATATAATGCCAAGTTCAAGGCGCGTAAGCTCAACCCGGAGAACGGCCATAAATTCCTACCTTATATTGTATTGGTGGTTGATGAATTTGCAGACCTTATCATGACCGCGGGAAAAGAGGTGGAAGCACCAATCGCACGACTGGCACAGCTGGCACGGGCTATAGGTATTCACCTGATCATCGCCACACAAAGGCCATCGGTCAACGTTATTACAGGGATCATCAAAGCAAACTTCCCTGCGAGGATCGCCTTTAGGGTAACCTCAAAAATTGATTCCAGGACCATTTTGGACAGCCAGGGTGCAGATCAATTGATAGGGAAAGGAGATATGCTCTTTACCCAGGGAAACACATTATTACGTCTTCAATGCGCGTTCGTGGACACCCCGGAGGTCGATAAGATCACCGAGTTCATTGGTTCACAAAAAGCTTACCCGGATGCTTACCACCTTCCTGAGTACAGCGGGGAGGAAAGTGGCACAGCTCTTGATATTGATGTGAGCGAGCGCGACAAGCTGTTCAAAGAGGCCGCAGAAGTTATCGTGGTAGCCCAGCAGGGCTCGGCTTCTTTGCTTCAAAGAAAACTTAAATTGGGTTACAACCGGGCGGGTAGAATTATCGACCAACTGGAAGCCGCAGGAATTGTAGGTCCATTTGAAGGCAGCAAAGCCAGGCAGGTACTCGTACAGGACCTGGAAGGCCTCAACCAGTTATTGAACGACGAATAGAATAAACATAAAAGAACAAAATGAAAAAGATAGTATTTACGGTATTTGCAATGTTTGCGATGATGATGGCACAGGCTCAATCCCCTAACAGGGCTGAGAATTTGCTTGACGAGGTTTCAGAAAAGGTGGAGAGCTATGACAACATTGTGATCGACTTTAAATATGCTTTGGAAAATACTGCCGAGAACGTAAAACATGAAACCCGCGGCGACGTGAGTTTAAAGGGGGAAAAATACCTGTTGAACATCATGGGTACCACCCGAATGTTTGACGGAAAAAAACTGTACACTATTATTCCCGAAGATGAGGAGATCAACATTTCTTCTTACGATCCCGAGGCCGAAGACAACATTACCCCTTCTAAGATGCTTACCTTCTACAACAAAGGTTACAAGTCAAAATGGGGACCAACAGAAGATATTAGAGGAAGAAAGATCCAGTATATTACTTTGACTCCTATTGACTCCAAAGCCGAGATCAAGACCATCCAGTTGGGTATCGATAAGCAAACAAAGAACATTTACAACCTTATCCAAACCCAGGATAACGGTACCAAGATCACAATTACAGTGAGCAGCTTTAAGACCAATCAGCCTATCCCCGAATCTCTTTTTGAGTTCAAGGAAAGCAGGTACAAAGACTACTACATTAACAGGCTTGACTAATTGAAGATCCTCGACCGGTACATACTTACCAGCTACCTTAAAACCTTTTTTTCGGTCTTTGTAATACTCATGTTCATCTTTGTATTGCAAACCATCTGGCTGTACATAGGAGAACTTGCGGGTAAAGACCTGGATTTTGTGGTGATCCTCAAATTCCTCCTGTATTTTAGCCCCAAGCTGGTTCCGTTAGTATTACCGTTGACCATTCTGCTTACCTCCATCATGACCTTTGGGATGTTTGCAGAAAACTATGAATTTGCCGCCATGAAGTCTGCAGGCATCAGCCTGCAGCGGGCGATGCGCTCTCTTACCCTGTTCATCCTTTTGGTGAGCGCTACAGCATTTTTCTTTGCCAACAACGTTATTCCTGCCGCGGAATATAAATCTATAAATCTTCGGAAGAACATTGCGCAGCTAAAGCCCGCGATGGTTATTACCGAAGGCACATTCAATGACCTGGGGCAGATCAACATCAAGGTGGATGAAAAAAGCGGAAAGAATGGCCAGTTCCTGAAGAATGTGATCATTCACAAAAAATCTGACCGAAGGGCCGGTAACTATACCGTGATCAAAGCATCTAAAGGAGAACTGGTTGGAAGTACGAATTCGAACATCCTCAGCCTTATCCTGCAAGACGGGAACTATTATGATGAGATCATGCCTTCTACTGCACAAGCAAGGCAAAAGAAACCCTTCGCAAAATCACATTTTGAAGAGTATATGATCAACATGGACCTTTCCGGCTTTAATGATGTTGACCTGGACGAGGAAAAGTACAGCAACTCACACAACATGCTGAAGATAGGCGAGCTCAATCAAACCATAGATTCTTTTTCTACCGCCTATAATGAAGAGTCGGCTGCACTTTCACGCAATCTTTATAACCGCACCGGCATCAACAACATCAACAAAGACGCCAGTAAAAAAATAGATACTGTAGCCGATCTTAAGGAAGGAATACTTCCTCTTTATGAGCCGTATCGGGCTTCACAGATCATTAACCTTGCTTTGGGCAATGTCAATGGCGCACTTACCACAGTGAGTGTAAAACAATCTGAGCTGCAAATGGCAGCAAAACGTCTTAACAAATTCGAGATCGCCCTACACGAAAAATACGTGCTGGCCTTTGCCTGTATCGTGTTGTTCTTCGTGGGAGCACCTTTGGGAGCTATTATTAGAAAAGGTGGAATGGGGCTTCCTATGGTAATTGCGATCCTTTTATTTCTCACCTATCATTTCATAGGGATCTTTGCAAAGAACTCGGCCGAAGAAGGCGGAATAAGTCCGTTTTGGGCAACCTGGCTTTCTACTTTGATCATGCTGCCGCTGGGCATCCTGCTTACCTACCGCGCCACTACAGACCAGGGTCTGTTCGGCTTTAGTTCACTTTTTGAGCCGATAAGGAAGCTGCTCAAAAAAGCGCAGATCATGGGCCGAAACGAAAATGATTAGGTATCTTTGCACCCAATTTTAGATCAAGCCATGAGCACGGAAAATTCTTTTCAGTTAAACAGTATTTCAGAAGCTATAGAAGACATAAGGGCCGGTAAGGTCATTATTGTTGTTGACGATGAAGACCGCGAAAATGAAGGAGATTTCCTGGCTGCTGCCGAAAAGGTGACGCCCGAGATGATCAATTTCATGGCCACTCACGGGCGCGGACTTATTTGTGCTCCCATTACAGAGAAGCGCTGTAAGCAGCTCAACCTGGAGATGATGGTAGGCAACAATACAGATCCTATGGAGACGGCTTTTACCATAAGTGTAGATCTTAAGGGAAAGGGCGTTACGACAGGAATTTCAGCTGGCGACAGGGCTAAGACCGTACAATCTCTTATTGATAAAGAAACACGTCCTTATGATCTAAGCCGTCCCGGGCACGTTTTTCCGCTGAAAGCAAAAGAAGGCGGGGTTCTAAGAAGAACCGGCCACACCGAAGCCGCTATCGATTTTGCACGGCTTGCAGGTTTTGAACCCGCAGGAGTGATCGTGGAGATCATGAATGGAGACGGAAGCATGGCCCGCTTGCCGCAACTGGTTGAAGTAGCTAAAAAATTCGACCTCAAGCTGGTATCTATTGAAGACCTTGTCGCTTACCGCATGCAGCACGATTCCCTCATCGTAAAGAAGGAGGATTTTGATGTAGAAACAAAATTTGGCAGCTTTAGGTTAAGAGCATACCAACAGACCACTAATAAGCAGGTGCATATTGCCCTCACAAAAGGAACCTGGAAAGCCGATGAGCATGTACTGGTAAGGGTAAATTCAACCCTTGTCAATAATGACATTTTAGGCACCCTTACCAACAACGCCGATAAGAAACTGGATAATATGTTCAAGGCGATCAATGAAGAAGGTAGAGGCGCTATTGTATTCATCAACCAGGAAAGCCAGTCTATGAACCTCCTCAACAGGCTGCAGGAGCTTAAAGAGCTTCAAAAGCAGGGAGAATATAAGGCCCCGCCGCTGGTGATGGACAACAAAGATTTTGGAATTGGCGCACAGATCCTGCACGACCTCGAGATCCACAAACTAAGGTTGCTCAGCAACACCAAACAGACCAAACGCGTAGGAATGATAGGCTATGGTCTTGAGATCATCGACTACGTGAACTACTAGTACTCTATTATAGTTTCTTCCAAAGGCCTTCTCACCTTTTTAAGCTCAGCAAAGAAGTCGTCTTTTGAGCGGTAGCCTATTGGCAAAGCCAGTACAGAACACAGGTTATGCTCTTTCAGGTTTAGGATCTCATCATATTTTTGTGGTTCAAAACCTTCCATGGGACAGGAATCAATACCCTCGACCGCACAAATCGTCAGCAGGGTTCCCAGGACGAGGTATGCCTGGTGAGTGGCCCAGGTATGGATCTCCTCGAGCGGTTTCTTTTCAAAATCTCCTATTAACGATTCTCTGAAGGGGTCCAGAATATCATCGGGCGTATTTCGAATATCCCTTACATACTTGAAGTACTTTTCAATAAAGGTTTTGTTGATCTCTTTTTCAATGCAGATCACCAATACATGAGAAGCGGTACCTAATTGCTTTTGATTATAAGATGCTTTTTGAAGTTTTTGCTGTAGTTCTTCATTTCTCACCACGATCATTTTCAATGGTTGCAGGCCGTAGGATGTAGCGGTAAGATTAAAGGCCCGTTTTAGGATTTCGAGCTTTTCGGGTGTGACCGTTTGTTCGGGATCAAACTTTTTAGTGGCATATCTCCATTGTAAGGCTTCAACGCTTTGCATCTTAAAATTTTTCTGCAAAGGTAAGCATTACAACAGCTTTCTCCTAGGTGAGATTAAGTAGACCAACCACGGCAGGAAAGACAGGATCTAGTTGTTGTTCTTTCTTTTTCTCTTTCTTCTGGCGATAAAAACTCTGTATACTTTTAGGATAAGATAGCCGAATATCAGCAAAACTGCTACGACCTCCAACCCAATCAAAATGTATATCGACTTCATTATAATTAACAGTTGTAAAATTCTTATTAAAAGTTATAAAGAGCTTAATATATTTTAGAAAAATAGGAGTAATTAATGTTTTTCACACAATAATTGCAATTTATAACACAATTTTAAAAATAAAAAAACAAAAATATTTCTAAATTCGGGGGGAATTTGAAGTTTCTAACGTTTTTAAAACAACATTTAGTCGGTATCGAACGAACTCAGCTGTTCATGCGGGGTTATGACGGGAGCACATCTTATTTTTGAATATGATAAAGCAATTAAATGAAGATATCTGTTAAGGCCCTTCCTATTAAGGAGGTTATTGAAGATCTTGCAAAAGCCTTTGAAGTCGAGGTTGAAAATGACAATACCGAATTGACCATAAATATACCTGAAAGGCTTGGTAAAGGTTTCATCCGCGGGAGCAATTTCAGATCGGGTATTGGAATCGTTCAGTATAAATGCACGTTTTATCAAGATGTGGAGATACATTTCACGAGTGAAAAAACCCATCCTCTAAAGTTCATATTCTGTACAGAAGGAAGGGTGGCACACAGTTTTGCCCATCACGATGAAAAGCATGAAATCGACACCTATCAAAATATTATTGTCTCCAGCCATGCAAACAATGGTCATGTGCTGTTTTTTACTGCTAACCAGGTAGCTAATGTTTCCAGCCTGGAGATTATAAGGAAACAGTTTTCAGACTACATTACCTACAACTTCAATGATCTGGAGCCAAGGCTTAAGGAAGTTCTGGAGGACTCAGAATCTGAGACTCAATTTCTCTATCACGGAAATTACAGCATTACCTCTGCCGAAATTGTTGAACAGATCCAGGACAAAGATCTATCAGGGTTTTTAAGAACAATTTTCCTGGAAGGCAAAATTTTCGAAATGCTTTCCAAACAAATCAACCAGTACCAGGATGATCAGTCCAGTGAGAAGCCGCAAATCATGAGAAGATCCGATGTGGAGAAGGTTAAAAGGGCCGTCAATACAATTGAAGAAAACCTCAACCAAAACTATTCAGTAGACTATCTGGCCAAAGAGGTGGGAACCAATGTGAACAAACTGCAGGAAGGCTTTAAATACATGTTTGATCTTACTGTGAATAAATATATGCAGCAGGTGAAACTGGAGGCCGCAAAAGATATGCTCACAAATTCTGAAAATAACATTTCACAGATCGTAAGCCAGATAGGTTTTAATAATAGAAGTTATTTTTCCAAGATCTTCAAGGAAAAATACGGGGTGAGTCCTAAGCACTTCCTGAAGAAAAGGAATAACGCAGAAGAAAATTCTTTAGATTATTTTTCTGAAGAAGACAAATAAGCTTTTAATCTTCAGAAAGAGGTAGTTCTATTCTAAAGCAGGAACCTTTTCCCTTGCCATCACTCGTAGCAGAAATAGTTCCTTTATGTGCAGCCAATACCTCTTTTGCCAAAAAAAGGCCTAATCCTGTTGAGATCTCCCCGCCGGTAGGACGGGCGCTAAGAGATGTGAACTTTCTAAAAAGGTTTTTTTGATCATCTTTTGTAAGCCCCTGGCCTTCATCCTTTACTTCAAGCACAGCCTTGCCGTCGACAGACTTTAGCAGCACGTTTATATGAGTTTCGGGTAGGGAGAACTTTATGGCGTTGTTGATCACATTATCTACCACCTCTGTAAGCCGTCTGTGATCTGCAAAAACAAAGCATGTTTCGGCTAAGTTAAATACAAGTTGCTGCTCTTTTTTTCTTGCCAGGGCCCGGTTGGCATTTACCACTCCCTGCACCAATTCCTTAAGATCCACCACCTCCAGCCTTAGATGAGAATTTCCGGCCCCGTCCATGGCATTCTCAAGCAGCTCATTTATGGTCAAAGCCATTCTCCTGCCTGCATCTTTGATTTGTTTGGAAATGTCATCAATAGCCTCTGGATTATTCTTGTTCTGCATGATAAGATCTGCCAGAAGTGGCATTATTGAGACCGGGTTCTTTAAATCGTGTGCAGTGGTATTTAGTATCTGGTGGTGATGCTTGACAGCAGTCCTTGCCTCCAGCTGCAGTTCGATCTGGTCCATCACCAGGCCGGCAAGGTCTTTAAGAACTTCCTTCTCCTCTTCGCTAAGCGTTCGTGGTTCTTTGTCGATCACGCACAAGGTGCCAAGGTTTTGGCCCTCAATGGTCTTTAAAGGAACTGCGGAATAAAACTTCAAACCGAACTCGCCTCTTACCAGTGGATTAGCAAGTGTTCGCGGATCTTTTCTCGCATCTTCGATAAGATACAGCTCATCTGAAAGAATTGCCGAGGCACACAGCCCGGGCTCCCTTCCCACTTCAGACTGCTCAATTCCGAACTTGCTTTTAAACCAGACACGATCGGTATCCACAAGGCTTATAATTGCGACCGGAACTTTAAGAAGAGTAGCTGCCAGTTTAGTGATACGGTCAAATCTGCCGTCGGGCGGGGTGTCAAGAATGTCATATTTTCGCAATATTTCAATCCTTGCCGCCTCCTTTAGGGCAGCCTGGTCAAATTCTAGATGCACCATACTGCTTATGTTAAAACTGTCTAAAGATACTCAAATCTTAAAGAAATCCTAATTTCCTATTTTGGGCCTGGCCGCAGCAGGTTAAGAAGACAAAGCGTCAAGGGCTTTTTCTATATCTATGCCTTTCCCCAGCACAGGGAGGAAAAGATCCGGTTTTTTCCTGATACGGTCGGGCATGGTTTTTATGGTAAAATCCCGCATATCCAGTCCCGGTTTTACCTCACTCCATTCCAGGGGAGCCGAGACCGTAGCTCCCGGTTTTGGCCGGGCACAGTATGGCGCCGCCAGCGTTTGCCCTTTCCTGTTCTGGAGGAAATCGAGGTATATCTTTCCTTTTCGCTTTTTCACATTCCGCTCCATGGAAGTCAATTCGGGCAATCGATCCTTGATGAAATAGCAAAGCACTTTGGTAAAATCCTTTGCCTGGTCATAATCATATTTTGCACCTAACGGGATATAGATGTGCAACCCGCTGGAACCCGAAGTTTTGGGATAACCCGTGATCTTTGCCAAGTCCAGCACTTCCTTTGCCACCATCGCCACCTCAATAACCTCTTCAAAAGTGGTTTTTTCAGCAGGGTCTATATCAATAACCGTCCAGTCCGGATTCAGAAGATTGTCTTTACGCGAATTCCATGGATTTAGTTCTATGCAACCTAGGTTGGCCAGGTAAATTAAACTGGCTTCATTCTGGCACAGGATATACTCCAGGTGTTTGTTGTTGTGTTCTGAAAAGATCTTTGTCGTCTCCAGCCAATGCGGAAAAATTCCCGTTGCATCTTTTTGATAAAACCCTTTTTCCTTGATCCCGTTGGGGAAACGATGTAGGTTCTCGGGCCTGTCCTTCAAAAAGGGCAAAATATGCTCCGATATCTGCAGGTAGTATTCTATAAGGTCGAACTTCCTGAGGCCTGAATCCGGCCAGTAAACCTTTTCAAGATGGCTCACGGGGACAGAAATTCCTCCTATCTCCAGAAAGTCTCCCGATTTCTTTGCCGGTTTATGCTTCGGAACCTTTACTACCTTCTCCTTGTCAATTTCTGAAGGCACCTTGTCAAACCTAAGGCCTTTGAACGAAGGGTGCCGCATATTCCCGGCCTTGGTCCACTCGCTAAAATTCACTTCGCAGATCAACTCCGGCCGTAGCCAGGTCGCCTGCCGCCCTTTGAGGTTCACCTTTTTTGAAAACGGACTCTCCTCCTGCACCAGCGGCTGAAATTTCTTGAACAACTCTTTTCTGCTTTCGGTGTTGAATCCGGTACCGCAATTCCCTATATATACCAGCTCATCATTTTTATTCATTCCTAAGATAAGGCTACCGAAGGGGGCCGCGCTTTCTGAAGGAGTGTAGCCGCAAATGAGTGCTTCCTGGCTTTCAAAAGCTTTTATTTTCAGCCATTTGTCACTGCGACTACCAGGAATGTATTGTGAATCGGCTTGCTTGGCGATTACACCCTCCATTCCCGACTCTACTGCCTGCTCAAAAAAGGTTTTTCCAATGCTCTCTACATGGTCACAATAATAAACCCCGGGAATATCTTCAATAACATCGGGAATCAGGCTTTTTCGCTCCACCAAAGGCAGGTGCATGATGTTATGACCATTGAGGTACAACAGGTCAAATACATAATATCTCAACTCTCCCTGCTGCCCTTTCTTGTAATTCTGAAGTTCGTTGAACTGCGGCTTTCCTTCTTTGTCCAGTACCACCACTTCGCCATCCAGGATCACGTCGTGTGGAATATTTTTTAGCTGCTCATAAAGTTCAGAGAATTTGTTCTTATAGGAAATTCCGTTGCGGGAGTAAAAATCCACTTTCCCTTTCTGAATGTTGGCCAATGCCCGGTAACCGTCCCACTTGAGTTCATATATCCAGTTGGCCTTGTTGAAAATTTCTGGTGCTTTGGTAGCCAACATGGGTTTGACGAGTTCTGTTACCTTGAGCTGCTTTACCTTTTCAGCTTCAGCATGTTCGCTGTAGTTTTCTGCATCATATTCAAGATCGGTGGAATGTTCGTCCTTCTTTTTGATTAGCAGCCATTGGTTATCTTTTTCTCCGCCTCTCCTCGTGTGTACCAAAGCAAAGGTACCGCGGACCTTACTTCCAAAGAACTCCAGTTTAAGATCCCCTTTTTTTAGCATTTTTAAGAGGTCTTCTTCGGTACCGCCTCCTGCAGGCCGATAGGTTCCGGTATCCCAGATGCTCATCTCCCCCGCCCCATAGTTGCCCTTCGGAATTGTACCATGAAAAGTGAGGTATTTAATGGGATGATCTTCTGTTTGGATCGCCAGGCGCTTATCATTGGGATTCATGGAAGGCCCCTTTGGAACCGCCCAACTCTTGAGCACTCCTTCCATCTCCAGCCTTAGATCATAATGCAGCCGGCTGGCACGGTGCCGCTGAAAGGTAAACCGCAACTGCTCAGTCTTCTTGTCGTATTCGGCTCCCGGCTCCGGTGTATTCTTAAAATCCCTTTTTCGAACATACTCGTCCAGTCCCATTTATGATGCTTTTTTGCTTTTCTTCTTTTTGTCAAGACTAGCCTTAAGCTGTGCCATGAGGTCTTTGGCAGGCGTAGGCTTGGTCTCAAATTCTTCGATCTTGGTGGTTTTCCCGGCACTTTTGGCTTTGATGATCTTGAGCAGCTGTTCATTATAGACGTCTTTGTACTTCTCAAAATCAAATTCTTCGGTATACTGCTCAATGAGCGACTTGGCCATGGCTACCTCTTTTTCAGAAACCTTGGTATCAGGCAGCTTAAGGTCGGTAGGGTCACGTATTTCATCAGCAAATCTGATCACGTGTAAAACCAGGGCATCTTTATATACGCCTACCAGGCTCAGGTTTTCCTTGGCGCGCATAACAAAGGTGGCCACTCCCAGTTTTCCGGTTTCTTTCAAGGCGTTCTTCAGAAGGTTATAAGATTTTTCCCCGTCCTTTTGAGGCTCCAGGAAATAGGGTTTCTTGAAAAGTACATCCTCCACATCGCTCTCTTCGATAAATTCTTCAATGTCGATGGTCCTAGACTTTTTGACATTGGCCTTATCAAAATCCTCTTTTTCAAGAATAATGTAGGTATCATCCTGCTTATAGCCTTTTACGATATCCTTGTACTCCACTTCCTCTCCGGTCCTCTCATTGACCCGTTTGTACCTTATCCTGGCGTGGTCGTGTTTGTCCAGCATATCCAGGTCCAGCTTCCGCTCTTCGCTCCCAGAATACATTTTGATGGGTATGGTCACCAGACCAAAACTTATAGAACCATTCCAAATCGACCTCATAATCCTTGTTTTTTGGTTGTTTCTCTACAAGATAAAAGAATTTTAAGCCATTTCTAAAGGATTAGCATTGTGTTAACTTGCAGAAGCGCAAGCTGTTATTATCTCTCACAATTTCTTCGGAATCTGCTAAACTTTTCTTAAGCGCTTTTGTTAAGCCTTTAAAACCCACTAACTTGAAAAGACCTGATTTTACTGAGGATTCAGGAAAAATTAAAATAAAAAAGCTATGAAAAGATTAGAAGACAAAGTGACCATTGTTACCGGTGGGGCCACCGGAATTGGAGAAGCCATATCAAAACTTTTTGCAATTGAAGGAGCCAAAGTATTTGTTGTAGGTATGCCGCAGGATCCTGTGAAAGACGTGATCGATGATATCAAAAAAGACGGTGGGAGTGCAATTGGTTTTTCTGCCGATATTTCTAAGGAAGAAGAAGCCCGGGAAGCAGTCGAGACTGCTGTAAAGAACTGGGGGCGTATTGATGTCCTTATCAACAACGCCGGCGTTTATCCCGAAGTGAACACTATAGACGAATTTTCTGTAGACGCTTTTGACAATCTTCTGAAGAATAACATCAGGACGAATTTTCTGATGACCAAATTCTCCCTTCCCGAACTAAAAAAGACTCGCGGCTGTATAGTTTCCGCAGGCTCTGAATCCGGAAAGATAGGTATTGCTAACGTCACTCCTTACGGGGGCACAAAAGGGTTCGTACATGCCTTTATGAAAGGTGTGGCCGTGGAACAGGCCAAGAATGGCATTAGGGCAAACTGTGTGGCCCCCGGACCAATAGATACGGCATGGACACACAAAGAGACCAGCGACATCAATAAAAAGATGGAAAAACAGCTTATTGAAGCTGTGCCTATGGGCAGGCGCGGCACTCCCGAAGAGATCGCCAATGTTTATCTCTTCCTGGCATCAGATGAAGCGTCCTACGTTACCGGAGCAGTATTTTCTGCAGATGGCGGAACCATTCTCGCCAAAGGTGCAGTGGGTGGACAGGTGCCATCGAAACTTGCAAAAGAACCAAAAGGTCGTTTAAACCTGAAACACCAAAAAGACGGCGCAACCAATCTTAGATAATCATTAAAAGAAATCCAACATGGCTTTAAAAGCACTATTTTTAAACTGTACCCTCAAAAAATCTCCCGAAACTTCCAATACGCATGCTTTCATAGAGAATGCTGAACGTATCTTTCATGAACTTGACGTTACCACCGAGGAGATTCGGGTCGTAGATCATGATGTGAAATTCGGCAATTCTTCTGATGAAGGGAATGGCGATGCCTGGCCGCAGATCCTCAAAAAGGTGAAAGCAGCAGACATTTTTATCATTGCCACTCCTATCTGGAGAGGTGATCGCAGTTCGGTGGCTAAGATGGTCAATGAACGGTTCGACGGAATTTGGAGTGAAGCCGATGAAAAGACCGGCCAGTATCCCACCTACAACAAAGTAGCCGGGGTCATGGTCGACGGGAATGAAGATGGCGCCAAAAAGGCGATTTCAAGCATAGTCTTTGACCTGTCCGAACACGGCTTTACCATTCCTGTGAACGCCTTCAGCTACTATGTTGGCAAGGCAGGCCCGGGTCCTTCTTATATCAAAGCTGAAGGAGATAAGCACTTATTCACAAATAAGATGCTGTACCAAATGGTTTATAACCTGGTGGACATGGCGAAAAAACTGAAGGAAAACCCTTATTCCACAAATGTGAAGGAGCTAACAGAGAAAGCGAAAAAGATCAGCAAAACTGAAGACTAACCAAAACCCTCCATTTTCATGCTAAGTTGGTTGATCCATATATTGATTGATTCGGTTGTATTATTGGTGGCAGCCAAAATGTTTAGCGGAGTAGAACTTAAAGGTTTTAAAACTGCCATTATTGTGGCTCTTATGATAGGGATTCTAAGCTTTTTTCTCAGCTGGATCCTCACTTTGCTGTTAAACATCGCTACCCTGGGAATATTTTATTTTCTCGGGTTTGGCTTCATCACCCGAACCGTGGCCTATGCCATCATCATTGAGCTTGCCGACCGTTTGAGCACAGATTTCAAGACCCGTGGATTCATGCCCTCTCTTTGGCTGGCCATTCTCCTGGCATTTGTCGGTGCAATTGTGGACGCCATAATTCTGTAGCAACTTAGATATTTATTGCAGCCTTTCAGGCTGCTATATTATGTTAATTTTCAAACCCGGAGCTTCGCTCCGGGCTAACATATTGCAGGCCCTCAGCCTGCCATTCGTCAAATCCAGACCAGAAACATGGTACTTTGCGTCAGACTGTCTTATTGTAAACCTTCAGCCTGCTCAATAAACTTTATGAATTTGAGTGTCCAAGTATAGACAATAAAGAGCCTGAAAGGCTCTAATATGCCAGCCAAGGGCAACGCCCTTGGTAATGAGGAACCTCATCCTACACAAGCCTGAAGGGCTTGAATAAAATCACCAATTCTGGTCGACAAAGTTGGCAACCAGATTAATTGCAGCAGGCTGCTAAATAGCACTTGATCCTTACCCGGAGCTCCGCTCCGGGCTTTCATACTGCAGGCCTTCAGCCTGCCTTTCGTCAATTCCAAACCAGGAAACTTGGCCTTGAAACCTGGAACGTGAAACCTGAAACCTGGATTTTGGATTTTGGTTTTTTGGAATTTGGAGCTTCGAATCTGGAATTTGGAACTTGGAATTTGGAATTTGGAATTTCCACCTTCGGTTTCTCTTACTGTGGTTTCGCTCTCCTGTACTGTGGCGGCCATTCCACCTCATGATTTAATTCTTGTGCGGCTTTTAAGGGAAAATACGGTTCCCGTAAGAATTCACGAGCCATGAAAACCAGATCAGCCTGCTCTCCAAAAATGATATTCTCGGCCTGCTCTGCTTCTGTGATCATACCAACCGCGCCGGTCATGATACCCGCTTCTTTCTTGATCTTTTCGGCAAAACCCACCTGGTAACCTTTCTTCACCGGGATCACTGCATGCGGCACAAGTCCACCGGAGGAACAATCGATAAGATCAACTCCCTCTTTCATTAGAAGTTTTGCAAGGGCGACAGATTCGTCTTCATTCCACCCGCCTTCAACCCAATCTGTGGCTGAAATCCGCACGAACAATGGAAAACGATCCGGCCACACCTCCCGAACAGCACGGGTTACCTCGATCAATAATCGGCTGCGGTTTTCAAATGAGCCACCGTAATCATCTTCTCTTTTATTGCTCAACGGAGAAAGGAATTCATGCAACAAATATCCATGAGCTGCATGGATCTCGATCACTTCAAACCCCGCTTCCAATGCCCTTTTTGCAGCCTCTTTAAAATCAGAGATCACCTTTTGGAGCCCTTGCTCATCCAGCGCTTTTGGGACGCGATCAGATTCCCTGAAAGCAACCGCACTTGGCGCTATGCTTTGCCAGCCGCCATCCTGTTCGGTAAGCTGCTTCCCTCCTTTCCACGGACTGGTGGTGGAGGCTTTTCTTCCGGCATGTGCCAACTGAATGCCCGGCACGCTCCCCTGCTCCTTCAGGAATTTGGTAATTTCCTTTAGCCCGGCAATATGTTCCTCTTTCCAGATCCCAAGATCGTCAGGAGTAATACGGGCTTCAGGAGAAACTCCCGTCGCTTCAGCGATCACAAGGCCGGCACCGCCCACGGCGCGGGTGCCCAGGTGCACCAGGTGCCAGTTGTTTGAAAAACCGTCTTCACTGCTGTACATGCACATAGGGGAAACCGCGATGCGGTTCTTTATTGTTATCTCTCTTATTTGCAGGGGCCTGAACAAGGCAGGGGAATTTTTGGTCATTTTTCTTTTATTTTTAGCTGCTGAAAAATACGAAAAACACGGCTGTTCTCTAAGCAATCTGGCCATTGGTTGGCTTATTTGATCCTCTTGTGAAGCATCTTCAGAAAAATTTCAGCATATTTGAGCTATGAACTCGGCAGGTTTTATAGAAAACACCTTCAAAAAGCTCATTCCCGCCCCTTTTACCTTGGCGGTACTGCTTAGTTTATTCACCATGTTGCTGGCTTTTTTCTTCACAGGAAGAACTTCTGCCGAAGGTGCCGTAGAGATACTGGATTCCTGGCAAAGCGGCATGTGGGATCCCGCGCTGCTGGTCTTTGCCGTGCAAATGATGCTCATCCTGGTGCTGGGCCACATCCTCGTCCTCAGCAAACCTATGGCAAAACTCACAAGCAGGCTTACCGGCTTTGTTACGGGAAACACCAGCGCGGTCATCATGGTCTCGGTCTCCACAATGCTGGTGGCCTTCTTTAACTGGGGCCTCGGCCTCATCTTTGGCGCCATCATGGCAAGGAAAGTGGCTGAAGCCGCTCAAAAAAGAAACTTCAGGATAAATTATCCGCTTATTGGAGCCGCGGGTTATGTGGGTTTAATGGTGTGGCATGGCGGCATCAGCGGAAGCGCACCTTTAAAAGCTGCTGAAAAAGGGCATTTGGCAAGCCTCTTCACCGGACTCGAAAATCAGGAATTTGTGAACCGGCTTCCGGAGCAGATCTCTGCGGAAAGCACCATTTTTTCTGAATGGAACCTGTTGCTGTTCGCTTTACTGCTGTTGTTGGTGCCTCTCGTGCTGTATCTGGTTTCTAAAAAGACAAATACTGCCGAAGTAAGTCTACAAGCTTCCGAAGAAGGAGGAGTCAAAAATGCCATTTTTGGAGCCGAACGTTTGGACCATTCCCGCCTGCTTTCCCTCTTATTCGGTGTTCTTCTTTTGGCGGCTTTCTTTGCCAGCTACTGGGGCGAACTCCGCCGGGCTAATCTTACTCCCAACATGCTCAACTTTCTCATGTTAGGCCTTTGCATACTTTTTCACGGCTCTTTTGTCTCCTTCTTAAAAGCCCTGGATGAGGCGGTAATCGGCGCGGGAGCTATTCTTATCCAGTTTCCGCTTTACTTCGGAATTATGGGGATCATGAAAGATACCGGCATGGTCAACCAGATCGCCCTCTTCTTCACCGGAATTGCCAGTGAACAAAGCCTGCCGATTTTCACCTTTTTCAGCGCCGGGTTGGTCAATATTTTTGTTCCAAGTGGGGGCGGCCAATGGGCAATCCAGGGACCGGTGGTGTTGCAAAGTGCGGTAGAATTGGGCGTGCCGCTCAACAAAGCGATCATGGCCTTTGCCTACGGCGACCAGGTGACCAATATGCTGCAACCCTTCTGGGCATTACCGCTTTTGGCGATCACCAAACTCAAGGCCCGGGAGATACTGCCTTATACCCTCATCCTGTTGCTTATTGGCACTGTTGTCTTTGTTACAGGCCTGTGGTTCATTTAGTCTTTAGTTTTTACCGAAAACCTCATAAAGCTTTTCTTAATGAGGTCTCAAAAATGCCATTTTTGAAGCAGATGTTTTTCCTGCCGGGAAAATGCAATATCTTTAACTCAAGAATTGCAGTATGCCGGCCAAACAAATTTTCCCCCTTTCCAAAGTCACAGCAGCCATTGAAAATGTGATCAATACCCACTGCAGCAGGGTGGTTTGGGTAAAGGCAGAGATCGTGAAACTCAACCATTATCCGCAGACGGGGCATTGCTATCCCGATCTTGTGGAGAAAAAGAACGGCAGGATAGTCGCCGAACTGCGCGGGAACATCTGGAGCAGCCAGTTCGAGCAGATCAATGCGAAATTTAAGGAGGTTCTTAAAGAGGAACTCAAAGACGACATGACGGTCGTGATACAGGCGGCTGTCACCTATCACCCGGTCTACGGCCTGGCACTCAACATCCTGGACATCGACCCGGAGTATACCTTAGGAGAACTGGCGCGGCAGCGGGCAGAGACCATTAGAAAGCTGCAACAGGAAGGCATTTTTGAGGCCAATAAACAGCTGACTCTTCCACGGCTCCCAAAGACCATCGCGATAATTTCTGTAGAGAGCAGTAAAGGCTACCAGGATTTTGTGAATGTCATTGAACACAATCCCTGGGGCTATACCTTTCATCAAAAATTATTCCCGGCGATACTGCAGGGGGAAAATGCGGTGAGAACCATTGTGGCCCAGTTGCAAAAGATCAAAAAGTTGAGCAGGCATTTCGACGCGGTGGCCATTATTCGTGGCGGTGGCGGCGAAATAGGCCTTAGCTGCTATGATGATTACCGACTTGCAAAGGCCATTGCGGGATTTCCGCTGCCGGTGTTAACGGGCATTGGGCATTCCACCAATGAAACCGTCTGCGAGCTGGTGAGCTACAAAAGCTTCATTACTCCTACCAAGATCGCCGAATTCTTCCTGCAGGAGTTCAATAATTTTGCGCTTCCGCTAAAGGAAAATTCAGAAAAAATAAGGACGCTCGTAAATCGCATTTTTGAGAGGCAGGAAAATTTGCTCTTGCAGGCCTCGCGCTCCTTCGGGTTTTATTCTGAAAGAATACTTCAGAAGAACCTCAATCAGCTGGAACATTTTCAGAATGCAATAAAATCAGGCAGCAGATCGATCATACGGGATGAAAAGGCCGAACTTCGCAACATTGCAAATTCCGTAGAGCTGCTCTCTCCGCAAAACATTCTCAAACGCGGCTACAGCATCACCCGAAGCAACGGTAAGATCGTTAAAGATGTGGACGGACTGCAAAAAGAAGAGCTCGTAGAAATCGAATTTTTCGAAGGTAAGGCCACTGCGGAAATTCAAAATATTCAGGCTAAAAAAGAAAAAACATGGGCACCAAAATAAGTTATGCCGAAGCTTTTGCAGAATTGCAGCAGATAGTTTCGGAAATGGAAAATTCAGAAATAGGTCTCGACATGCTCGATGCCAAGGTAAAAAGAGCTTCGGTCCTGCTGAAGATATGCCGGGAAAAGCTGTATAAGACCGAGGAGAATGTACAGGAAAGCCTGAAAGGCCTGGATCTTTAATCCATTGGGATTTTCACCAAAGTTTCCACGCCATTTTCGTTCTCTTTGTTGCGTAGCTCGAAGAAATAATCACTTCCGTAGAGATTTTTAAGCCGGTCATTGAGATTGGAAAGCCCAACGCCTTTTTGCAACAGCTGGGAATGACTCTGGCTTAGTTGCTGCCCGTCGTTTTCCACTTTGATGAGCAGGTACTTTCCTGCAGCTTTAATATTCACCTTCACCTCGAGATCTGTATGATCATAAGAATAGCCGTGCTTGATGGAGTTCTCGATCAAAGGCTGCAGCAGTAGCGCCGGCACCTTTTTTTGAAGCAGATCTTCCTCCACCTCCACGCTTATCTTCAAATGATCTGAAAACCGCACGTTCACGATGTTGAGATAATATTCCAAAGTTCGCAATTCCTTATCAAGGCTTATCTCGTTTTCATCACTGCTGTAAAGTATCTCCCGCAAAAAGTCGCTCAGGTCTGCAATGGTGTCTTTGGCTTTCTCCTTGTCAAGATCGGCCAGGACCGCAATGCTGTTGAGCGTGTTGAACAGGAAGTGCGGCTGCAGTTGTGAAGAAAGCATCTTCATGCGCGTATTCACCAACTGGTTTTCCAGCACGCTGCGGTGTTGCTCAGCCTCCTTCACCTGCTTCACATAGTAATAGGTGTAAATGATAAATACCATCGCGAAGTAAATGAGAAAATTAAGGTCAATGACAAACATAAAACGGCTAATACTGTACTTGAAATCATACTCGGCCCAGGTGGTAAGTCCGGTCACAATGCTAAAAAGATCAAAGATCAACCTGATGATGAGACCAATCAGGATGCTAAAAACAGTGTGAATAGAGATGATCTTGACCCAGGAGTAATTCTTATAGAGGAACCTTTTGGTGCTAATCGCGATAAGGCTCATATAGGTCACCACCACCAGCCAGTCTATGAGCACATTGTAGAACAGAAAGTCAAGCCAGGACTCGTGCATTTCTTTGGGAAAGTTCACCCGCAGGTAGGCAGATTTGGTGATGTAGACCACGTCAAAAAGCGCGTAAAAACCTCCAAGCAACATAATGAGCTTGAGGTCGATATATTTTTTTATGGCTGAAAATGACATTTTAGATACCTATTCTTTCAAGGAATTGTTTTTTATTGGATTTGCTAATGTGCAGCAGCTTATCGTCGGTCATTCTTGTATCTACTTCGGAATATTCTGAATGCACGATCTCTTTTACATGATTGATATTGACTATGGTCGAGCGATGAATTCGGAAGAAAATATTTTCATCCAGGCTTTCCATTAGATTACTAAGCGATTCGCGCAACACGTATTTCTTTCCCTCACAATATATTTCGGCATAATAGCCCGAGGCGATGATATAAAGTATATCGGCAGGATTGATAAGAACCGTTTTGTTGCCCTGCTTCACCGGAATTTTGACCATTGGTTTTGCACTGTTTGCTTCTGCCGAATAGATCTTGAACAGTTGCCTGATGCGTTCCTCAAAATTAGAATCGGCTTCAGAGCGGGAAATGCTAAGTACCTTATTGATCGTTTTAAAGAAGCGCTGATCTTTAAAAGGCTTCAGCAAAAAATCAAAAGCCTCAACGTCAAATGCACGGCTTGCATAATTGTCATAAGCTGTTACAAAGATCACTATGGGTTTAGGCGTGATCTCGACTTTTTGCAACACCTCAAAGCCATTCATATCTTTCATATTGATATCAAGAAAAACAAGATCGGGTCTTTCTGAATTGATCATTTTAATCGCGGTCTTGCCGTTGGAACACTCCCCCATCACCTCGATCTGGGACACCTCCTCCAGCAGATTTACCACCCGCCGTCTTGCCAGTTCTTCATCATCAACAATTATTGCTTTCATAGGTAAGTTGTTAATTCCTTACAATTTACCAATATTTTAATTGCAGATGCTAAAGTTATTCAGTTTTAAACAGGAGAAACCACCAGGTAGGGCTGGTGGTATTCCCGCTAAAAGGAGGCTTAATTACTTGCCACGATTCCTTTTTCAGCATCGGCCGCATCAACCTTAAGGGTCATTCTGCGGTTGTCATTTTTCAATTTGATGCGGTAGAAATCTTTGCTTACTAGCCCATCACGTCCTGTAGTAATGTGAACATTTTTCACCATTTCCCAACCTTCATGATCGCGGTAAAGGGTTTCACGTAAAGCCGAAGGCAAGATGACATCTTTAAATTTCTCGGAAGTTTTTGTAAGAATTCCGTCCCGGTCATAACCTGCTTTCAGGTATCCGTTTCCGCTTACAAGGCTTACCTCATAAGAATCATATTTTTCATCTTTTACTTCTTCAATAAAGTTATCGATGTCAAAATAGTTTTCAAGAAAAGCCAGCGGGTCTTTTTCAAATTCCCCCATGTAATTTTCATGTACTTTAAAAGTAAAAGAGTCACCGTCTCTTTGCACATCTGAAGAAAGCGGTGAAAAACCTACTTTGGCTTCTTTAAGTTCTGTAATTTCCTGAGCCTGGATCGCACCTGCCCAGAACACCAACGCGAGATAAATAAATAGAGTTTTCATAATACAACTTTTTTAAGGGTTACTGATCTTCAGGGTTTTCAGATCCTGATTTTCATCGTTTTACAGGAACTAAATTAAGACGTCAACCCTGCTTTTTGGACAGGAAAGATGTCAACTCCCCGGTTGTTGATAATGAAAAGTGAAATACGGCGGCAAACCGCCGGTATAACAGCAATAGCAGGAACTACAGCAGTTTATATCAGCCAGGTGGCGGTTGACCGCAAAATAAAACCGTTTTACCGCATTTTTGAGAAGATTGGCCTAGAATCGGTCGCCGAAAAGTGCCAGGTGCTGCACTACCGTCCTTTTGTCCAGACCGCCTGCAAGTGCACCTGTAGTCACGCCCACAGTACTTATAAAGATCGCAAGTCTTATTTGTTCTTCCAGGCCAATAGAACCTGTTTCCAGGGTTGGCCAGGTTTGCATGAGGTCAGTAGGAAAAACATAGAGCTCCAGCAGCATCATGAGCAAACCCACCAGCAGAAAAAGCCCTATACAGGCGAAAAAGATGCTGCAATAGATCACCGAATTTGCTACAGCCAAGTGCTCGGTTACCACCCTCTTTTCCTTGCGCGGCAGGAAAAGGGACTGAATGCCCACCAGGTAAAAACTTGCGAGCAGCACGCTCACTATAGCATAGACTATGGCTGTGGTGTTGGTCATTCCCAGCCCCACGTCCCAGATCTCGGCGGTAAAGACAAGGATGAAAGCCGGGGCAACCGCGGCGGTGGCAAGCCCGGGCAGCGAAAGGGGCAACAAGAAGGCCTTATTTGCAAACAATGGCCTGAAGAATTCCCGCGGGTGCCGCAGCGACATAAGGATGTGAAAAATGAAACTTTCCAGCCAGTTTCCTTCCCGCAGCTCCCGGTCGGGCACATCTTCTGCCCTCCTGCGCATTTTCTCTCTCTCTGCCTCGGAAAAAGAAGGCACCCTGTCAATATTCCTGCTGAAGTCTTTGATATTCATCAATGCCCGTGGAAAAGCCGAAGTTCTTCTTAAGCCGAAGATACTCCCTACCAGTTTAAGAAAAATCGCCGCCCCGTTGAAGCGGCTTCTGGGATGGGTAAGCTCCAGGTTTTCCTCGCCTTTTCCGGTAGTAGTTAATTTCCTGGTGGAGATGACGAGGATCCTGCTTACCGAAGATGACAAGCCCGGCACCAGCAGATGCTTACGAGACATCAAGCCAACATCGGTCACTACTGCCATGAGGTCGTAAGGCCCTTCGGCCATTCTCTGGCTGGCAGCGTCAAGAAAATCTGATGGTCGCCTTGGCTCATCTGTCTCCAGCCTCACGGCATCGGTAATATCAAAATTCCAGGGCATGCCGCTGCTTTGCTCCAGCTCAGGTTCCACGTCCTTCAGCAACTGCCGCGCATAGGCATGAAGCGCCTCCCTGTTCTCGGGTTTGCTGTAGGCCAGCAGGACGCCCATATCCATTTCGGGCTTGGGCATTGGCCCCTGCGCTTCCTGCAGCGCCGAAAAAAACCTTTTCCCCGAGGTCACTGCCCTAATGATCTTTGTGGAATTTACCACCCTGACGGAATTTAGCAACGAGATCGCTTTTACCAGCCGAAATACCCTTAAAGCAGGGATCAACAAAGCTATGACCGTGATCCAGTTATCTTTCACAAACTCCAGCTTTCGCGGCGCGACAATTAGTTTTATGATGAATTCCAGGATGAAGAGGATCCAGATCACAAGGATGAGATCATTCTCAAAACTGCTAAGGCCCGAGAACATTTCTTTTACAAAAAGGTACAGCCACACCAGCGCCAGCAGGAACATGGGAATCTCCAGGTGTTCCTCGAGAGAATAAAAAATACGGTAAGTTTTGCTTTTGTTGTTTGCCATATTTCTGAAAGGCCTCAAAAAATGCCCTTTTTGAGGCTAATGTTTTATAATTTCTATTCTTACTTTATCTCCTTTTTTTGCTGAAAATTTCAGCCTGCCGCCAAACGGAAAAGTAGACATTGGTATGGTATGGCTGCAGTTCACATTACCCACAACAGGAATTCCACTAAGCTCTTCTTTGCTCTTGATCATGTCCTCCAGTAGTTTGCGGTTCATTTTGCTCTCCCTCTGAAACCTGCCTATGAGCAATCCTTTTATCTTAGACCCCTGCGGATGATTCAGGATCTGCTGTAACTCCTTCTGAATTCCTCGGTAATCAATGAGGTGATTCTCCTCCAGGAAAAGAATTTTTCCTGCAATATCGGGAATGAACTCGTAGCCCAGCAGAAAATTTAGGGTAAGCATGTTGCCCCCAAGGCAGTCTGCTTCCACCTCACCTTCGTTGATGGTCCAGAAGCCCTCGTTGAGAATAAGTTCCTTTTCCCATTCTGAATTGGAAAAATATTCAGAATTCTGAACCTCAAAACTTTCTTCAGAAAAGAAGCATTTTTTCATATTTTTCAGCACATGGCCCAGGTGCTCACTGGCACCCAGCATCGTAAAATGTGGGCCATAATATGTGACCAGGCCTGTTTTGGCGTGAATGGCGCTGGTAAGCTCAGTAATGTCAGACAATCCGCAGAAGATCTTCGGCTTTTTTTTGATCAACTCATAATCAAGATGCTTTAGCAGTTGGTTGGCACTGGAACCACCGTTTGCCGAGATCACAGCGTCTACAGTATCATCTTCGAAAGCTTCGTGCAGGTCCTTTAGCCTGTGCTCCCGGATAGCCGACTTAAAAGGCCCCGGTTCGTTCACATATTTTCCAAAGCTGACCTCCAAACCCAGCTCCTTTAACCTGTCTATCCCTCTTTGCCTTAGCGGCTCTTTAAATTTAGGCGAAAGACTCTCTGCCGGGGCGATCACCCGCACATGGTCTCCTTTTTTTAATCTTTTGGGTAAAATCATCTTTTTGAGGATCTGCCGAATCTATAAGTACATGAAATTAAAGTTGAAATAGGAATTTTTAAATGGGCAGCAAAAATGGTTTTCATGATCGTGATTTTTGGTTGATAAAGGCGGTTTTTCAAGCCACTTCTCTTAAAGATAATTATCTGCAGCCACTACTTCTGTCAAAAACCTCTTAAAAAAGCGATAAACAGCTGCAATTTGAGCAGATTTACTATAAAAAATCCACTTCTTTCTTATCTTTCAGCTGCAAAACCCGGTATTCAACAACTGCTTTTGACAAAGGCAGCCAAAAATGACATTTTTAAGACCCCATATATGAAAAAATTTTTATCTCTGCTGCTGCTCCTCTCCCTGCTTCAATCCTGTAAGATCAATGAAGAGCCCACACTGGTTGCTGTGCCTTCGGAAGCAAGAGGGCTCATTGCCGAACATGCCATGGTAGTATCGGCACGCGAGGAAGCCTCAAAGATTGGTTTGCAGATCATGAAACAAGGCGGGAACGCTTTCGATGCCATGGTAGCTACCGAGATGGCCCTGGCAGTGGTTTATCCCTTTGCCGGCAATCTAGGCGGTGGCGGGTTCATGGTTTACAGGCTGCAAGGCGGCGAGACCGGCGCGCTTGATTATCGGGAAAAAGCGCCCTTACTTGCCGAAAGAAAGATGTACCAGGACAGCACCGGGGAGGTGATTCCTCAAAAAAGCCGTTTTGGTGCCATGGCTGTGGGAGTTCCGGGAACCGTAGCGGGAATTTTTGCGGTTCATGAAAGATTTGGCAGCTTACCTATGTCCACTATTTTGGAACCCGTGATCGCCCTGGCAGAAAAGGGTTATGTGGTCTCAAAGAACCAACAGAATTCTCTGGAATGGCACCGCGAAGAATTCCTGGAAGCAAACAAGGATAGTATATTCTATTCACGGGCTTTTGTGGCCGGAGACAGCATCAGGAACACCGCGCTTGCACAAACGCTGAAGAGACTGGCGACCAACGGGAGAGAGGAATTCTATGGAGGAGAGACCGGCAGGGCGATCGTGAACTACCTGCAGGAGAAAGGAGGTATCATCAGCATACAGGACCTTGCTGCCTATGAAGCCAAGTGGCGCAAACCTGTTAATTTTGATTATAAAGATCTGCATGTTATTGCCATGTCGCCACCTTCGAGCGGCGGGATCGTGATGGGACAGATCATGAAAATGGCCGAGGCTTATCCGCTGGAGGAGTACGGCCATAATTCTTTGAAGAGCATTCAGGTGCTTACCGAAGCGGAAAGACGCGCCTATGCCGACCGAAGCTATTATCTGGGCGACCCTGATTTTGTTGATATTCCTTCCGAAGAGCTTTTGAGCGACAGCTATTTAAAAGGCAGGATGGACAGTTTCAGCTTTTCAAAAGCGACTCCTTCCGAAGATATTGCCCATGGCAAAATTTTGGGCTATGAGAGCATGGAAACTACCCACTACTCTATCGTTGATGCTGCCGGGAACGCCGTCTCGGTCACGACTACTCTCAATGGCGCATACGGTTCAAAACTTTATGTGGAGGAGCTGGGATTCTTTTTGAACAACGAGATGGACGATTTTAGCGCAAAACCGGGAGAACCAAATATGTTTGGTCTTATTGGTGCCGAAGCAAACTCCATTGCCCCCGAAAAACGCATGCTAAGCTCAATGACGCCCACCATAGTTGAAAAAGATGGAGAACTATTTATGGTCCTGGGCTCTCCCGGAGGTTCGACCATCATTACCAGCGTAATGCAAACCATAATAAATGTAGCCGATTATGGAATGGGAATGCAACAGGCGGTTAATGCCCCCAGGTTTCACCACCAGTGGTTGCCCGATGAAGTTCTTTTTGAACCGGAAGGTTTTAGTAATACTCTAATGGATTCCCTGCAAACCAGGGGTTATAAAATAGACGTCGGGAATTCGACCATTATTGGAAAGGTAGATGCCATCCTGAAGCTTCCCGATGGACGTTTGGAGGGAGGAGCCGACCGGCGTGGAGATGACACTGCCGCCGGCTATTGATTTTTATTAATTTTATACATATTTAAGACTGCCTTGGCACAGCGAGAGCAGCAGCTTTTTTAATTTCGCCAAAAAGTAAAATCGCAGGAAACCTGCAACTAAAATACTGTTCTATGGACCAGGATGAAAAGAGAAAAAAACTGGTAAATTTTCTGAATAAAAAGCTTTTTGACCCTATTCTCGAGAAATCTAAAGATGATTATGATTCCGAAGCTTTGAAAAGAAGGCTGGAAGAGATGCAACAAAGCACCAAAAGGGAAAAAGAACGCTTTAGGCAATATGATACTCCCGAAGAAGTAAGGGAAAATTACCTCAACGATCTGAGCTCAGATGCTGCCGAGGATGTGAACGAAGAACTTAAAGAACTGGATCTGCCGCGCCTGCCGCAGTTTAAAAAAGAATTCCTCGACCTGTGCAAGGAACTGGATGTAACGAGTTAGACCGCTCGCTTCCAGACAATAGACCTTAAGCATTAGAAATGTAAGCTACACAACATTCGGAATTTTGAATCACTTAAGGTTTTACGAAGGTCATAGAGGTTACGACCAGGGAATCTGTGGGTTTTCTGGTACGGTTGAATACCACCCAGGCTGACTCTTCAGAATGTATGGGAACATACTTGAGCTGCAGGGTCACCTTGTCTACAGATTTTCCATCCTGATACAGGTCAAATTTGATATTGGCTGCTTCTGCCGTTTCCTCTCCATCATTTTTTACATGCACACTAAAAGCATATTTGTCCATTGAAGGTTCATACTTTGTGTTTACCACGAGGTGCGGCGGCTGTGAACGACCTTTGAAGGTTTGCCAGCCCAGGTAACCCAGGATGACCAGGAGAATGACCACTCCTGCGATAAAGGTGATCTTTTCAACGGTATTGCTTTGCTGTTTTTCGTTACCCATGTTTTATCCAATTAATAATCTTCCCGCCGAAGCTCCCAGCGAACCCGGCACTGCCAGTACAATAATTTCGGCGATCATAAGGTTGTAGCCGTGACCGCCAATTCGGCCAAAGAACCAGAGCAATATAAAAGAGATCAGTAGTGCCATCATATACCCCAGCATCACGTGCGAAAGGATCTCCCGCCACCCGTTCTTTGGTGCCGAAGAGTTTTTAAAATCGCTGAAATAAAGCACTATCAGACTAAGAAGGAAGGAAAATAGCACCATGAGCAACAGGTGTACCGCAGTACTTACCACCGCGATCTTTTCAATTTCTCCCGTAGGTGCCATAGAAGAAGAGATGAGCACTGCCCCGCAGACAGAAAGTATGCTTCTTTGAAAGAGGCTGTTTTGAGCCTCTTCGGGATCGGCTTGTTTGCTGCCCTGTTCCTGGGAATTTTCGTTATGACTCCTGCTCTTCTTGTCCTTTTTTTGATCCTGGCTGTCCTGCCCGTTCTGCTTTTGCCCCATTTGCGAAGTCCCGACAGAAATCCCTATGGCAACCACAAGAGACTCTATGATCACTTTTCCCGCAAGCTCCTGCAATGGCATTTGAAAATCGATCTTGTTGATGAGTAGAAGGATGAGAAAAGCTACCAGTAAGGCCAGGGCAATGTCTTCTATAGACTCGTGTAGAACCTCGTAAAAAGTGGCATCTTCCCTTAAACCCGCATAGCGGTTGTAGCCCATTAACAGCAGGAGAGTGAAAATCACGAAAGCAATAAGTTTTGCAGGTGAGATTATGAACCCATGCCACCAAAGTTCCATAGTGAAAAGCAGCGGCAGGCTAAAGAGCAAACCGCCTACTATACCTCTGCCGTATTGTTTTAAAGTCTTTGAATTAGGTCTTTTTCCCATAGGAGTGACCTTAATTTAAGAAGAAACAGCTGTTCCTACAGCCGCTTTAAATAGAATTTAACTAATGATCAAAGATCCCTTTTCTTCATCTCGGCTCTTGAAATGGCCTTTTCCAGGGCTTCTTCTTTTGAACAGTCGTCCTTCTGATAGATTTCTGATGCGTATTCCAGGGCCAGGATCCTTACCTCCTCATCCAAACCGGCTAATCTTTTTCTGAACTCTTTGAATTGCTCTTCCATGATATCCTTTTTTTCTTTGGGGGCTGAATGCTAATAAACTAAGATAAAAAAAGCAGTGGCCATTGCCCAGCGAACCTGTAGCTTTTTGAGCACAATCTTTTGTTAAGCTTCGGCATATCAAGACAGTGAAAATAATTAATACTCCTCAAAAATGTCATTTTAGAAGGCTGATCTTCCGCAGAAAGAAGAAAAGCTGCCAATAGGCAGCTTCTCAATTTATGATGTGTGAGCAGTTCTACTGTTTTACCAGCTGAACCTCTCCCTGTATTTTAAGCTCATCACCCAACATCACTCCACCGGTCTCCAGGGCAGCGTTGTAGTTGATGCCCCAGTCTTTCCTGTTGATCTTCCCGGTAAGGCTGAACCCTGCCTTGGTATTCCCATAAGGATCTTTTACGATGCCATTATATTCTGAAACAAGTTTCACAGGTTTAGTGGTGTCCTTGATGGTTAAATTACCGTGGATGTTGAAAGTATCGTCGTCTACTTTTTCAACTCCGGTTGACTCAAACTGCATTTCCGGATAGCTTTCTACCTCAAAGAAGTCGGCATTCCTAAGGTGGGCATCCCTGTCTTTGTTGTTGGTGTCAATGGTTTCCACCTTCACGTTCGCCTTCAAATGAGCGGTAGAAAAATCATCACCTTCAGTTTCCGCAGAAGCGTCAAACTCCTTGAACTTCCCGGTGACGTTGGAGATCATGAGGTGTCTTATTTTAAATCCTAATTCGCTGTGTGTTGGGTCAAGTACCCATTTAGTCTTTGACATATTTATCGGTTTTATATTGAACAATTATTTACAACGTTATTATTTCTAACAGTGTTAACCAAAACGGAAAATTTTTTAAAAGCCAAGTACAAAACTGCTGATGAAATCTTTTAGCACCATCGCATTCAACTCCTGCTTCTTTTGGCCATTGCCCATCATGTTAATGGAAACAAGCCCATGCAGCATAGACCAGAAGGTATGAAGCTTCAGGTAAGGATCTGTATCGGGATTGGAACTCAAAGCGATCAATCTCTTTACCGGTTCCAAAATGAGATTTGAATAGGCCGACATTTCAGGGATCTGGTTCACCGTCTCGCAAGAAGGCATTCCTAAGCCGTACATCACCTGGTAATAAGCCTCATTCTCAAAAGCAAAATTCCAGTACGCCCCCGCCATTGCTGCGATCTGTTCTTTTGGATCGGTGCTTTTAGACTTTGCTTCTGCCAATCTCAAGTTAAGCTTTTGGAATCCCTGCCGGGTTAACTCCAGTAAAATAGCCTCTTTGTTGGCAAAATGGTCATAGATCACGGGAGCGCTGTACTCAATAGCATCGGCGATCTTACGAATAGAAAGTGCCTGCCAGCCGTCATTCACGACCAACTGCCAGGAAGCATCGAGAATGGCTTTTCTCATCTCTTCCTTTTGTCTTTTCTTTCTTTCGGTTATTCCCATTTACCTAACACTGTTAACACCACAAAAATAGGGAAGACACAAAGATAAAAGCAACAAGCTGAAATAGAATTTTCTTATGGGGCTATTATTCCAGAAAAGTTTGTGCTTCAAAAAGGAATAGCTTCTATAATATCTGTACTTCTGCCGAAAAGCCTTTCCTCTCAAAAATGAAAAAAAACCTGTACCTTTTACCTGGAATTCTGCAGCATGATCAATTTTAACCCAGCCCCTGCCATTCTATGAAGAACTTTTTTAAAAGAAGCGGCCCCGAGAGCGGCGATGTTGTTCCTTCGGTAAAAACCGGTTTGGGTACTTTTGGCGGGGTATTCACTCCCTCCATACTTACGATTCTTGGGGTGATCATGTACCTGAGGTTTGGCTGGGTAGTTGGAAATGTGGGCCTGTTAGGCACCCTCATCATTGTTACCCTCTCCACTTCCATCACCTTTTTAACAGCACTTTCTGTAGCCGCTATTGCTACAGATCAACAGGTGCGGGCTGGCGGGGCCTACTATATGATTAGCCGATCCCTGGGAGTTGAAGCCGGGGGCGCAATAGGGATTCCGCTGTTCATTGCCCTTGCCCTTTCTGTAGCCCTGTACACGGTTGGTTTTGCTGAAAGTGTTGTCGATGTTTTTCCTCACCTGGATTTTAAGACCGTTGGCTTGATCACAACTGCAGGCGTAGCGATCCTGGCGATGATCTCGGCCAAGGCGGCCATTCGGGCGCAATACTTCATCATGTTTGGAATAGGCCTTTCCCTGCTTTCGCTTTTCTTCGGAAAGCCTATAGAAGAAACAGAAATAGAAATGTGGGGCGCCGCCGAAAGGCACTCAGAACCATTCTGGGTTGTCTTTGCCGTTTTCTTTCCGGCGGTGACGGGAATTATGGCCGGGGTAAACATGTCCGGCGACCTCAAGAATCCTTCAAAATCAATACCCAAGGGTACCTTTGCTGCCATTGGCACCGGGTATGCGATCTATATGATCCTGCCGGTAATTTTAGCCAATCGTGCAAATGCCCTCAGCCTTATTGAAGATCCCATGATCATGAGGAGAATGTCCTACTGGGGAGATGCGATACTTATTGGAGTTTGGGGCGCGACCTTGAGTAGTGCCGTAGGCAGCATTTTAGGGGCTCCAAGAGTGCTACAGGCCCTGGCGCGTGACCGGGTTTTACCCAGGTGGCTGGGATGGCTGGGCAAAGGCAGCGGCAATGATGACTCCCCGCGCTACGGCACGATCTTTACCATGATCATTTCACTTTTGGCGGTTTACCTTGGTAACCTCAATATTATCGCGCCTGTATTGACCATGTTCTTTTTGACTACCTACGGAGTATTGAACGCCTCAGCAGGAATAGAACGCCTGCTGGACAGCCCCTCCTTTCGTCCCTCGTTTAGAGTGCACTGGGCATTATCTTTACTGGGAACTGCAGGCTGTCTTGTGGTGATGTTCCTCATTAATTCAGTCGCTACTGTAGTAGCCTTTGTCTTTATTACCCTCATCTTTGTCTGGCTGCAAAACAGGGAAATGAAGACTGCCTGGGGAGATGTGCGCCGGGGGATATGGATGGCACTCATTCGCGCCGGCTTACTGCACCTCAACCAGGAAAAGGAATCAAAGACCTGGAGGCCTAACCCGCTGGTTCTTTCGGGAGCACCAACAAAGCGGTGGCACCTCATCGACTTTGCTTCCAATATCACCCATAACCGCGGGATACTCACTGTGGCCAGTGTGCTAAGCAGCGAACATATGACGCGGGAGCGGGTTAAGAAAATGGAGAACAACATTCAGGACTTCCTTTCAAAAAGGAGTACAAGAGGATTCGCGCGGGTGATCACCGCGAAGGATACTTTCAATGGTATTGAAAATTTTGTGAAATCCTATGGCCTGGGAAGTTTAGTACCCAACACCGTCATTCTTGGAGACAGCGAAAATGAACAGCTGCGGAAGAAGTACTGCGACATGATCAGGAATTTTTATGAGCTTAATCGTAACGTGATCATCCTAAGGGAAAATGAAGAAAAAGGCTTCGGAAAAAGGCAAAAGATCGACCTTTGGTGGGGCGGACTCAAAGGCAACGGTGGCCTGCTCATGATCATTTCCTACCTGCTAAGAAGCAGCCGTTCATGGTATGACGCGCAGGTGACCCTAAAAATGGTCGTGCCCGACGAAAAAGCTGCCGAAGATGCCAGGGAAAATCTTTCCGGAGTAATTAAGAAGCTAAGAACGGGCGCCAGGCTGGAGGTGATCATCTCAGATAACAGGAAGTTTGACGACCTTTTGCGGGAATCCTCCTCGCAAGCAGATCTTGTTTGCCTTGGAATGGCCATTCCAGATGAAAACTTTGAAGCTTATTATACCCGCATGCAGCAACGCCTGGAGGGGCTTCCTTCCAGCATACTCGTGCTTGCCGCCGAGGAAATTTCCTTTGGAGAAGTTCTCATGCAGCAAGACAGCTTCAGAAAAGAAAAAGGTTAAATTTTAAGAATTTTTTAAGAACTATACCTTCTCTTCCAATTGGTCTTAATATTTTTGCTTTCCTCGATTTCTAACACCCAAACCTTTAAAAATGAGCTTGCTCCATACTAATGCAGAGTTCCAGAAATTGCTGAAAACAAAAGAACTTTATAAACAAATCTTCAACTGTTCTATACTGCCTGTGATCATTCATGATATGTTTTTGAATATTATTGATGTCAATGATAAAGCCCAGGAAGTATTTGGTTATTCAAAAGAAGAAATGCTTGAGCTGCAGGTTTTGGACCTGCACACCAAAGCTGAATATGATCATTCCCTGGAAGTGCTGGAAGAGATGCAGCACAAGGACAATCTCAGCGCCAAAAGCTTTTTTAAGAGAAAAGACGGCGCCGTTTTTTCTGCCGAAGTGTCTCCGTGTAAGATCAGCCTTCAAAGAGCCGCGTTCATTCACGTACATTTTCAAAACGTGAAATTTTTGGATTAAAAAAGGGAATTAGACTGCGGCGGGAGAAATTAGGCAGAGCTCTCCTACAATTGTTCTCAAAAATGCCATTTTTGGGACCTAATTCCTACATTTACTTCCGTGAAGAAATTATTGTATCCAAAATTCAAGAAGCCCATTCTTCAAAAGGGAATTTTTCCTGTCAGAAGTTTTGTTGCCCTTTTTCTCATCAGTCTGTTGACCATCGGCTGCAATTCGCCCGCAAAAATTTCCGGAAAGCTGCAAGGGGTGGAAAATAGCGAAGCAAAAGTATACCTGATCCAACCCCAAAGCCTGTGGCAGGTCACCGCGTCATTTCTGGGAAAGGTCATTGATTCTTCAGCAGTTGCCGCAGATGGCAGTTTTGAATTCCGTAACCTGCCCAAGACAAAAGATCCTGTTTTACTGGAAATAGCTTTAAAACAAGACAATAAAATGCCGGGATTTCTGGAAACCGAAGATCCTCAAAAAGCCAACTATATGCCGGTTGTATGGAATCCCGGCAAGCCACTGCACATCAATGGCAACATTGAGGAATTTCAAAAGAGTTTTTCCATAGAACAAGCTTCAGAAGTCAATAAAGCTTTGCTGAAATTGAGAGACATTAAAGCAAAGGCATTCCGGGATAACAACCTGGGAAAGCATTGGGAGGTGGAAAGCGGAAATGAACTGCTGAAAAAGGAAAAAGCGATCCTTCAGTATCAAAAAGAGCTCATGAACTTTGCAAATAACACAGACAATCTTCTCCCGGCCCTGGTTGCCCTTAGATGGGTGAGCGTGGAAAATAATTACGAGCGGGTGCCCGAATTCCTGGTAGAGCAATGTAACAGGTGGCAAAAAGAAGCTGCCGGGCATGCATGGGTACAACAGCTGTGTAAGGCCAGTGCGCCTTCAAATTTACCGGTGCTTGTAGGTGATAAGTTCCCCGATCTTGAACTCCCCACGCTGGAAAAAGACACTGTCTCTTTAAAGGAAAAATTGGGTAGCAAGCTTACCATTATCGACCTTTGGGC
>JBAVJB010000133.1:0-21749 GCA_049687495.1 Salinimicrobium sp.
CTTGGGGTCTGTGAGAGTTGCCTGATCAATTCAATATTCAGAAAATATAGTAGGAATATACTGTGCAAATTCCCAAAAACATGGAAATATTCCTTAGCTTTAATACTCCCTCCATATTCCCTTTTCATTTACTGCCCCCCTTGAACCTTAAAAAACATATTATGTCAGTAGTTATTTTATCGCACAGGGTTGACGATTTTAAAACATGGAAAAAGATCTATGACGCCGATCTTAACAGGAGAGAGGATGCCGGACTGAACGAGATCACCTGCGGTCCCAAAATTGGAGATCCTGACCATATCTATATGGTATTTGAAACCGATGACCTGGAAAAGGCAAGACAAATGATAGAAAATGAAGAACTTAAGGTAGTCATGCGCAAAGCCGGAGTGACAGGTCATCTTGAGGTGGTAATGATCAAATAAGAGAGCGTTGACGTGACAAAGAAGTTAAAGCTGAGGAAGTATTGGAACACGCTGATTTTAAGGGCGCTCAAAAATGTCATTTTTGGAACCTCTTTTTCCGGAACTTTTAACCCGCAGAATTCTTCCTATATTTGAGTTTCTGAAATTCAAAAGATGACCAGCATGAAATCAAGATCAGCTTTTCTTAGCCTTGCAGTTTGCCTGGCCCTTTCCGCATGCGGGGAAAATGGCAAATCTTCTCCCGATGATGAAATTGTCATGACCGAGACCGATACTTCGGTTGCCCAACAGGAGCCGGTGACCATACCCGAAGACCAGGTGACCAATACAGAATATGAGTACGAAATGGTCGTACCCGGACTGCAAATTGCCTGGGGCATGGCCTTTTTACCCGATGGCAGCATGCTGATCACCGAAAAGAGCGGAGAGCTTATACATTTCAAAAATGGCAAAAAACAGCAGGTTTCGGGAGCACCAACGGTTTACAACCGTGGGCAGGGCGGTTTCCTGGATGTGCGGCTTGACCCCGATTATGGATCTAACGGCTGGATCTATTTCACCTACGCTTCTCCCGAAGGGGAAGGCGAAGGCGGCAACACTGCCATAATGCGCGCTAAACTGGAGAACAATAGCCTCACAAATAAAAAAGTGCTGTACAAAGCTTCCCCTAACACTACTAAAGGACAACATTTTGGCTCCCGCATCGCTTTTGATGAGCAGGGTTACCTGTACTTTAGCGCCGGCGAAAGAGGGAACCGAGATGAGAATCCACAGGATATTACGCGAGACAACGGGAAAGTTTACAGGCTGAATACAGACGGCAGTATTCCTGCCGACAATCCTTTTGTGGGACAGCCAAATGCCAAAGAAGCCATTTATTCCTACGGGCACAGGAATCCGCAGGGAATGATCTATAATCCGGAAACCAACGAGATCTGGGTGCATGAACACGGGCCACAGGGAGGTGACGAGATCAACGTGGTCAAAAAAGGCAAAAATTACGGCTGGCCAAAAGTGACCTTTGGAGAGAACTATAACGGTACCCCGATCACCGATCAAACTACAGGCCCGGAATATGAAAGCCCTATTTATTACTGGCTTCCGTCCATTGCTCCAAGCGGTTTTACCTATGTCACTTCAGAAAAATATCCCGAACTAAAAGGCGATCTGCTCGTAGGTTCCTTAAAGTTTCAGTATTTGGAACATTTGAGCCTCAACGGCAAAACAGTGACCGCAAGAGAACGACTACTACAGGGAATTGGCCGCGTGCGGGACGTAGTGCAGGCACCAGATGGCTTCATCTATGTTTCGGTAGAAGGAAAAGGCATCGTCAAACTACTTCCGAAGCAATAATGAGAAAACTTCTTTTAATTTTACCTGCCGCAGTTTTTCTTTCATGCAACGGGGGTTCCAAAAAGGGCAATTCTGAAGCCTCTTCAGAAGTAATGGAACTTTCCGCAGAAACAAAACAAAGCGTTTCTCAAGGCGCCGAACTGTACAACAATTTTTGCGCATCCTGCCACCTATCAAGCGGCGGGGGAATTGCAGGGGTTTTTCCGCCGCTGAAAAATTCCAATTGGCTTTCAGAAGAAAGAAAAAAAGTGATCCACACCGTCAAGTATGGGCTGCAAGGAGAAATTACGGTGAACGGCACCGAATATGACAACCTTATGCCGGCTCTAGGCCTTACAGATGCCGAGGTTGCCGATATTTTGAACTATGTTTTCAACTCATGGGGAAACAAGGTGGGCCCACCGGTGACCGAAGAAGAAGTGGCTGCCATAGAAAAATAAAAACTGGTTTCATAAAAAGCTAAATAATTACCTTTGCGCCAAAATTTGGAATATGTTGATCATTGGAATTGCCGGAGGTACCGGTAGCGGCAAAACAACCGTTGTAAATCAAATCATTGAAGAGCTTAAGAACGAGGAGGTAGACGTGATCTCACAGGATTCTTACTACCAGGATACCAGCCACCTTACCTATGAGCAGCGCACCAAGATCAACTTTGACCACCCAAAATCAATAGATTTTGACCTGCTGGTGCAGCATCTAAAAGATCTCAAGGCAGGCAAAAATATTCAGCAGCCGGTGTATTCTTTTAAAGAACACAACCGCACCGGGGAAACCATCGAGATCGAACCCCGCAAGGTGATCATCGTGGAAGGGATCCTTATTCTTACCCATCCCGACATTCGCGAAATGTTTGACATCAAGATATACGTGCATGCAGACAGTGATGAGCGATTGATTCGCCGTCTAAAACGCGACATTGCCGAAAGAGGTCGTGATCTTGACGAGGTGCTCAACCGTTACCAGACCACTTTAAAACCTATGCATCAGCAATTTATAGAACCCACCAAAGAGTTTGCTGATATCATTATTCCAACCAACCGTTACAACACCGTGGCTGTTGATATTGTTCAAACAATTATACGCCAGCGTTTACTCTAAATTTGTATCTTTAGGTCAATGAAATTAAGAGATATCCGGAGAAAAAGATGGTTTCGCATCGCAAGCAATAAATACCTGCTTGTACTCGTGGCATTTGTCTTCTGGATGTTCTTCTTAGACAGTAATTCCTGGCTAATACATCATGAACTAAACCTGGAGATCGAAGATCTTGAAAAGAACAAACAGTTCTACGTTGACGAGATCAATAAAGATAAAGCCATCATTAATAAGTTGAGTGATTCTCTTGAACTTGAAAAATTCGCCCGCAACGAATACTTCATGAAAAGGGAGAATGAGGAGATCTATATTATAGAGTACGAAGAGGAAGATTAAGGCTTCAAAAACAGGATTTTCATCATGTGTTCGCCAATTAATTTTAAGAACATGAGTGAAAATTTATTCGCTGAATTTGAGGAAGTTTCGGCAAAACAATGGAAACAAAAGATCCAGTTTGACCTTAAAGGTGCCGATTACAACGAGACGCTGGTTTGGAAATCTCCCGATGGCGTTAATGTAAAACCTTTTTATCATCCCGACGAGGCTCCTTCTCCCGTGAAGGTGAAAGCCCCGGCTCACTGGAATATCACTCAGCAGATCTACGTTGCCTCTGCGGAAATTTCCAATAAGACCGCCCGCGAAGCCCTTCAAAAAGGTGCCGAGGCGCTGTGGTTCATTTTACCTTCGGAAGAGGTTGATCTAAAATCCCTTTTTCAAGACCTTAGAAAGGTGCCGGTCTACATCAAGACCGATTTCTTGTCTGAAGCTTTTCTGCTGAAACTCGATCAGGAGATCGGCGGGGATTTCGAGATCTATTTACAGCTGGACATTTTGGGGAACCTTGCCCGCAGTGGAAACTGGTTCAATGACCTGAAGCAGGATCATGAAGTACTGGATTCCACACTTCAGAAGCTGGAAAATATCAGGTCGGTCATCAGTATTGATGTTTCCCTGTACCAGAATGCAGGCGCAAACATTCCGCAGCAGCTGGCGTATGCGCTGGCGCACGTGAATGAATATTTCAACCATTTCTCAAAACATTCCGAAGAAAAAAAACAGCAGCTAAAAGTCCAGTTTTTGGTCTCTGTTGGGCCTAATTATTTCTTTGAGATCGCGAAGCTCAGGGCACTGCGCTGGCTGTTCACTTCACTTGCCGCCGAGTACGGTTTTGCTGAAGATTGCCACATCCTGGCCCTGCCAACAAAACGAAATAAAACCCTTTACGATTATAACGTGAACCTGCTGCGCACCACTACCGAATGTATGAGTGCGGCTTTGGGTGGTGCTAACGCAATCTGCAATATGGCTTACGATGCGGTTTATCATAAAAATAATCGCTTCGGAAGCAGGATCGCGCGCAATCAATTGCTCATTTTGAAGCATGAGAGCTATTTCGAAAAAGTGGCCAATCCGGCTGAAGGTTCTTATTACGTGGAAAGTCTAACGCAGGAGTTGGCAAACAAGGCTCTTGACATTTTCAAAGACATAGAAAAAGGCGGCGGATTTGTTACTCAGTTGAAAGAAGGGACCATTCAAAAAAAGATCAACGAAAGCGCCAATAAGGAACAAGAAGAATTTGACTCGGGTAAACTGGTGCTTATTGGTTCCAATAAATTTCCGAATCCCGAAGACAGGATGAAGGAAGAGCTCGAGCTTTATCCTTTCCTGAAACAGAAGCCGAGAAAAACGCTTATTCAGCCAATTCTTGAAAAGCGGCTTTCAGAGAAGATGGAGCAGGAACGCCTTGAAAAAGAAAAACAGTAACCACCGCAACCAATTATCATGAGCAGAAAAGATCTTCAGCATTTGACATTAAAATCAGACACCGGCGGTGCCAATAATGCTGCAACCCAAAATTCAAAAAAGAGATATACAAACGCAGACATAGAAGATCTGCATCACCTGAAATTCGCGGCGGGAATTCCCCCTTACCTTAGAGGGCCTTACAGCACGATGTATGTGAGCCGCCCCTGGACCATCAGGCAATACGCAGGTTTCTCTACTGCCGAAGAAAGCAACGCTTTTTACCGCAGAAATCTTGCTGCAGGCCAAAAGGGACTCTCTGTTGCCTTTGACCTTGCAACCCACCGCGGCTATGACAGTGACCATGAGAGAGTGGTTGGCGATGTTGGAAAAGCCGGGGTAGCAATAGACTCGGTCGAAGATATGAAGACCCTGTTCGACCAGATCCCGCTCGACAAGATGTCGGTTTCCATGACCATGAACGGGGCGGTTTTACCCATTATGGCGTTTTACATTGTGGCGGCCGAGGAGCAGGGCGTGAAGCCGGAACAGCTTTCGGGCACTATACAGAATGACATTTTAAAGGAATTCATGGTGCGAAATACTTACATCTACCCTCCTACTCCTTCAATGAAGATTATTTCGGACATTTTTGAATATACTTCGAAGAACATGCCGCGCTTTAACAGCATAAGTATCTCGGGATACCATATGCAGGAAGCAGGCGCGACCAGTGAGATAGAGCTGGCATACACGCTGGCAGACGGGCTGGAATACATCAGGAAAGGATTGGAAGCAGGAATGGACATCGACAGTTTTGCTCCGCGACTCTCCTTCTTCTGGGCCATTGGAATGGACCATTTTACCGAGATCGCAAAAATGCGTGCCGCGCGTGCGCTTTGGGCGAAGCTGGTAAAACAGTTCAATCCCAAAAATGAGAAATCCCTCGCTCTTCGTACCCATTGCCAAACCAGCGGCTGGAGTCTGACAGAGCAGGATCCGTTCAACAATGTGGCGAGAACCTGTATAGAAGCAGCAGCGGCAGCCTTTGGCGGCACCCAGAGTTTACACACCAATGCTTTAGATGAAGCCATTGCCTTACCAACAGATTTCTCTGCACGAATTGCGAGAAATACCCAGCTGCACCTGCAACAGGAGACGCAGATCACCAGGACGGTAGATCCATGGGCCGGCAGCTATTATGTGGAAAATTTAACCGAAGAGATCGCTCAAAAAGCATGGGCGCTGATCCAGGAAGTTGAGGAACTCGGCGGAATGACAAAGGCTATTGAAGCCGGGATTCCGAAGTTGCGCATCGAAGAAGCGGCAGCCGTAAAACAAGCCAGGATCGACAGCAGCCAGGACATTATTGTGGGAGTGAATAAGTTCCGCAGGGAAAAAGAAGATCCTATTGTCACCTTGGAGGTCGATAACCAGACGGTGAGAAGGCAACAGATCGAACGCCTGGAAAGGATCAAAAAGGAAAGAAATTCAGAAAAAGTCGATGCTGCTTTGAAGAATCTGACCGAAGCGGCGAAGACAGGCGACAAAAATTTATTAGCTTTAGCAGTAGAAGCCGCGAGGGAAAGAGCTACTTTAGGAGAGATAAGCGATGCCCTGGAAGCGGTTTTTGGAAGGTATAAAGCAAAGATCCAATCATTTAGCGGAGTGTATTCAAAAGAGATCAAAGACGATTCGTCATTCAAGAAGGCCAGGGAAATGGCCAATAAATTTGCCGAAATGGAAGGCCGCCGTCCCCGCATAATGATCGCGAAAATGGGACAGGACGGGCACGACCGCGGGGCAAAAGTGGTTGCCACAGGTTATGCCGATGTTGGTTTTGACGTGGACATTGGACCTTTGTTCCAGACTCCTGCCGAAGCTGCCAAACAGGCTGTTGAGAATGACGTACATATTTTAGGCGTTTCCTCGCTTGCCGCCGGACATAAAACCCTGGTGCCGCAGGTAATTGAAGAGCTTAAAAAATACGGCCGCGAAGATATTATGGTCATTGTGGGCGGGGTGATCCCGTCACAGGATTACCAGTTCCTGTTCGATGCAGGGGCAGCAGCCGTTTTTGGTCCTGGAACAAAGATCAGTGACGCCGCCATTCAATTGCTGGAGATCCTGATCGATGAACCGTCTCAGGTTTAAAGTTAAAAGTTCAATGTTCAAGGTTAGCTGTCATTCCGATCCCGACGATTCGGGAGAGGAATCTCTGATGATTCAGTATTCAGAATTTAAAATTCAAGATTCGCCGGAATAAGGCCTCAAAAATGTCATTTTTGAAAGGTATTCAGGCGGATTAATATTCAAAAAGGCATCGGTGCATCCGTGGCTAAAGAATGTCATTCAGATCCCGAGCATTCGGGAGAGGAATCTCTGATGTTTCAGAATTTTAAATAAAATAGTTAATAGTTCGAAGTTTATGGATTGTGGTTCGTGAATAGTGCTTGAACAAAGAACAATAAACCACAAACAACAAAAATCTAATTTCTAACTTCAAAAATTTAATTTCAAACATGGATTATACTCAAAAAATGCTCAGGGATGATGCCCTAAAAGGAAAAAATATTGTTGTGACCGGCGGCGGAAGCGGTTTGGGCAAAGCCATGACTAAATATTTCCTGGAGTTAGGTGCAAATGTTGCCATCACTTCAAGAAACCTTGAGAAATTAAAAAATACAGCAAAGGAACTTGAACAGGAAACCGGTGGAAAATGTTTTCCTGTGCAATGCGATGTAAGGCATTACGAACAGGTCGAGCAAATGCTGCAGCAAACCCTGGAGGAATTTGGAAGTGTAGACATCCTGCTGAATAACGCGGCCGGAAATTTCATCTCCCCTACCGAAAGGCTGAGCGCGAACGCTTTCGATACTATTATCGACATTGTATTAAAAGGAAGTAAGAATTGCACTCTGGCCTTTGGAAAACACTGGATTGAAAAAGGAGAAAAAAACAAGACTGTTCTAAACATTGTAACTACCTATGCCTGGACCGGATCGGCTTATGTAGTTCCTAGTGCAACCGCAAAGGCAGGTGTTCTTGCCATGACCAGATCACTTGCCGTGGAATGGGCTAAATATGGCATCAGGTTTAATGCAATCGCACCGGGTCCTTTCCCAACGAAAGGAGCCTGGGACCGTCTGCTGCCGGGAGATCTGAAAGAAAAATTCGACCTCTCCAAAAAGGTTCCGTTGAAACGCGTTGGGGAACACCAGGAGCTGGCAAATCTCGCGGCGTATCTTGTTTCAGATTTTTCGGCTTATGTCAATGGGGAAGTAATTACCATAGACGGCGGCGAGTGGCTTAAAGGAGCGGGACAATTTAATCTTTTGGAAGCGATTCCGGAGGAAATGTGGGATCAATTAGAAGCTATGATCAAGGCGAAGAAGCAGGGGTAATCCGGGAGAAAGTGATTCAAAAATGTCATTTTTGGAAATCTTTACTTCCGAAGGATAGAGAACTTATTAAAAATTCTTCCGAAGAACTTATAAACCACTGAAAATACAGGTTTTATCCTTAAAAACCTGTTAACAAATTAGCTTTCGTAAACCTATAATAAATTGTATTTTTACCCTTTAAATCCAAAGGAATTTAATGGGTAAGATAATTGCCGTTGCAAATCAAAAAGGAGGAGTAGGTAAAACCACGACTTCAGTAAACCTGGCCGCATCCCTAGGGGTGCTTGAGAAAAAAGTTCTAATTATTGATGCAGACCCACAGGCGAACGCCACTTCGGGTTTGGGCATAGATGTAGAAAGCGTTGAGCTGGGCACCTACCAGTTACTTGAGCATTCTATAAAGGCAGAGGAGGCTATCATGAAGACTGATTCTCCAAACCTTGATATCATTCCTGCACATATTGACCTTGTTGCGATCGAGATCGAGCTGGTTGACCAGGATGAGCGCGAATACATGCTCAAAAAAGCCATTTCCCACCTTCGGGACATCTATGACTATGTGATCATTGACTGCGCACCGTCGTTAGGATTGCTTACTCTGAATGCGCTTACGGCTGCAGATTCGGTTATTATTCCAATTCAGTGTGAATATTTTGCTTTGGAAGGGCTGGGCAAACTGCTCAATACGATCAAAAGCGTTCAAAAGATACACAATACAAAACTCGATATTGAAGGCTTGCTGCTCACCATGTATGACAGCAGGCTAAGACTGTCAAACCAGGTGGTGGAAGAGGTGCAGAAGCACTTCGACGAGATGGTGTTTTCCACAATCATTCAGCGAAATGTGCGTTTAAGTGAAGCGCCCAGTTATGGCGAGAGTATTATAAATTATGATGCAGGCAGTAAGGGCGCAAGCAACTACCTAAGCCTGGCACACGAGATCATTAAGAAAAACAGTTAGGAGAAGATGGCGAAGGCGACCAAGAAACAAGCTTTGGGAAGAGGACTTTCAGCATTGCTGAAGGATCCTCAAAATGATATAAAGTCGGCAGAAGACAAGAATGCTGATAAGCTGGTGGGACATATTGTAGAACTGGACCTGAATTCCATCGAGGTCAACCCTTTTCAGCCCAGAACCAGTTTTAATGAAGAATCTTTAAGGGAACTTGCTTCCTCTATCAGGGAATTGGGCGTTATTCAACCAATAACCGTTCGAAAACTGGATTACAACCAGTACCAGCTGGTATCGGGAGAACGCAGATTTCGCGCCTCCAAATTGGTTGGCCTGGAAACCATTCCCGCGTACATACGGATTGCCAATGACCAGGAGTCCCTGGAAATGGCTTTGGTGGAAAATATTCAACGCCAGGATCTTGACCCAATCGAAATCTCCCTTTCTTATCAGCGGTTGATCGACGAGATCAATCTCACCCAGGAACAACTAAGCGACAGAGTGGGAAAAAACCGCTCTACCATCGCAAATTATTTACGCTTGCTGAAGCTGGACCCGATCATCCAGACCGGGATGCGAGACGGCTTCCTCTCAATGGGACACGGGCGTGCTTTGATCAATATTGAAGATCCTCAGCTGCAGCTGGAGATCTACGAAAAGATCCTGGCCAATTCCCTTTCGGTTCGGGAAACAGAAAAGTTGGTGCGTAACCTGCAGGAAGGAAAACCTGAAGCCAAGGCTGCTGCCCCTGCCCTTCCCCGCAATATCAAGAAAAGCATCAAAGAATTTTCTGAACGGCTGGGTGCCAAGGTAGATGTTAAGGTGTCAAAAAAGGGAAATGGAAGGCTTATTATTCCTTTTACTTCGGAAGCTGACCTGGAGCGACTAAAAAAAATAATTCAGGGTGAAGAATAGCAATGCCATACTGCTTGTATTTTTTCTACTTTTTGCCGGACATCTATTTGCGCAACAGGACTCACTTCTTGTAGACCCCCAGCTTGTGGTCGAAGAGCCTGCTTATAAACCTTACGATCCGCTTTCCCCTGCACGCGCTGCTTTTTATTCGGCTGTATTGCCGGGACTGGGCCAGGCCTACAACGGGAAATACTGGAAAATACCAGTTGTTTATACTGCACTGGGAGTGGGAGTATATTTTTACTTCAGGAACGACGATCAATACGACCGTTACCGGGATGCCTACAAAAGCAGACTGGCCGGAAAGACGAACGATGAATTCTCTGACGAGAATGGAACCCCAATTGTCTCTACCCAGGGATTAATTGATGCCCAGCGCTTTTATCAGCGTAACAAAGAGATCTCTGTTCTTGTCACTTTAGGACTGTATGCCCTTAATATTATTGATGCCAACGTAGACGCTCACCTGCAGCAGTTTAACGTGAGTGAAGATCTCTCTTTAAGGCCAAAGCTGGATTACGATCAGTTCTCGGGAAAAACCGGGTATGGCCTGAGCTTAAATTTTAATTTCTGATGAAAATTGCCCTTTTAGGATACGGAAAAATGGGGAAAACCATCGAACGCCTGGCGCAGGAGCGCGGGCACGAGATCATTTTTCGAATAAAAGACGATGTTACAGCTTACGACCTTAAAAAAGCAGATGTAGCCATAGATTTCAGCATTCCCGGTGCCGCGTTCAAGAATATCACAACCTGCTTTGAACAGCAGGTGCCGGTAATTTCGGGCACCACAGGCTGGCTTGACAGGTATGAAGAGGCCGTGAAGCTTTGTGAGCAGCATGAAGGCGCATTCATTTACGCCTCCAACTTCAGTTTGGGAGTGAACCTGTTCTTTGAGCTCAACAAGAAACTGGCCGGCATGATGAAAGGTGTCCCTGAGTATTCCGTAGCAATTGAAGAGATCCACCACACCCAGAAACTGGATGCCCCAAGCGGCACCGCCATCACTCTGGCCGAGCAGATCATCGAGAATTCAGATAAAAAAAGCTGGAAACTTGAGGGAGCCGGGGAAGATGAAATTCCGGTAACAGCCAAAAGAATAGAGAATGTTCCGGGCACACATGTGATCTCTTACAAATCTGCCGTAGACACCATAAACATTGAACATATAGCCCATTCTCGCGACGGGTTCGCCCTGGGCGCTATTGTAGCAGCAGAGTGGCTTCAAGACAAAAAAGGAGTGTACAGCATGAAAGATGTGCTCTTTTAAATTGTAACAAACTGCAGGCAAGCTATACCTATAACGCAAATTACAGCTCATGATATTGACACATTGGATCCTGTTTTTCCTGATCGTTCAGCTTATTCATTTCCTTGGAACCTGGAGGTTATACCAAAAAGCAGGTCGCAAAGCCTGGGAGGCTGCCGTACCGGTTTACAACGCCGTCATCCTTATGAAGATCATCAACAGGCCATGGTGGTGGGTGATCCTTCTTTTTATTCCAATCGTCAACCTTATCATGTTCCCCGTGATTTGGGTGGAGACCATAAGAAGCTTTGGCAGGACCTCTACTGCAGAAACCATTTTAGTGATCGTAACCCTTGGGTTTTACATCTATTACGTCAATTACCTTACAGATGCCAAATACAGGGAGGACCGAAGCCTGCAACCCGGCAGTGCCGCCGGTGAATGGATCAGCTCCATTCTTTTTGCTGTAGTTGCAGCCACCATCGTGCATACCTACGTGATGCAGCCTTTTACCATTCCTACCTCCTCTTTGGAAAAGACCTTACTTGTAGGCGATTATCTGTTTGTAAGCAAGTTCCATTACGGGGCAAGAACGCCTATTACTTCTGTAGCTTTCCCAATGGTGCACGACACCATCCCGGGGATAGGCATCAAATCTTATTTTAAGAATCCGCATATTCCATACTTCAGGCTTCCGGGATTCCAGCATATAGAGCGCAATGACATTGTGGTCTTTAACTGGCCCATCGACACGGTGAAGATGTTCCGGGATGCTTCTCAACAGCATTTCGATAAACCTATTGATAAGAAATCGAATTATGTAAAGAGAGCTGTCGGCTTGCCCGGCGATTCTCTTAAGATCGTAGACGGGAAAATATTGGTGAACAACCAGCCTCTTGACCTTCCGGACAGGGCAAAACCGCAGTACTCTTACAGCGGTTACACCAAAGGAGAAGGTTTTGATCCCTACACGCTTTATAAGGTCTACGGAATTACAGATGCTTTCTACTACGACCCTAACACCAACCAGTTCTTTATTCAGTCGCTTTCTGAAGATGCTTATCAAAGGCTAAAGAACCACCCGAACGTGGCTTCAATAGAACGGCAGATCACTCCTGCAGGTAAGCAGGACCCGGGAATCTTCCCAAACAATAAGAAAGTTGACTGGAACCGCGACAATTTTGGGCCAATTTATATTCCGAAGAAAGGCGCTACGGTCAAGATGGACCTGAAATCTTTCGCCCTTTACAGGAGAATCATTGAGACCTATGAAGGCCGCGAGATGGGACATGACAATAAACTTTCGGTCAATGGTACGCAGGTACTCCTTAATGGACAACCTATAGACACTTATACCTTCAAACAGGATTATTACTGGATGATGGGTGACAACAGGCACAATTCTGAAGACAGCCGTTACTGGGGCTTTGTGCCCGAAAACCACATCGTGGGAAAACCGGTATTCATCTGGTTGAGCCTTGATCCTAATGCTTCAGGATTCAATAAGATTCGTTGGGACCGGATGTTCACTACCGTTGGCGGCAACGGGGAACCTGTTTCTTACCTGCCATACTTCCTGGTATTGCTGGTAGGCTGGTTTGGTTACAGTTTCTTCAGAAAAAAGAAAAAGGCATAGCATGCAAAAGCTTCTTCTGCACCCTTGCTATTTTGGGCCGGTTTCAGAATATGTAGCCCTGGTTCAAGCCGATGAAGTTGTTTTTGAGAACGATGATAATTACCAGAAACAAACCTACCGCAACCGCATGTATGTCTATGGAGCGAACGGCAAATTACTGCTGAACATTCCTATCAAGCACACGGGCAATAAATCACAGCACCAGAAGTACAGGGATGTGCGAATTGAAGACGCTTTCCCATGGCAGGACCAGCACTGGAAATCTTTAGAAAGTGCCTACCGCACCTCTCCTTTCTTTGAATTTTATGAAGATGAGTTTAGGCCTTTATACGAGAAAAACTATGAGTTCCTGCTCGACTTCAATTACGACTGCCTTGAACTTGCGCTGGAAAGCCTGCAACTGGACCTGAATTCTTCTAAAACCGAAGAATACATTCTAAAGCCTAAAGAGCAGATTGACGGGAGATATCTGGTAGAAGCAAAAGGTCAAAAAAAACACATTTTTGAGCCCTATACGCAGGTGTTTTCTCCAAAGATGGGATACATCAACGACCTGAGCATTGTAGACCTCATCTTCAACGAGGGGCCCAATGCGCTCAACTACCTGGAGCAGCAACCGAACTTATTTTAAGGCAAAAGTAGCCGTTACGGGGTAGTGATCTGAAAACGGAACTTTGTAGTTGTCAAAGGAAAGCACTTCCAGGGTTTCAGCAGCAAGAATAAAGTCTATTCTTAGAGGAAAGAACCTGAAATCATAGGTTTGGCCAAAGCCGTTCCCGGCTTCTTTATAGGCATCAAAAAGCCCTTCAGATTTGATCTCCCTGTAGATATAAGAGTAAGCCGTATTGTTAAAATCGCCCATTACCAGCACGGGATAAGGACTCTTTTTAATTAGTTCAATGACAATATCCATCTGCTTCTCTTGCCTCACAAAGGTCTGACCCATGCCCAAAAATACCTTTTTTGAGTGCTGTTTCTCCAGCTTGTCCAGGTTAGGCTTTACCCCAAACGACTGTAAATGAACGTTGACCACCCTAATGGTATCCTCATCCTTTATAATATCGGCAAAGATCGCGTTGTTGTTACTGGAAGTAGGAAAATCTAGAGATCCCTGGTCTATAATGGGAAACTTTGAAAAAATTGCCAGCCCGAATTCATCATTCTGCTCTTTGATCTTGATATAACGATGAGGAAACCTCGCGGCAATGGTCTTTTCCCCCTTAAAATACTCCTGCATGCAGACCAGGTCGGGGTTTTCAAGCTCAACAAAATCGGCGATCTTTTTGGGAATATCCTTATCGTTCTTGTTCCAGCCGTACTGGTTGAACTGGCGCACATTATAGCTGAGTACCTTGAAAACGTTGTCTCCAAGATCAAAATCTTCGGAAGTTGAGATCTCATAAACCGAAGTGACGTGGTTCAGCCCCAGCAGCAGTGCAATGAAGGAAAGCCACAGTTGTTTTTTTAGTCTGAAGAGCCAGAACAACAGAAAGATCAGGTTGACGATGATCAAAAAAGGCACGCCAAGGCTAAATACCGAAAGCAAGGCAAAAGTATGAGGTGGAATGTAAGGCAGCAGGTACGAAAAAAGCAATGCCGCTGCAAACAGCCAGTTTAAAAGGAACAGGAATTTTTCAAACCAGTTGAGGCCTTTCATCAGTTTTCTTTTCCGGCGTTAAAAAGAAACTCCTTTTCCTGCCGTGTAAGGCTGTCATAGCCGCTTTTACTGATCTTATCCAGAATAGCATCTATCTTCTCCTGTTCTTCCTTTTTGTTTCTTACCCCTGTCGTATAGGCTGTAGTACTGGTGCTTCCCGTCTTTTTCCTGCGGTGTACTGTTTTAAGGTTACTCCTGCGGGAAGAAGATTTACTTCCGGAGAAAAGAGAAGCGATCCAATCCATCATCTTTTCAAAGCCACTGGCAATATCGTTGCCGCGGCCTAACTGGCTGGCATAGATATACCCAAAGGCTGCACCGCCAAGGTGGGCCAAATGTCCTCCGGGATTGTTTATTGGGATCTGGATCACGTCCAGCGTCACCAAAAAAGCGGCGATCCACCAGAATTTGATGCTCCCAATAAGAATGAGCCTAATGCGCATATGCGGAATATGCGTGGCAATCCCGACAAGCACAGACATTACCGCTGCCGAGGCTCCTAACAGGTAAGACCTGCCTGTAGCCTGAAAAGCCGGGAAAAGATTGTAGCTGGCCATGTAGACCAAAGCGCCGAATATGGCTCCCAAAAAGTAGAAATTCAGCAGCTTTTTAGGTGAGAAATAGTTCAGGAAATATATACCCGCATAATACAGGATGAGCATGTTCGACAGGATGTGCCAAATGCCGCTGTGCAAAAAGGCATAAGTGATGATTGACCAGGGTTTAAAAAGGAATTCTGCCGGCTCTTTAGGAAAAACGAACCATTCCATCAGGAAGTCTGATGGCAACTGAAACAGGAATGCAATGGTCTTAACAAGGAAGAACAGGATGAACACGACGATATTTATCGCGATCAGCTTCTCAGTGACCGTCGCCGTTTTCAATTTATACCTGAAGTTTCCAGACCTTCTCATCAATCCCATCTATTATTATTGAACTGGTTCTTCTTCCAGTACCACATCATTATAAAGCCAAAAAGAGCACCTCCCACGTGGGCAAAATGCGCTATTCCTCCTCCAAATATAGAATATCCCGTGAATCCGGAAAAGAGGTCGAGCCCAATTAAAGCCGGAATAAAATATTTTGCCTTAATAGGCACCGGCACGAACAGCAGGAACAGCTCCACATTTGGGAACATCATTCCAAACGCGACCAGCACCCCGTATATTGCACCGGAAGCTCCCACTGCAGGTGTATTGTAGGCCGTATAGAATTCCCGAAGCATATCCTGCGATACCGAATTCAATACGCCCGTATTGTACTGCCCTGTTTTGAGCAGGGTTTGTATGGCATCGGGCTGCATTCCTGCGTTGAGCAGTTCAGAATAACCAGCCTCAAAATGGTAATAGTTCACCAAAGTATGAATGGCGGCCGCTCCTATACCTGCCGAAAAATAGAAAAAAATGAACTTGTTTTTCCCGAGTACTTGCTCAATAGGGCTTCCAAAAGCCCACAGGGCATACATATTGAATAAAATATGCATAAACCCGCCGTGCATGAACATGTGGGTCACTACCTGCCAAACACCAAAATTGTCATTTTTAAAGAACCAGAGGGAAAAATATTTGTACGCGGGTTCTCCTAAAGTGAGTGTTCCAATAAAGAAAATTACATTAATAATTAGTAGAACCTTGACGGTTTCGGTCATTCTTCCCATTTACATAAACTTTTTATCCAGGTCGTCAACAGTTAGTGTTATAAAGATAGGTCTATTATATGGAGAAAACGATGACTCTTTACAGGCAAATAAACTATTAACAATATTTTGTTGTTCGGTTGAATTGAGGACGGTCCCCGACTTTACGGCCATACCTTTGGCAAGGGATTTGGCCAATACGTCCGTCTGCGAAAATCCGGCGCCGGGCACTTCGTTCTCAAGTTCAGAAAGCAGCTGCTCCAGTAGAATAGCCACTTCGCTTTCTGAAATTTGTGTTGGAATCCCCGTAATTTCCACGGAATCTTTCGAAAATGCTCCAAAAATGAAACCGGTTTGCTCAAGGGACTCTTTGACCTCTTTGAACAACTTCATCTCGTTGGTCGAAAACTGAAGCTGCAGCGGAAAAAGCAACTGCTGGCTCACTGCCGCAGTCACGGTGATGTTTTTAAGCAGCTCCTCATACAGGATCCTGCTGTGCGCCCTGTGCTGATCCATGACCAGAATTCCGCTTTTTAGAGAGGTAACTATATATTTTCTGTTCAGCTGAAAAGTAGTGCCGCCTGTATTCTCTTCATCTGAAGAGGAGAATAGCTTACCACTCACTTCATCGCTTTCAAATTCCACCTGGTCAAAAGAGGAAGACTTCTGGTCCAGCCCGGTATAAAGGCTTTCCCAGCTTGCCGCCGGTTTTTCCCTGCGGTAATTAGGCGCAGTGTAACCGCCCCCGCCGCCTTCGTTTTTGAAAGGATTGAAATTGGGATCCACCTCAACTTTGGGCGGACTAACCGCCTTTTGAGAAAACTCATACGGCGTATCCAGGGTGGCATCACGATCAAAATCCAGAACGGGAGCCACATTGAATTGGCCAAGACTGTGTTTTATAGAACTACGCAAAATGGTATACAGCGCATGCTCATCATCAAACTTGATCTCTGTCTTGGTAGGATGTATGTTGATATCAATGCTTTTTGGCTCTACATCCAGGTAAAGAAAATAACTTGGATAAGCCTTATCCTTGAGCAGGCCTTCAAAAGCCGCTAAAACAGCATGATTTAAATAAGCACTTTTAATAAAACGGTCATTCACGAAAAAGAACTGTTCTCCCCTGCTCTTTTTCGCAAATTCGGGTTTGCCCACGAAACCTCGTATTTTTACGATTCCTGTATCTTCCTCAACAGGCACTAGTTTTTCATTGGTCTTCCCGCCGAAAATGTTAACGATGCGCTGCCTCAAATTGGAGCCCGGCAGTTGAAAAAGCTCACTGCCGTTATGAAAGAGCGAAAACTGTATATGCGGATGCGCCAGGGCGACCCGCTGGAATTCATCAATCACGTGTCGCAGCTCAACTGAATCGCTTTTCAGAAAGTTTCGCCTGGCCGGTATGTTATAGAAAAGGTTCTTTACGCAAATAGTAGTTCCCAACGGCGTCACACAGGGCTCCTGCGATACCACCTCGCTGCCCTCGATCTTGATGCAGGTACCAACTTCATCATCCTCCTGTTTGGTCTTTAGCTCTACGTGGGCAATAGCCGCTATAGAAGCCAAAGCCTCACCCCGAAAGCCTTTTGTTCTAAGGCTGAAAAGATCTTCTGCCGAATTTATTTTGGAAGTGGCATGGCGTTCAAAGCACATGCGGGAATCGGTAAGGCTCATGCCTTTACCATTATCGGTGACCTGGATAAGCGTTTTTCCCGCCTCCTTGACCAACACTTTTATTTGATCTGCACCCGCATCTATGGAATTTTCAAGCAATTCTTTTATTACGGAAGCAGGTCGCTGCACTACCTCACCTGCAGCTATTTGATTGGCAACATGGTCTGGTAAGAGATGAATAACATCGGTCATGTACTACGGATTGGAAAAAATAGATAAATCGAAGTCTATGATCCAAAGAAATATGAACAGCAGGACAGCAATAATGATCAGCACTCGCATATTGATCTCACGATTGCCGCGGGTACGGCTCATTTTACGAGCCTCGGCCCATTGGGAACCAAAATCTATAGCATTGGTAGTCTCCTTATACTTGTGGAATTTGGAGCCAAATTCATAGATATTGCCAACATCCTTGCCCTTATAATACCGCGGAGTGTAATTATAGCGCTGGTTCTTTCTGGTTTTATAGAAGTTGATCTTCAAACTGCTCGTGTTTATTTCCCGGAAAACTCAAATTTACTGAAAAAGCTCAAGAAATCCGAAGTTTGTTATACAAACTCTCAACTACAAAAACAGTGCCGTGAGAAAGAGTTTAGAGCCTGGCGTCTTTTCTAAGCTGGGCCATTTTAATGGCCGCCACTGCAGCTTCGGCACCTTTGTTGCCGTGTTTGCCGCCCGAGCGATCAATAGACTGCTGCATATTGTTATCGGTTAGCACGCAAAAGATCACCGGGATATCGCTTTGCACGTTCAGGTCTTTTATGCCCTGTGAAACAGCTTCACATACAAAATCAAAATGCTTGGTTTCTCCCTGGATCACACTGCCAATCGCAATAATAGCATCAAGCATATCATAGCTTTCCTGCATTTTTTTACAGCCGTAGATCAATTCAAAACTGCCGGGCACGTTCCAGCGAACGATCTTTCGCTCCAGCACGTCATTCTCAAGAAGCACCTTTATCGCCCCTTCGCAAAGACCTTCGGTGATGTTTGAGTTCCATTCAGAAACAACAATCCCAAACCTGAATTCCTTCGCGTTTGGGATTGTGTTCTTATCGTATTCTGAAAGATTCTTTCCTGCTGTAGCCATACTATTGCATTGCCTGCGCCTGCCCAAGGTAAACCGCTACACGGTTAGCTTCGGGAGATTCAGGATATTCTTCTTTGATCCTGTTCAGGTAATCTTCAGCTGCATCTGCATCATTAAGTTGCAAAGCAGTTAGCGCGGCTTTTAGAAGAAACTTTGGAGTAGTAAAATTGTTGTCTCTAATGTTAGCTGCTTCCTCGTAATAACCAAGAGCTTCCTCAGGCTGCTCCAACTGAAGGAAAGCATCCCCGATTCCCCCTTTGGCCAGTGCCGGAAGGATCTCGTCATCGCTCTCGAAATCATCAAGGTTATCAATGGCTTTTTGATAGTCATTGGTATTGAGGTAAGCCATCCCGGCATAGTAGTGTGCAAGATTACCTGCTTTAGTACTGCCGTAGTTCTCAATAATATCTTCAAAACCGTATTTCCCTTGTCCGCCGGTAAGAGCCAGGCTGAAAAGAGAATCACTTTGAGTTGCAGGTGCCTGCATTGCATTTTCGAAGTACTGCTGTGCCTGGAACATCTCGTTCGCAGCTTCAGCCTCCTTAGGCTCCTGTATGAACTCCTCGTATCCAAGGTATCCCAGGATCACCAACGCGGCAACACCAATAATGATAAAAATAAATTTCTGGTTCTTCGCCACCCATTCTTCGGTCTTGCTTGCCCCCTCGTCGAGAGAATTAAAAACCTCTGCTGTAGTTGAGTGATCTTCTACCGCATTTTGCTGCTCTTCTTTGGTATTAGGCTTATATCCCCGTTTCTTGTACGTTGCCATAAATAATCGTTAATTGGAAGGCAAAAATAGAATATTTTCTTAAAATTAAAAGGGAAATAAATTGTTTATTTATCCTAATTTGCACTGCCTGAGACCCAAAAGACCTCATTTCTAATTACAGAATTATTTCGCTGAAGAACAGCTGTTTATGTTTCTCAAATCCCTCTCCTTACTTAATTACAAGAATTTTGACTCGGCAAGTTTTGAATTTGACCGCAAGATCAACTGCCTTGTAGGGAACAACGGCGTTGGCAAAACCAATGTACTGGACAGCATCTATCACCTCTCCTTCGGAAAAAGCTATTTCAACCCCATCACCAGCCAGAACATTAGGCATGGCGCCGAATTTTTTGTGGTAGATGGCATTTTTGAGAAGCAGGAACGGGAGGAGCAGATCATCGTGAGCGCCAAACGCGGGCAGAAAAAGATGATCAAAAGGAACAATAAACCTTACGAGAAATTCAGCGAACATATTGGATTCATTCCTACGGTGATCATTTCTCCGGCAGATCGAGATCTTATTATTGAAGGCAGCGAGACCCGCAGAAAGTTTATCGACGGTGTGATCTCGCAAAGCGATAACCAGTACCTCAACACTCTCATTAACTACGGAAAGATCCTTGCCCAGCGCAATTCTTTGCTGAAGTATTTTGCGGCCAACCGTTCCTTTGACCGCGATACGCTTTCGGTCTATGACATGCAGCTGCAGGAATTGGGAAGTGCGCTGTACAGGAAACGAAAGACTTTCCTGGAGACCTTTATTCCTATTTTTCAGAAGCGCTACGCGACCATCAGCAATGAACGAGAAAATGTAGAAGTGAACTATAAGAGTCAGCTGGATGAGCAGAGCCTGGCGCAGCTTCTGGAGGACAATCTTCAAAAAGACATGGCGCTGCAGTACACCAGCGTGGGCACCCATAAAGATGATCTTAGCTTTGAAATTGAAGGACACCCAATAAAGAAATTCGGCTCCCAGGGACAGCAAAAGTCATTCTTGATCGCCCTAAAACTTGCTCAATTTGATTTTATAAAGGACTTAAGTAAGGTTTCCCCGATCCTGCTGCTGGATGACATTTTTGACAAGCTGGACGAGAACCGGGTGGCGCATATCGTTGAGCTGGTCGCGACAGATGAACTGGGGCAGCTTTTTATAAGTGACACTCACGGTGACAGGACCGAAAAAGTTGTTGCTGAAACCGGACAGACCTATAAAATGTTCAACCTATGAAAAAGTTGGTTTTTTTCACCTTTTTGACACTCCTGCTTTCGAGCTGCAGCTCTTCCCCCGAAGAACAGATCACCAATCTTGAAGGCTACTGGCAAATTCAAACCGCCGAACTTCCCGAGGGCATAACCAAGGAATTTCGTTTTAGCGAGCTGGTTGATTATATAGAGGTAGACGGCAAAGAAGGTTATAGGACTAAAGTTCGGCCGCAGCTGGGAGGAAAATTCCTCACTTCAGAAACTCAGGAAAAATTCAGCATAAAAGTTGAAAATGACTCGGTTAATTTGTACTATAAAACCCCTTTTAATTCCTGGAAGGAAACCGTGCTTTCTTCCGAAGAAGAGGAATTGAAAATTTTGAACCCAAAAGGGATCATTTACACCTATAAAAGATTCACCCCTTATTCCAGCGATTATGGCCAGGAGAAATAACGAACACCTCAACATTAGCGAAGCATTAAAAGAATTTGTGAGCGAAAACAAGCTCCAAAAAGGCCTGGACAAGGTAGATGTTCGCAATGTGTGGAACAGCCAGATGGGTCCTGCCATAGAAAAATACACCACCGCCATTAAACTGGAGCGCGAGGTGCTGCATGTGCAGCTAAGTTCTTCTGTCTTGAGAGAAGAATTGAGCTACGGAAAAGACAAGATCATTAGAATGCTCAACGAAGAACTTGGGCGTGACCTTATAAAGAAGCTCGTTCTTAGGTAAAGTTTTCAGTGATCTGTGATTTGAACTTTGGAGTTTGAACCTTGAACTTTGAACCCGGAACTTTAAACCCATTTACTTTCCAAAAAGGCCAATTTTCACTAACTTCTTAAGAATCAAAATCTTAAAAAGATGGTCAGCCAGGAAGAAATGATCGAGCAGCAACTCAAGGGACGCCACATCACAGATGAGGGAGTTTTGCAGGCCATG
>JBAVJB010000134.1:0-2788 GCA_049687495.1 Salinimicrobium sp.
GGTTTATGATAGCAGGTGGAGCAAATAATCCTGTAAATAAATTCCTCCCAAATGGCCCAGACCATTTTTTTCTGAAGTAACTTTATATTTCATCTCTAAAAAAATTGGATTTTGCGCCTACATGCTGCCTTATGGCAGTCATGATATTCCCCCTTATAATTTCATTAAAAACTAAAGCTATGAAAAGTATCACCTCAGTTGCAGGTGTATTCCTGCTTGGATTAATGAGCATTTTTTCGCTGAATAGTTGCAGCGTGTATCATAATGATGTCGCATCCGTTGATCAGGCCATTGATTCCGGTGACCGGGTTAGGGTAGTGACGTTGGACAATGTGTACTATGAGTTTCAAAGACTGGAACGTGAAGGCGGACAACTTTACGGAATTGCCGGAAAAAAATCCGACACCGCCAAAATGCTGGCAGATCATAAACAGATCCCGCAAGATAAGAGCGTAAAGATAGCCCTGGCCGATGAAGAGATCCAGGCGATCTATTTAAAAAATAGATCCATGTCCCGTCTTGTGAATTACGGCGTGCCCGTAGTTGGTGCTGCAGGTTTGCTCACAGTGACCTCAGACAGCTTCAGGCCAGATGTAGGTAACTAAAAAAAAGGCTCCGCTTAAAGCAGAGCCTTCTTATTTTTGAATTTTTCTTCAGCTATCCCTGCAGTTCCCTGGCAACAGCCTCGACCTCATCCATTACCCGGAGTAAGTTTTCGCCCCAAAGTTTGGCGATCTCTTCTTCGGAATATCCTCTTTTGAGCAGCTCGAGGGTGACATTATAAGATTCTGATGCATCGCTCCAGCCTTCCACACCTCCGCCTCCGTCAAAGTCAGAGCTGATGCCCACGTGATCGATGCCTATCTTCTTGACGAGGTAATCAATATGGTCCACAAAATCTGAAACGTCCACAGGCGGTATTTTTTCCTTGAGCTTGGCCACTTTAGGCTTGGCCAGCTTCTGCACCTGCCGGTATTGCTCGTAATAATGTTTCCTGGCATCGGGCTCCATCTTTTTGATGTCTTCCCATTCCATCATCTTAAAACCTATTTTCTCACCAACTTCGGTGTAGACTTTTTTGACTGCAGCGTCGTAGGCATTGTGTTTTTGAGTGTTGAGGTAAGAATCAAAAGCCACGGTTTGTACTACTCCGCCATTCTTTATCAGCCATTGCAGCTGCTCATCATCAAGATTTCGGCTGTGGTTGCACAGCGCGCGGGCAGAGGAGTGGGAGGCGATGATGGGCGCTTTGGAGAGCTCGATCATTTGCCGCATAGATTCTTTTGACGGGTGAGATACGTCTATCATCATGCCCAGGCGATTCATCTCCTTTATCACATCTTTTCCAAGTGCGCTAAGGCCGTTGTGCAGCCATTTGTCATCTTTTTCTCCCGTATTTGAATCACACAGCTGACTGTGGCCGTTGTGGGAAAGCGACATGTATCTCGCCCCAAGGTCATAGAACTTTTTCACATTTTTGACATCTGTACCAATGGAATAGCCATTTTCCACGCCTATCATAGCCACCTTTTTTCCCTGTGCCACCAGGTCCCGAACTTCCTGGGAAGAAGTGGCGAGGCCTATCTTGGAAGGCGCAAGCTCTTCGGTAAGCCGGTGAATGGCTTTGAACTTGGACATGGCATTCTCATAAGCTTTTTTGTAGCCGGCAGCGTTAAGGTCTCCCTGGTCTGTATAGACGATGAGCCAGGTCACATCCATGCCGCCTTCTTCCATTTTTGGCAGGTTCACCTGCGTATCCAGGTCCTGCGTGTAATTCTTTTCATCGGTAAAGTTATCGACGTTAATGTCGTTATGCGTGTCTATGGTGATCACTTCATCGTGAATGCGATGTGCTTTTTCCTGCAACTTCTCTTCGGAAGTTTGCGCCTGTGCAGTAAAGGCGGCGAACAGCAGTAAAAAGCATGAGCTTGAAAATTTCATGGTTTAGAGGTTTTAGAAGTTCAAAATAAGGATTATTTCATAAAGAGCAGCAGCAGGAGTAAAACCGGCTGTTTTTCAACAGTTTGATGTTGAAGCTTTTTTAAGCTGAAATTCCCTAAGAACAGCAGCTTCTTCTTATTTTAGTAGAAATAAGTTACCACACATATTAAGATATGTACGAAAATTTAAAATATGAAATTGATCAAGAATTAAATTTGGATATCAATGAATAACACAAATTGCGGAATACTTCCCAAAAATGCCTTTTTTGAGTACCTTTCAAATTAAAGTGTCAAGCTTCAATAATGATAGAAGAAAAGTATTTCAAAGAATTTCCCAGGCTGGAAACCGAAAGGCTTCTCCTCAGGCAGATCAGCTTAAAAGATGCTCCCGATATTCAGGATATTCGTTCCAATGAACAGGTGATGAGCTTTATGGATTCTCACCGGCACACGAGCGTTGAAGATGCTGAAAATTTCATTGAAGAAGGCCTGAGGATCTACGAAGCAAAGAACGGCCTATTTTGGGGGCTGGAGGAAAAAGCTACGGGGGAATTTATTGGAGATCTTAGCTTCTGGAAAATAGACAAGAAGAATTGCAGGGCAGAGATCGGCTACACCTTAAAACCGGAATTCTGGGGCAGTGGTTACATGAAGGAAGCCATGCTCAGGATCTTCGATTTCGGTTTCAATGATCTAAAGCTACACAGCCTGGAGGCGAACATTAATCCTAAAAATGAGAATTCCCGCGGCATCCTGCTCAGGTTAGGTTTTAAAAAGGAAGCCTACTTCAGGGAAAATTTCTTTTTCAACGGTGAATTTTTAGACAGTGAGATCTATTCTTTGCT
>JBAVJB010000135.1:0-22191 GCA_049687495.1 Salinimicrobium sp.
TCCAGGTCAATTTTGTTCGCTTTTAAAATACTTTCTTTTTCTTTTTCTACAAGATTTGCCATTGAAAGTAACACGGCATTGCGTTCTTCAATGGTTAAAACAGTATTCATTCTTTAGTTTTTAATTAATATTAAATTGAACTGTATTATAGGGTTCAAACACTTTGCCAGACTCCCGAAAAAAAAGAAAACCTCCGGATATGCTCCGGAGGTCTCTCAAAAATGCCCTTTTTGACTAGGCTTTTTCTTTTCTCTTATTATAGATCTTTACTCGTGCCCTGTTGACCAGATACAGCATAGCCGGCACTACCACAAGGGTAAGGAAGGTCGCAAAGATGAGCCCGAAGATCACCGTCCATGCCAGCGGCCCCCAAAAGATCACGTTATCACCTCCCACATAGATCTGCGGATCATAATCTGTAAAAAGTGTAAAAAAGTCAATATTGAGACCAATTGCCAGTGGGATCAAGCCCAACACTGTCGTAATGGCAGTTAACAATACCGGTCGCAGCCTGGATTTACCCCCTTGTACGATCACCTCAAAATATTGCTGTTTTGTCAGGGCTTCATGTTCGTCCATTTCCAGGTCACGCTTCTTACGGTCGATTAGGATCTGGGTGTAATCTACCAGTACAATGGCATTGTTTACCACAATTCCCGCGAGGGAAATAATTCCCATCATCGTCATTATAATGATGAAGTCCATGTTGAAAAATACCATTCCCAAAAATACCCCGGCCAAACTCAGGAATACCGCCATCAAGATGATGAGGGGTTTAGGGATAGAGTTGAACTGGGCCACAAGGATGAGCAATATTCCGCCAAGGCCAATAAGCAAAGCCTTCAGCAAAAATGCCATATTCTCTGCCTGTTTCTCCTGCTCCCCGGTAAATTCCAGGCTCATGCTCTTTGGCAGTTCATAGCTCTGCAATTCATTCTGAAGCTGTTCTACGATGGCATTTCCGTTGTAACCTTCAAGAACGTTGGAGTATAAAGTGATCACCCTTTTGAGATCTTTTCTTTTTATCGAGCTGAAAGCCGAAGTTAGCTCCTTGTCGATCACAGAAGAAATTGGTACCTGCACAATAGCGCCGGTATTCTGGTTCTTAAAGGTGATAGGCTGATTGAAAAGTACATTCTCATCATACCTGAAATCCTGGTTGAACCTGATGTTGATATCATAATCTTCATCGCGTTCCTTATAGGTAGAGATCTCTTCCCCATAAATAGCACGTCTCAAAGTCTGGCCAACGGTTGCCGAAGAAACTCCCAGCTGCCCTGCCTTAACCCGGTCCACACGAATGTTAAGCTCAGGTTTTGATTTATTTACATCGATTTGAAGGTCTTCAATCCCTGGAATTCCTAAATCGTTAATGTACTCCCTCAAGTCTTCTGCTTCGGTGAGCATCTGCTCATAATCTTCACCCTTCAGCTCGATGTTGATAGGGTAACCTGTTGGCGGTCCTGCAGCATCTTTCTCTACAATAATGGAGGCGCCGGCAAAACCCTGCACGGCATCCCGAACTTCAGAAAGCACATGGCTACTTTCCACCCCGCGGCGCTTTTTGTATTCGCGCATAGAAAGGGTGATCTTCGCCTTGTGCGGCATCTCATTTTGCTGTCCGCCATCGGTTTGAGGGTTTCCTGCACCCTGGCCTACCTGGGAAATGGCAGATTCCACCATGAAGTTGTAGCCGTCTTCGTCTTCATATTTTTTAATGACATCAAAAACCCTTTGCTCTACCTGTTTTGTAAGTTCATTCGTTTTCCTAATATCGGTTCCTTCAGGATACTCTATATAGGTGATGATCTGGTTCGGCTGATTTTCGGGAAAAAACAACACCTTTGGCTTTACAATTCCAATGAGAACAAAAGAAATGATCAGCAACAATACAGTTCCGAAGAAAACCATGTAAGCATTCTTCCCGCGAAGCGAGAATTTCAAGGTCCTTTCATAGTTGTTCTCCAGCACCTTCAAAGCCTTGTACTGGAAGTAATCAACCAGTTTTACCAGGGCATATTTGTACAACCACATCATGATGGCCAGCAACAACAGCAAGTTTGCGATCGCACGTACGGCACCCATGTCCATGACAAAACCAAGGATGAGGACCAAAACGCCTGTTCCCGCCAACACTGCACTAATCCTGATCAATCGTTTTTTAGACAGGCTTTTCTCTTCGGTCTTCATGAATTGAGAGGTAAGCATCGAGTTGATGATGAGCGCAACGAACAGCGAGGAGCCTAAAACTATGGAAAGGGTGATAGGGAAGTACATCATGAATTTCCCAATGGTTCCCGGCCATAATCCCAGCGGAAAAAAGGCTGCCAAAGTGGTCGCTGTTGAAGCGATAATTGGCCAGGCGATCTCGGCAACCCCCTGTTTTGCTGCCTGTTTTCTCGGCATGCCCTGGCTCATGAGGCTATAAACGTTCTCCACGACCACGATCCCGTTATCTACCAGCATTCCCAGCCCCATTACAAGGGCAAAAAGTACCATCGTATTTAATGTAAAGCCAATGCTCGACAAAATGATGAACGAAAGGAACATGGAAAGCGGAATGGCAAACCCTACAAAAAGGGCATTTCTAAAGCCTAAGAAGAACATCAAAACCAGCACCACCAGGATCACCCCAAAAATGATGTTGTTTACCAGGTCATCAACCATGTTTTGTGTAGTGGTAGATTGGTCGTTGGAGTAGGAGATATGCAGGTCATCTGGCAGGTAAGTCTCTTTCTCATTTTCGACGATCTCTTTGATATCGTCAATAGCCTCGATCATGTTTTTCCCGCTACGCTTCTTGATATCCAGCATCACAACCGGCTGCCCGTATTCCCGGGCAAAAGTGGTAGGCTCTTTTTCCTGGAACTTAATTTCAGCAATGTCTCTAAGAAAAACATTCCCGTCTTCGCGTTTTACGATCACGTTCTCCAGCTCTGCCGGGTCTTCGATCTCTCCCAGGATCCTGATATTCTTCTGCACTCCGCCGGTGATCACGTTTCCTCCCGAGATGGTCTGGTTTTCCATGCTCACCGCGCTGATGATGTCCTGAAAACTCACTTTTGAAGCCGCCATCTTGTGAGGATCTACCGCGATCTCTACCTCTTTTTCCTCGGCGCCGCGAATGGAAGCTTCCTTGATCTGCGGAAGCAGCTCGATGCGGTCCTGCAGATATTCGCCAAATTCCTTCAGCTTTTGAACCGGATAATCTCCGGTGAGGTTGATGTTGAGAATAGGCATCTCTTCGGAAAGGTTGAGGTCGAAGACGTTTGGTTCTACCTTGGCACCATTGTCCATGGTAGGCCACGTGGTAGAAGCCTTCTCCTGGTCTACCTTATCCTTTACCTTTTGCTTGGCTTCTTCTACGGCTATGTCTTCATCAAAGGTGACGATGACCAGGGAGTAGTCCTGAAGCGTGGTAGAGGTGATCTCGTTGACCCCTCCAATATTATTGAATTCTTCCTCCAGCGGCTCGGTGATGAATTTTTCGACATCCTCGGCAGAGTTTCCGGGGTTCACAGAGCTCACATAGATCTTGGTCTCCACCACTTCCGGGAACGATTCCCGCGGCATGGCGTAATAAGACATGAGCCCGCCAATCATGATGATGGCAATGATCACATAGACCGTCATCTTGTTGTCTATAGCCCAGGAAGAAAGTTTAAAGTCTTTGTCCAGTTTCATTCAAATAATGTTTTTAATGCTGCGGAAAATGTTATTCCCTGATCTTTATCTGTTCCCCGTCGTGTAGGTTCTTCGCGCCTTCGGTAACCAAAAGTTCCCCGGCTTTAAGTCCGCTCAATACTTCAACCGTATCATTATAGGAGGCGCCTAATTCCAGAATTCTTTTTTGAGCGATACCCGTAGCATCGCCTTTTTTCTCCATTACGTAAGCTACACTTTCACCTGCGGCATTCTTTTGAACCACGCTTTCGGGAATGGTGACCGCCTTTTCAGCGGTGTAGTCGTTCAGTTTGATGGTGGCGATGAGGTTTGGCTTTACCTGCTCCTGGCTGTCTGGAACGGCTACTCTCACTTCAAAGGTCCTGTTGTTAGGATTGATGAAATTGCCCACCTGCTGGATCTTGCTTGTGAACTGTGTGCCGGTAGCGCCGATCTCTACAATAACTTCGGTGCCTTTTTTGATCTTTCCGAGGTAAGATTCGGGAACGGCTGCGGTAATATACATGTCAGACAGGTTGATGAGCCTGAAAAGCCTGCTTTGTCCCGGCGCAACTACTTCGCCTTCATCTGTAAAGATCTCGTCGATCACTCCGCTAAAAGGTGCACGCACCACGGTTTTTCCCAACTGTGATTTTAGCTGGTTAACCGAATTCTGTACCGCTTCATAGTTGGTCTTGGCCTCCAGGTACTGTATCTCTGAACCAATATTCTGTTCCCACAGCCTTTGCTGCCGCTCAAAAGTGGTTTTTGCAAGCGCCAGTTGCGCCTCCAGCTGTGCAAGTTGATTGGCAAGTCCGCCGTCATCGATCTTAGCCAGAATTTGCCCTTTTTGAACCCTTTCTCCTTCTTTTACTGAAATGTTCAAAAGAATTCCTGAATATTCAGGATAGATAGTGATGTTCTGGTCGGTTTCCACATCTCCCGGAAGCTCTACATAATGTTTGAACAGGGTGTCGTTGATCCTCCTGGTTTCCACCAGTGCAAACTGCTCGTTCACGTCCAGTTCTTGGATGGCTTCATCTAAAGAAGCGATCTGCGAGCTCAATTCACTTTGCTTGCTGCTCAATTCTGCTTTTTTCGCTCTTATTTCCTGCAGGTTTCCTTCGTCGATGACCTCCTCAACAGATTTTTCTTTTCCGCAGGAGTAAAGCGCAAGGGCACTGAATATAACTAGGCTTATTTTTCTCATTTTTGAACTGTTAGTTTGTCGTTATTCTTCCTCTTCGGAATATGTTTTTGTGCTTAATACGGTCTCGAGTTCCACTTTGGCGCTTATCACGTCCATCATGGCTTCGAGCAAACTTTGCTGGGCGGTGTAAAGCTGTCGCTGGGCTTCGCTTAGCTCAAAACTGCTGGAAAGACCCTCAAAAAATTTGATCTGGTTCTTGTTCTCGATGCGTTCGGCCAGCGCCAGGCTTTCCTGCCGCGTCTCCAGCGTTTCCAGGCTGAACTTATAATCGGCTTTTGCTGAAGCGATCTCCAGTTTTACCTGGTTCTTCTCCTGCTCCAGGTCCAGCAAAGCCTGCTCGTACTCCAGTTGCTTTTGCTTGGTACGGGAAGCGCGCATTCCACTGCTAAAGATGGGAATGTTGAGGCTTACTCCTAAAATGGACTGGCCAAAATATTCCTGTGTATCATTAAAAAAGGTAAAGGAATCACTGTATCCGGAAGCACCGTAGTTAAGGAATCCGGTAATTGTTGGCAGCGCTTTTGCTTTTTCCAGTCTAACGAAGATCCTTGCGGCTTCAGCTGAATTCTGGGCGATCCTTACATCTATATTTTCTTCAACAGGAATGCTTTCGTTCAGCAGTTCCGGTTGGGTGAATTTGAGGGCCAGGCCAGAGAGTTCATCAGTTAGGATCACTTCTTTTTCAACAGGGATTCCCATGGCCATGTTGAGCATCTGGTAAGCGATCTCCATCATTCGTTCACTTCTTCCCAGGTTGTTCTCAAGGGTGAGACGGGTGATCTTCAGTTGTTCCACATCTTCTTCTTCGGCTAAACCATTTTCAAAGATCTTTTGGGTGTCGTTGAGGTTTTTGGTGACGTTTTGAAGGTTGCTATTTAGAATGTCTACGCTTTGTTTCGCCATAAGCACATTTCCGTAGGCATTGATCACCGCTTTACGCACTTCAAGATCGGTCTTGGTTTTGGCATTTTTGGAAATCTGTAACAGGGTCTTTGCCGACTGCACTCCAACTATATAAGAGCCGTCAAAGATCAGCTGTGACCAGGTGGCTGTTGCAGTCACATTCTGTTTGGTCCCAAACCGCACAGGGATAAAACCTTCGGGTGCGTTTACGGGTTCAGTGTTTCTTTGCACATTGGAAAAGTAGGTTTCCACAACATCAATCGTGGACTGTGTGTTATCAAAAGCGGCGGCAGGCAAAAGTGTCACCGGCTGTTTCAGGAAATTCTGGTAATCGACGTTGCCGTTGATCTGAGGCAAACCCTGGGAAATGATCTCCCACTTTTGGGCCAGCGCTTTCTCTACCTCTTTTTCAGATTTTACTGAAGAATAATTGTTCTCAAGCCCCAACAGTACTGCCTCTTCAAGTGAGAGTGAGAGCGGTTGTTGATCTTCTACCGTTTGGGCACTTAGGCTCAAACAGAACAATCCTAACAGCAAGCTGCTAATTTTTTTCATTTTAACTGTTTTTCAAATATTTATTGAGAGAGCTTCTTCCTTTATCGGTGACGATGGCTCTCAAGTGGTATTCCAGGTGTTTCTCGATCAATTCATTTGTGGTATAATCGCTTTCGGGAAAAAGGTCGCGGTCCTTGATCCCCAGCATCCCCACAAAATAGATGCGGCTGGTAAAATCCAGCGGCAGGTCTTCGCGATACAGGCCCTGTGCCATTCCGCGTTCCAGGTTCTCTTTGATCTGGTCTTCCATCACCTGCTGTTGCTTGGCCTTCACCATGGTAAAGATCTTTGGGTAATATTTCTGAAGCTGGTACTGCGGCGAAGATTTTTCATCTTTAAGATGTTCAAGCGCAAAGTCCTTGATGGCATAAAGTTCTTCAATAGGATCTTTTTTCTTGTTCCTTATTTCTTCAATGCCGCATGAAATATTCTCGAAAACATAAAGCGCGGTTGCCTCGATCAGCCTGGTCTTTGTTGCATAATGCGCGTAGATCGTCTTTTTTGAAATGCCCAATTCCGAAGCGATCTCATCCATAGTAACGCTCTTCACGCCCAGGCTAAGGAACATTTCTGCCGATCTCGCAAGAATTTTATTTTTCACAACCTTCGGTTTTTGAGGCTGCAAAGATACGAAAGGAAACTGCAAAAACAATTAAAGTTTCCTGAGTTTATTCCTACACGAATTTTAAGCTCTTAAAAATGTGCTTTTCTTCGGGTTTTGGTATTTTAGCCAAAAATTGTTCTTATGCAGTCCACCGACCGGTACAGGAAAGATTTCCTCGATTATCTTTCAGAAAAGATCCAGAAAAAAGAACCCGAAAATCTTTACGAGCCCATGCTTTACATCCTGGGGCTGGGAGGAAAACGGGTGAGGCCGGTGCTGGTGCTTATGGCTGCCGAGATCTTTGGGAGCGACTATAAAAAGGCGCTTGACGCGGCACTTGCGATCGAGGTCTTTCATAATTTTTCCCTGGTTCATGACGACATTATGGATGATGCGCCTTTACGAAGAGGCAAGAAGACCGTGCATGAAAAGTGGGATGTGAATACCGCGATTCTTTCGGGAGATGCGATGTTGATCAAGGCTTACCAATTGTTTGAAAACTACAACGGAGAGACCTTTAGAGAACTTGCCGAGTTATTTTCACAAACCGCTATTGAGGTTTGTGAAGGCCAGCAATATGACATGGACTTTGAGAGCCGCGAGGACGTGAGCATTGAAGAGTATCTTAAAATGATAGAATTTAAGACCGCTGTTCTGGTAGGGGCTTCTTTAAAAATGGGTGCGATCGTCGCGGGTACTTCAGAAGAGAATCGCCGGCAGATCTATGAATTCGGAAGGCTTTTAGGCATTGCTTTCCAGCTGCAGGACGATTACCTCGACGCTTTTGGTGATCCTGAAACCTTCGGGAAAAGAGTTGGCGGCGACATTATAGAGAACAAAAAGACCTTTTTGTATCTCACTTCCCTGAAAGAATCCGGTTCCGGGGAGGCGGTGCAGCTGGAGCACCTTTATTCAATAAATCCGCTGGATGCTTCGGCAAAAATAGAGACCGTAAAAGGCCTTTTTGAGAGCAGTGGTGCAGCCGAGCTTACCCGCCATGAAATAGAAAAGTACACGAAAATGGCATTTTCGGCACTGGAGCAGCTGGACATTCCCGAAGAAAAGAAAGAGCTGCTGCGTCAGTTTGGACAGGGCCTTATGGATCGCGAAGTTTAGAACAGGATCGTAACAAACGGCATGAAAGCATCGGCGTAAATGCTTTTTTGCTCATCATGCAGCACATCATATCGTATTCCCGCCGTCACAGGTCCGGTCGTATAGCCAATTCCGAAGAAAAGGGCGGGCGTCCAATAGTTTTCCTTTATATCGGTTCCGTAATATTCAAGATCGCGGGTCACATAATTCTCTTCAAGTTCTGCCGAAAGCTGCAGCATGGGCAATGGCCTCGCCAGGCCTATTAAACTACCGCCAAGAGTCCAGGCCGTGTAATTGGAGCCGTCACTGTAGGAAACCAGACTGCCAATTCCTGCGGAAAAATAGGAGTTGAAGTCATAAACCGCCTTTGGCGCCAGGTAGCCGCTGAAAAAGCCGTTGCTGAAACTTACTCCCAAACTTCCGCCGAAGCGCACATGATCAATAAAACGGCCTTCAGAAAGGGGCTCAAAAATGTCATTTTTGAGAGGTATGTTTTGGGCTGGATCATTTATTGTTATTTTGTTTACTTCAGCAGTACCTGTTTTCGCAATCTCTTCCGAAGAAATAGTTTTCAAAGAACCCGCCTCCTGCCCAAAAATTTTGGAATGAGTGGCTAAGAGAAAAATTACTGAAATCAAGAATGTGGTTTTGTTGGCTAAAAGTGGCTTCATGTTGTTAAAATAGTTTTAACTATAAGGTAAATATATGAATTGGACTCATGCATCTTTTTTAAAAATCGTACTTTTGTGAAGTTTTAAAAAAAGAAACAGTAGTTTCATCTTATGGATAGATTCTCATTTTTAAATGCCGCACATACAGCATATTTTGCTGAACTCTATGACCAATATTTACAATATCCCGACAGTGTAGAACCTAGCTGGAGAGCCTTTTTTCAAGGCTTTGATTTTGGAGTGGAAAGCTCGGCTGACGGAAAGCACTATTTTGAAGATCCGCAGAACGGGGAGCCAATTGAAATGCCCGATTCTGTTATAAAAGAATTTCAGGTTGTCAAATTAATTGACGGTTACCGCACCCGCGGCCACCTTTTTACCCGTACCAACCCCGTGAGGGAGAGAAGGAAGTACCGTCCCACACTGGCGATTGAAAATTTCGACCTTAGCGAGGACGATCTTGACACCACCTTCAATGCCGGGGAAATTCTGGGCATTGGCCCGTCTACCCTTAGGCAGATCATCATTCACCTTGAAAAGGTGTACTGTGATTCTATCGGGATCGAGTATATGTATGTTCGCAATCCAAAGGAGATCCAGTGGATACAGGACAAGCTGAACATCAATGAGAATCAGCCGAATTTTGATGCAGAACAAAAGAAGCATATTCTTAAGAAGCTTAATGAAGCGGTTTCTTTTGAGAATTTTCTTCATACAAAATATGTAGGTCAGAAAAGGTTTTCGCTCGAAGGAGGGGAAAGTCTCATTCCGGCGCTGGATACCATCATTGAAAAAGCCGCTGAACGTGGCGTGAAGGATTTCGTGATGGGAATGGCCCACCGCGGAAGGCTGAACACGCTTACCAATATCTTCGGAAAAAGCGCCAAAGACATCTTTAGCGAGTTTGACGGAAAAGATTACGAGCAGGACATTTTTGACGGGGATGTAAAATATCACCTGGGTTGGACCTCCTGCCGCACGACCGATAGCGGGAAGGAGATCAACATCAATATCGCGCCAAACCCGTCCCACCTGGAAACGGTAGGCGCGGTGGTAGAAGGTATTACCCGCGGGAAACAGGACAGGCATCATAAAGATCACGCATCAGAAGTGTTGCCAATCATCGTTCATGGTGACGCGGCGATCTCGGGCCAGGGAATTGTGTACGAGATCGTGCAGATGGCCCAACTGGACGGTTACAAGACCGGCGGTACCATACATATAGTGGTGAACAACCAGATAGGGTTTACTACTAACTACCTTGACGGCCGTTCTTCGACCTATTGTACAGATGTGGCAAAAGTGACACTTTCACCGGTGCTTCACGTCAATGCCGATGATGCCGAAGCTGTTGTGCACGCGGTGCTATTCGCCCTTGACTTTAGGATGACCTTTGGAAGAGACGTGTTTATTGACCTTTTAGGATACCGTAAATACGGACACAATGAAGGGGATGAGCCGCGTTTTACTCAGCCAAAGCTGTACAAGGCGATCTCCACTCACAAGAACACCCGCGATTTATATGCTGCAAAGCTGATGGAGCAAGGGGTGATCGATGAGGATTACGTGAAGAAACTGGAAGACGATTATAAGGCCCGGCTTGAGGAGAACCTTGAGGATTCCCGCAAGGAAGAAACCACCAGGATCACACCTTTTATGCAGGACGAGTGGGAAGGATTTGAGCATGTTGATGAAACCCGCATGATGGAAGACGTCGACACCACTGTAGATATGGATACTTTATCTGAAGTGGCCAAAGTGATCTCAAAACTTCCTGAAGACAAGAAATTCCTTAGAAAGATCAAAAAGCTCATCGACCAGCGCAATACGATGTTTTTTGAGACCAATACCCTTGACTGGGGAATGGCCGAACTTTTAGCCTACGGAACCCTTCTAAAGGAAGGTTACTGGGTGAGAATGAGCGGCCAGGATGTGGAAAGGGGAACCTTCTCGCACCGTCATGCCGTGGTAAAAGTAGAAGACAGCGAGGAAGAGATCATTCTTCTAAATAAACTGGAAGGAACAGATTGTGACTTCCAGATCTATAACTCCCTGCTTTCAGAATACGGAGTGGTTGGATTTGATTACGGCTACGCTATGGCGAGCCCGAAATCCCTGACCATCTGGGAAGCGCAGTTTGGGGATTTCTCCAATGGCGCGCAGATCATGATCGACCAGTACATTTCGGCTGCCGAAGATAAATGGAAGCTTCAGAATGGATTGGTAATGTTGCTGCCTCACGGTTATGAAGGCCAGGGTGCAGAGCACTCTTCAGGAAGAATGGAGCGTTACCTGCAGCTTTGTGCCAAGGACAACATGTTCGTTGCCGATGTGACCACGCCGGCCAATATGTTCCACCTGTTGAGGAGACAAATGAAGGTGAACTACAGGAAGCCGCTCATCGTGTTCACGCCAAAAAGTTTACTAAGGCATCCAAAAGTGATCTCGACGAAAGAAGACCTGGCAAACGGAACTTTCCAGCCGCTGCTGGATGATCCTTCCGCAGAAACCGACAAAGTAAAATCTGTCGTGTTCTGTACAGGTAAGTTCTATTACGACCTGCTGGACCGCAAAGAAGAGAACAAGCGTGAAGATGTGGCCCTGGTAAGACTGGAGCAGTTGTTCCCGTTGCCTTCGAGCCAGATCCGCGAAGTGATTGGAAAATATAAAAATGCAGATGATATAGTATGGGCACAGGAAGAGCCTAGAAATATGGGTGCATATGGACATTTGTTGTTACATTTGGAGGAAGCGAAGAACTTTAGGGTGTGTAGCCGTAAGTTTTACGGTTCACCTGCAGCAGGTAGTTCGGTAAGGTTCAAGAAAAGACACGAAAGGGTCATTGAATCGGTTTTTGACAAAGATTCAGAAGACAAAGAATAGCAATAAAAACAAACAAATAATTCTGCCGGCCTGCGCCGGGAACTCAAATAAAAAAGAAATATCATGGCTTTAGAAATGAAAGTCCCTTCTCCGGGAGAATCTATTACCGAAGTTGAAATAGCACAATGGTTGGTTGAAGACGGAGATTATGTTGAAAAGGATCAGGCGATAGCTGAAGTTGACAGCGACAAGGCAACTCTGGAATTGCCGGCCGAAGCCAGCGGGATCATCACCCTTAAGGCAGAAGAAGGAGATGCGGTAGCTGTAGGAGAAGTGGTTTGCCTTATCGATACAGATGCGCCAAAACCCGGTGGGGGAGACAAGAAAGAAAAAGCTGCAGCCAAAGAAACTTCTAAAGAAAAGGAAGCGACTTCAGTTAAAGAAGAGGAATTGACCTCAGATAAAGCTGATAATGAAAAAGCGCCGGCCAAGACCGAAACGCCTTCAAAACCTACAACTCCTACTCAAAAGCAGGATACTTATGCAACGGGAAGTCCTTCCCCTGCAGCCAAAAAGATCCTTGATGAAAAAGGGATGCAGGCAAAAGATGTTCAGGGAAGCGGCCGTGACGGCAGGATCACCAAAGAAGATGCGGTAAACGCCAAACCTTCTATGGGAACTCCCGGGAACGGAAAAAGAGGCGAGAGCCGCAAGAAAATGTCGATGCTGCGCCGTAAGGTAGCAGAGCGTTTGGTAGAAGCTAAGAACCAAACGGCTATGTTGACCACTTTTAACGAGGTGGACATGTCTGCGATCTTTGAACTGAGAAAACAATATAAAGAAGAATTTAAGGACCGCCACGGGGTGAGCCTTGGGTTCATGTCTTTCTTCACGCTTGCCGTGGTAAGGGCCCTTGATCTTTATCCTGATGTGAACTCAATGATCGATGGGGATTACCAGATCAAGTATGACTATAAAGACATTAGTATCGCGGTATCGGGTCCAAAAGGATTGATGGTGCCGGTGATGAGGAATGTGGAGAATATGAGCTTCCGCGCTGTTGAGGCAGAGGTGAAGCGTCTTGCTTTACGCGCCCGCGACGGACAGATCACTGTTGATGAAATGACCGGCGGTACCTTTACTATTTCTAACGGTGGAGTTTTTGGTTCTATGCTGTCAACTCCTATCATCAACCCGCCGCAAAGCGGAATTCTTGGAATGCACAACATCGTGGAAAGACCGGTTGCTATTGACGGGCACGTAGAAATACGCCCTATCATGTATGTCGCTTTGTCTTATGACCACAGGATCATCGACGGAAAAGAATCTGTAGGATTCCTTGTGGCTGTGAAAGAAGCCTTGGAAAATCCTGAAGAGCTGTTGATGGACAACAATATAAAATGCGCCCTCGAACTGCAATAGTTTAGAGAGTAACTATATTATCAAAAAGGCAATGTTCCAAAAGAGCATTGCCTTTTTTGCTTTTTTAGAGTGATATAATAAAGGAATAGAGGTTTAGCGATAACACCAGAAGCACGAGAAATGCGACTACGATCGGTAGGAACGGAAGTTCGTTTTTGTAGGTATACATAGCAATAGATTTAAGGTTACCTAAATTTGAAGTTTTCTACTGCTATAAAAAATGGGGGAAATCCCCCAAAATTTACTTTAAGAACAGGCTCATGGATTTGTAATCTATAATGGCTTTTCCTTTTTTGAGGATATCTGCACCAATAATTCCCTGCACTTTTTCGGCTTTATGATTGATAAGGGCGTCATTTACGTGGCGCAGGTCGAACAGGACCAGATCTACTTTCTTTTTTTTCCATCCTTTGATCTCGATGGAGTTCTTTTGAGCGATCTGGGTAAGCATATTGGTGGCGCCCGCGCCGGCTGCTTTTACGTCACTGTCCTCGGCCATGAGGTTGAAGTGGGAAACCGCCTCAAATCCCACACAGGAGCTGGAAGCGCCGGTGTCCAGGATAAAAGTCCCTTCTATATTGTTGATCTTCGCTTTCACCTCAAGATGCTGAGTAGCAGTGTAAGTGAGTGGGATCTTTTTATATCCTTTTTCTTTTAAAAACTTTTTCAGAGACGCCATTCTTTCCTTTTTTGGCAAAGATAGGTGTATAAAATAAATTATTTTTGCGTTTATGATTATTACAGATACCCACACCCACTTATACAGCGAATCTTTTGACGAGGATAGGAATGAGATGATCAAAAGAGCTATCGATGCCGGCGTACATCGCTTTTTTATTCCGGCCATTGATTCTACTTATGCCGAAGGAATGTTTGCTCTTGAAAAGGAATTCCCTGATAATGTATTTTTGATGACGGGCCTGCATCCCACACATGTCAAAGAAGGTTTTGAGGAAGAACTGAAGTTTGTGGAAGAACAGCTTCAAAAAAGGCATTTTTGGGCAGTAGGTGAAATAGGTATTGATCTCTATTGGGATAAATCTACGCTTGGAATTCAGCAGGAAGCTTTCCGCAGGCAAATAAGAATGGCAAAAGCGCATAATTTGCCTATCGTGATACACTGCAGGGATGCTTTTGATGAGGTTTTTGAGGTGCTGGAGGAGGAGAAGGGTGAAAAACTCTTCGGAATTTTTCATTGTTTCACCGGAACTTTGGAGCAGGCGAAGCAGGCGCTGTCTTACAACATGAAACTTGGAATCGGCGGAGTGGTGACCTTCAAAAATGGCAAAATTGACCGCTTTTTAAATGAGGTGCCGCTGGAGCAGATCGTGCTGGAGACAGATGCTCCTTATTTGGCGCCAACCCCTTTCCGCGGAAAGCGCAACGAAAGCGCTTACATTACTGAAGTGCTTAGAAAAGTAGCTGAGGTCTATGGTGTTTCCGAAGAAAAGGTTGCCGAAGTGACAACAGCCGCCTCTAAAGAGGTTTTCAAGGTATGACAGAAAAAATCCTTTAAATTTTTGTTCTTTTGCTAACCAAACAATGAAAATGTGACGAAATACGACGACATTCGGTTCTATAATGATGAAGAGGTGCAGGCCGCACTTCGGGATTACGTGAAACATCCCATGATCAAGGCCTTGCTGCAATATACTTTTCCGAATGCTGGTTGGGATAAGATCGAGGAGAAGGTGCTTGAGTGCAGGACCATCCGCGATTTTCAAACAAAGATCATATATCACACGGTTCAGGAGGTGCTGCAGCGCAGTTCCGAAGGACTTTCTTATTCGGGTTTTGATAATTTAAAATCTGATGAGGCTTACCTGTATATCTCGAATCACCGCGATATTGTTTTAGATACTTCCCTGCTCAACTGCGTGCTTTTTGAGTCTGATCTTACAATGACGGCATCGGCCATTGGGGATAACCTGGTAAAAAAGCCGTTTTTGCTTGCCCTTGGTAAATTGAACAGGAATTTCCTCGTGAAGAGGGGCTTGAGTCCTCGGGAGATGCTCAAGAGTTCGCAAAAACTTTCCGAATACATCAGGATGCTGTTGATGGAGGAGAAGCGTTCGGTTTGGATGGCACAGCGTGAGGGAAGGACTAAAGACGGAAATGACCATACACAACAGGGCGTGCTCAAGATGCTCGCCATGGCCAGGCAGGATGATTCCGTAGCAGAATATTTTGCAAAGTTGAAGATCGTTCCGGTTTCCATTTCATACGAATTTGACCCAACAGATGTGCTGAAGATGCCCGAGATCCTTGCTAAAAGGATGGAGACCATCTACATCAAATCTGCCAATGAAGATTTTAAGTCTATTTTGAGAGGGGCACTGGGCAACAAAGGCCGTATTCATTTGAGTGCAGGAGAGCCAATCGGGCTTGATAAGCTAAGGGAGCTGGAGGGCACCACGGGTGCCGTAAATGAACACCTGCAAAGCCTTACCGCTTATATTGACAGCCGTATACATAAGAACTATAAGCTTTGGCCGGCAAATTACATTGCTGCCGATCTGCTCAACAGCAGTGATCTTTTTGCCGAACATTATACTCAAAAGCAAAAGAGGCAGTTCGAGCGCCGGCTTACCCGCCGTGCAGATGTGAAAAATGCTCTTGAAGTGAACAGTTACCTGCTCATGTATGCCAACCCTGTTCTAAACCAAAAAGCCCTTGAGTAAGACCAGCGCCAATATCCTGCTTGTCTATACCGGTGGTACTATTGGTATGGTTAAAGATTTTGAGACGGGTGCGCTCAAGGCCTTTAACTTTGACGAATTGCTTCAAAATATTCCCGAGCTTAAGTTGCTGGAACACCATATCGACACCGTTAGTTTTGATAGGCCTATAGATTCTTCAAACATGCGGCCGTCATTCTGGCTGCAGATCGCCGAGATCATTGAAGAAAAATATGAAGATTATGACGGTTTTGTGGTTTTGCACGGCAGTGATACCATGTCTTACAGCGCCTCGGCGCTGAGCTTTATGTTTGAGAATCTTTCGAAACCCATTATTTTTACGGGTTCGCAGTTGCCTATTGGTGATCTAAGAACAGATGCTAAGGAAAACCTGATCACCAGCATTCAGATCGCTGGCTTGCAAAAGCACGGCCGTCCGGTGATTACCGAAGTAGGCCTTTATTTTGAATACAAGTTGTACCGCGGAAACCGAACTACCAAAGTAAATGCCGAGCATTTCCAGGCATTTTCCTCACCCAATTATTCTCCTTTGGTGGAATCTGGAGTGCATTTGGCAGTAAATGATGCTGCGCTTTGGCGGCAGAACAGGCGAAGAAAAACGCGGCTTCACCGTGGACTTAGCGACGAGATCGTGCTTATCAAGATCTTCCCGGGCATCAACCTCAGTCTGCTGGAGCATATCCTGTCAAAAGAAGATCTCAAAGGAGTGATCCTGGAGACCTACGGCAGCGGTAATGCACCAACAGAGGAGTGGTTCATAGAGCTGCTCAAAAATGCCATTTCAAGAGGGATAGTAGTGGTCAATGTTACCCAGTGTATAGGCGGGAGCGTCAACATGGGCCAATATGAGACCAGTTCTCAGCTTAAAAGGCTGGGAGTGATCTCGGGAAAAGACATCACTACAGAGGCAGCAGTAGCCAAGCTCATGTACCTGCTTGCAAAAGAACTCTCTCCAAAGGTGTTCAAGACGATTTTTGAGACTTCTCTTCGCGGGGAAATGTCGTAAAATTTGCCGCTGCTACTTGACCAGCTAAAGTTTTTTTTCGTTATTTGGCGAACCGTTGTAAAAAGCGGCTTTTTAACAATAAATAGAGAGGTGGCCGAGTGGTCGAAGGCGCACGCCTGGAAAGTGTGTATACCCCAAAAGGGTATCGAGGGTTCGAATCCCTTCCTCTCTGCAAGTGTTTTTATTTGAATAAATATTTATATCTTTAACCCGTTAACTAATTAATTAAGACAAAAAGTAATGAAAAGATTATTTTCAATTTTGGTAATCGCTACAATTATGGTGTTCGGAGCCGTAAATGTACACGCGACAAATAACGTAAATGCCTTGCCAGCCACCATGGCCAACTTTGTTCAGGACGAAGATCAAGGTGTTGTAGCCGATGAGGCAGATACTGAAAGCGTAGGATGGCACCAGGAGCTTAAAAAGCGTTTTATTGAAGGTGGTGCTGGATTTATGGGGATTGTACTTTTGTGTTTGATCCTTGGTTTGGCGATTGCCATTGAAAGAATTATATACCTTAACCTTTCTACAACCAATACTAAAAGATTGGCTCAGGATGTTGAGGACGCTTTGAATACAGGTGGTATCGAAGCAGCAAAAGAAGTTTGCCGTAACACTAAAGGCCCTGTTGCTTCTATCTACTATCAGGGACTTGACCGTGCAGATGAAAGCACTGAGGCTGCAGAGAAAGCAGTAGTTGCTTACGGTGGTGTTCAAATGGGACAACTTGAGAAGAACGTATCATGGGTATCTCTATTTATCGCTCTTGCTCCTATGCTTGGGTTCATGGGTACGGTAATTGGTATGATCCAGGCCTTCGATAAAATTGAAGCAGCCGGAGATATGCAGCCTTCTTTAGTTGCCGGAGGTATTAAAGTAGCACTTTTGACAACCGTATTTGGTTTGATCGTGGCTATTATCCTTCAGATTTTCTACAACTATATCATCGCTAAGATCGACAGGATCGTAAACGACATGGAAGACGCTTCCATCACTTTGATCGATATGCTTGTAGACTACAAGAACAAAAGAAGAGTATAATAAGACGAACAAACTGTTATGACTTTACATAAAATATTAAAATACTTAGCACTTGTTATTGGTGTTGTAGGGCTCATCCTTTGGGGACGGGTGCTTATGGCCGGTGACGATGCTATTGAGAGCTCAGCCTCTGTTCAGGCGAGCGTTGTAACTCCTTTCTTAATCGTGGCTTACATCATCTTCGCTCTTGTAGTGTTGATCGTTGCTTTCTACGTGCTGAAGGGATTATTCTCGGGTGATGTTAAAAAGACCCTCATGTCTGTTGGAGCTTTTGTTCTAATCGTGGTGGTTGCTTATCTTGTTACCGGAGGAAGTGAAATGGTCATGAATGATGGAGAAGTGATCTCGGCTAGTGCTGTCCACTGGGTTGGTGCCGGTCTTGTTACCTTCTATATTCTTGCATGTATCGCAATCCTCTTGATGGTAGTATCAGGAGTGAGAAAACTAATAAAATAAGTAATTATGGCTAGACGATCATCACCAGAAGTAAATGCCGGTTCTATGGCCGACATTGCCTTCCTGCTATTGATCTTCTTCCTGGTAACCACCACTATTGAAACCGATAGCGGTATTTCCAGAAAGTTGCCTCCTATGCAGGATGAGAACGTTGAGCCACCAATTATTAAGGAAAAGAACATCTTCCAGGTTATAGTGAACCGTAACAACGATTTGCTTGTAGAAGATGAGTTGATGGAGCTGAAGGATCTTAAAGATGCCGCAGTTGCGTTTCTTGATAATGGTGGAGGAGTAGGACAGGAAGCCTGTTCATACTGCCAGGGAGCAAAAGATCCTGCCTCTTCAGATAACCCTAACAAGGCGGTAATCATGTTGGTTAACGACCGTCAAACAGAATACGGAACTTATATCGCTGTTCAAAACGAACTTGTAGCAGCTTATAATGAACTTCGTAACCGTACAGCTCAAAGGTTGTTTGGAAAATCGTTTGACAAAATGGAAGCCGATTATGACAATGTGAACTATAACGGTAACAAGGAGAAGCTGAAGGAGCAAATCGAGCAGATCAGAGATATGTGGCCGCAGAAGCTGTCTGAAGCTGATCCAAAAGGTTAAACGAGAAAAAACTAAATAACTATGGCTAAATTCACAAAGAAAAAGAGTAGCGAGCTACCTGCAATTAGTACGGCATCCTTACCCGATATCGTATTTATGCTACTTTTCTTCTTCATGGTGGCAACTACAATGCGGGAGACCACATTGAAGGTCCAGAATACATTGCCTTACGCAGATCAGGTGGAGAAGCTTGATAAGAAAGACCTGGTAATGTATATATATGCAGGTAAGCCAAGTTCAAGGTATCAGGGAAGTTTTGGTACAGAAGCACGTATCCAGCTTAACGATAACTTTGCAGATGTAAGTGAAATTCAGCAGTTCATCTATTCTGAAAGAGAGGCTAAAAGAGAGGAACTGGTTCCTTTCCTTACCACTTCTTTAAAAGTAGACAAAGAAACCAATATGGGTCTTGTATCCGATATCAAGATGGAGTTGAGAAAAGCCGAAGCGCTTAAGATCAACTATACCACCCGTACAGGTGATGCTGCTCAAAACATGCAATAAAGAATTCATTATTTTTTGTAGATCCCCTTTCAACACTGTTGGAAGGGGATTTTTTTTGAACAGCAGTTGCTTTAATTCTATCTTTGTTAAAAACCGGCCGATGCTAATGCCTTCGAAAAATGCCCTTTTTGGGTGGCTTCTTTTTTTCTTCTTTTTTGCTGCGGAAGCCCAGACGGCTTTAGACAGTACTGCGGTGGTAGACAGTCTCTACCGGGAAGACCAGGTCTACCTCGGCTTCACCTACAACATCGTAAGCGGAAAACCGGCGGGAATCACGAGTTCTCAATTCTCCGGCGGCTTTCATATTGGATTCATCAGGGATTTTCCTATCAACAAACGAAGAAATATAGCTTTTGGCGCGGGCCTGGGATGGTCTATAGATACTTACGGGCAGAACCTGTTCATAGGCGAAGGACCCGAAAGCGAAAAATCCCTTTTTCAGATCCTGGACAGGGACCGTATTGATTTCGACACCAACCGTTTCTCAATGCAGAGCGTGGATCTTCCGCTGCAGTTTCGCTGGCGCACATCGACACCAGAATCCTACAAGTTCTGGCGTATCTATGCCGGAATTAGACCTTCCTATGTTTATTATTTCAGGTCAAAGTATATTCAGCAGGATATCGACCTTAGGCAAAGCCATGTCCCGGAACTCGAAAGATTGAGATGGGGTGCTACTTTTACCTTTGGCTATAACACCTTTAATTTCAATTTCTACTACAGCTTGAACTCTCTGTTCAACAATGAAGCTATGGTTGACGGGGAACCTCTTGAGCTAAGGACGATTCAGGTGGGACTAATGTTCTATTTGCTATAACCAGAAATAAGCGGCTCCCAGCTGCGGCAGCAGGCCCAGCAATAATCCCAGGAGGAGCTCATTTATTGTATGCGCCTTATACTGAAGCCTCGAAGAAGCTGTAAGCCCTGTAATGGCGATCAAAAAGCTGATGCTGTAAATAAGGTTCAGATTAAAATGCAGGCTTAGCAGACCTAGAAATGTGGTGAGGCCCGCGAGGCCCATCATGTGCAGGCTGATCTTGATTCGAAGGATCACCATGACCAACCCGGCCAGGGTAGAGGTGAAGACGCCTAAAAAGAAATAGTAAAGCTCGGGGTAGTCAAAAGCATCCAAAACGTACTTCATGATCACAAAATCAAGTGCTGCATAGAACAGCAGCGGCCATTTTCTTTCTTTAACCTCTTCCAGGAAATGGGAACTTACTTTTTCAAGGGTGCGCAGCATAAAAAAGAAGACAATGGGAATGAAGATGGTCATGATCCCAATGGCCAAGAGCTTTGCTTTAACAACAGGTTCGGGAAAAAAGCGGGGTGATACCAGGAAATAGGCTAAAGTGCCCGCAAAAGGCATCCAAATGGGATGAAAAATGTAGGAGGCGCTCTTGAGCAGGAACTTCATTAAATCTCTTTTCGTAAACGCGCTACAGGAATGTCCAATTGTTCGCGGTATTTAGCGACCGTACGCCTTGCAATGGGATAACCTTTTTCCTTCAGGATCTTTGCCAGTTTCTCATCGGTCAAAGGCTTCCGCTTGTTCTCATCCTCAATGGTCATCTCCAGGATCTTCTTGATCTCTCTTGTGGAAACATCTTCTCCCTGGTCATTCTTCATAGATTCAGAAAAGAAATTCTTGATGAGAATGGTGCCGTAAGGCGTATCTACATACTTACTGTTGGCCACCCTTGAAACGGTTGAAACATCCATGTCTATCTCATCTGCAATATCTTTAAGGATCATAGGCTTCAGGTTACGCTCATCACCTGTCAAAAAATACTCTTTTTGATAGTTCATTATGGAGCTCATGGTCACGAACAAAGTGGTTTGCCGCTGTTTTATGGCTTCAATGAACCATTTTGCAGCATCCAGTTTTTGCTTGATGAACATCACCGCGTCTTTCTGTGCCTTTGATTTTTCCTTTGAGGCTTTGTAGCCCTTCAGCATTTCGCTGTAGTCTTTGGAAACATGCATCTCCGGCGCATTTCGGCCGTTTAGGCTTAGCTCCAGTTCCCCGTCAACGATCTTTATCGTAAAATCTGGGATCACATGCTCCACCATTCTGGTGTTACCCGAGTAGGCACCACCCGGTTTCGGGTTTAGGTGTTCGATGACCTCTATGGCTTCCCGAAGCTCATCTTCAGAAATATCGTGCTTGGAAAGCAGTTTTTGGTAATGCTTCTTGCTGAACTGGTCAAAAGACTTTTCAATAATATCTGCCGCCAGGCTCACTGCTCTTGTGGGTTCCTTCCGGTTGAGCTGTATCAACAGGCACTCCTGCAAAGAACGGGCTCCTACTCCTGCAGGATCCAGTTCGTGAATGTACTTGAGCACCTTTTCCACCGTGTCTTCATCGGTGTAAACGTTCTGCGTAAAAGCAAGATCGTCCACGATATCCTGGACAGAGCGGCGAATGTATCCGCTTTCGTCGACGCTACCCACGAGGAATTCGGCTATTTCTTTTTCAGAATCATCCAGCCTCAGGGTACTCAGCTGGGTCTTTAAATATTGCGTGAAAGATATTCCGCTGGCGTAAGGCACCTGCCGGTCTTCATCATCTGCACTGTAGTTGTTGGCCTGCAGACGATAATTTGGTATTTCATCATCACTCAGGTATTCATCAACGTCGATCTCGGCTTCTATGGACTCATTACCCGGGTCTTCCTCCTGGTATTCATCATTGCTGAAATCCTCCTCATACTCCTCCTTTTCCTCTTTTCCGCCTTCAAGGGCAGGGTTCTCTTCCATTTCCTGTTTGAGCCGCTGTTCAAATGCCTGTGTGGGCAATTGAATGAGCTTCATCAACTGGATCTGCTGAGGAGAAAGCTTTTGAGATAATTTTAAATTTAATTGCTGCTTGAGCATACTGTTATAGGGCTTTCCATAAAAATAAGAAAACAATCTACAAA
>JBAVJB010000136.1:0-41399 GCA_049687495.1 Salinimicrobium sp.
ATGTAGTATTCGATTTCTTCGGTTGAAAGTGTGCCAAAGGTGACGTGGGTAGTGGCATGGACGGTTTTTATTTCCGTAGGGGTTTTGAAGCAGACCGAGGTGATCACTTTGTGGGTCTTTCCGCAGAGAGATTTTATCATCTCCAAAGCCTGCGCGGGATCCCTGGGTTTTTCCAGGGCTTTCCCTTCATGCCACACGATGGTGTCACTGGTGATAAGGATATCTCCTGTATTTAACTCTCCTTCAAAAGCAGCGGCTTTCAGCTCGGCCAGGTAATTAGTGATCTCCACGCCGGCAAGTGAAGAAGGATATTCTTCCTCTACTGGCTTCAGCCTTATTTCAAAATCTATTTCCAGTTCCCTGAAGAACTGCTGTCGACGGGGAGAACCCGAAGCCAGGATGATGTGGTAATCTTTGAGTATATCTTTTAGCATAATCTAAAGTAAAATGTAGCGGTACAGTCCCACAGACAATAGGCCGGCGGCCAAAACGAGCTTTAGCAACAAACTCAGGTGCCGGTAATCCTCCTTTGATTTAGCCCCGGCTATCTTCACCAAAAAGTAAAGCAGCGGCGCCATGATAAGCAGCAGCGCATAGTAAAGCGCGGGCTGGTTGTGGGACAGGTAATTGTAAATATAGTAAACAACGCCTGCAAGCGGAAGCAAAGCGACCAAAAATATGATCTTGTTGCTGCGTTTGCGGCCCAGCAGGACAGGTAAGGTTCTATAGCCGGCATTATAATCACCCGTGATATCCTCCTGGTCCTTGACCATCTCGCGGAGGAAATTCAGAAAAAAGGCGAAAATGCCGTAATCTACAAGTATGGAAAAGATCACTTTTTGAGTCACGACATTCTGTGGAGTTATTGAAGGAACAAGGTCAAAGATCCCTACCATCACGATGATCATCGCCACCATGATGCTTACCACCAGGTTACCGACCAGCACCGTGCCTTTGATCTGGGAAGCGTAGAAATATAAAAATGCCGAGGGCAAAATGAAAAGGGCGACAAAAGAAGGTTTGCCCACATAGTTGCTCAAATAAAACCCGATTCCCACTCCAATAATGTTGAGCAGGATGTAGAGATTAAAAGCAGCCTTTTCAGAAATGTGTTTTCCTATGATCTTTTTGTGAGGTTTGTTGATCTTATCGGCGGCATCGTCATACAGGTCGTTGATGATATTTCCTGCGGAAGCCAATGCGACCATAGAGATGACCAGCAACCAGAATTGAAGGTCTCCCAAAGTGGTTGCAATTCCGAAGGGTTTAAAAAGGGAATATTTGACCAGCGCCTGGGTGAGGACGATCATCAGCAAATTCGGATACCTGATGAGTTTCAAAAAGGGGATTACAGGCATGGCTTAAGCTGAAACGAATTTTAGCCCCACAATTGAAGCGATAAGAGTGGTAAGGAAGAAGAGCCGCCAAAAATGTACGGGTTCGTCAAACAGGAAAATCCCGGCCAGAACAGTGCCACAGGCGCCAATCCCGGTCCAGACCGCATACGCGGTTCCAATGGGAATAACGCGGGTCACTTTGTAGAGCAGGGTCATACTTATTGCCAGGCACGCGAAGAAGCCAAGCATCCAAAAAATGGAGCTGCTGCCTGTGGTTTCTTTAGCCTTGCCCAGGCAGGTGGCGAAACCTACTTCAAAAAGACCGGCTATGATGAGCAGGAACCAGTTCATTCTTCGGGGATCCATTTGCCCTGCACCTTCAGCACCTGTTCGATCACGTCGCGTACACAGCCTTTTCCGCCTTTTTTATGCGAAATGTATTTTGAGATATCCTTGATCTCTGCAGCTGCATCCTGAGGGGCACAAGGCAAGGCAACTTTTTGCATGGCATAAAGGTCCGGCAAGTCATCTCCCATGTACAGCACCTCTTCGGGCTTGATCTCGTAGATGTCAAAGAATTCTTCCATTTGCTCCACCTTGTCGGGGCAACCAAGGTAAATATCGGTCAACCCGAGGTTTCTCAGGCGGTGACGCACGCCTTCATTATTTCCGCCGGAGATCACGCAAACTGTAAAACCTTGCTGCATCGCGTGTTTCATGGCGTAGCCGTCCTTGATGTTCATAGTGCGCAAAAGTTCGCCGTTGGTGCTTATTTGTATGGACCCGTCGGTAAGGACGCCGTCCACATCAAAGATGAAAGTAGTGATATGGGCAAGATATTCTTTATAATTTTTTTCCATGAAAAGATTGGATTGCTTGGGTTAAAAGTTGGTAGATCTCTTTGTTTTGAGGGTCTGTGAGCTGCTCCAGGTGCGCCTGAATGGTGGATTGATCATTCCTTATCGCAGGCCCGGTTTGTACTTCGGAAGGGGAGGCGTCCCGGATTTTCCTCGCCGTCTCCATGATCAAAGGCTGCAATATCTCAAAAGGTATGTCATTCTCCTTGCAGATGTTCTCTCCAATACTGTAAAGGTGGTTCACAAAATTGCAAACGAACACCGCCGAAAGATGGATTTTTTTACGTTGTTCCGAAGAGATCTCGTAGAATTTCCCGGATACTTCCGCAGCCATATCTTTGAGCAGGCTGAGGTCTTCGGGAGAATTTGCTTCAAGACAAAACGGAATTTCAGAATAATCCAGCCGCTTGTCTTTAGAAAACGTCTGCAGCGGATAAAACACCCCTTTTCTTTCGCATTTTTCAAGTGCATCTAAACCAGCAGAGCCCGAAGTGTGCGCAATAAGTGCATTTTTGGAACTTAAAGTTTCGGCTATTTGTGGAATGACATCATCCTTTAGCGCCAGCAGGTAAACATCTGCGTCGGCCAGCGCCGAAAGCTCTGTAGTTACTTCGGTGTCAAAACGGTCGAGGTTGTTACGGGTATGGTTGTACACCTGCTTCACCTGCACCTTTTTTGAGGCAGAAAAAGCCTTGTAAAGGTGAGTGGCAACATTTCCGGAGCCTAAAAGCACGAGCTGCATCATGCGGCAAAAATACCAAAATTTTCGGGCTCTGTAGTTGGACTTGAAACATTAAGCAAATCCTAATGTAAAGGAAATCCTAAATCCTCAAAAATTACTTACTTTTGCCACGTTTTAAAAGACATCTCCCCATGCAGAAAAAAATTGCATCTGTCCTGTTTTCCACTCGTTTAATGGCTGTTTTGTTTATCGTGTTTGCGGTCGCGATGGGAGCAGGGACTTTCATCGAAGACTGGTACAGTACAGAAACCGCCAGAGTTTGGATCTATAATTCACTTTGGTTTGAAGTGATCATGGCATTTTTCGTGATCAACTTCGCCGGAAACATCGTGCGCTATAAACTCCATAAAAAGGAAAAATGGAGCTCTCTTTTGTTGCACCTCGCTTTCATCTTCATTCTTGTTGGTGCGTTTGTCACCAGGTATATCAGCTATGAGGGTATGATGCCCATACGCGAAGGAGCGACAGAAAATACTTTCCTTTCAGACAAAACTTTCCTCACCACTTTTATTGACGGCGAGATAGATGGGGAGCCCCGCAGAAGGGTTGTTCCTTTTGAAGTCTTGTTAGCTCCCGGGGCGAATAATGAATATACTTTTAATACCGATTATAACGGGCAACCGGTAAAACTTGAGATCATCGATTACATTCACGGTGCCGAAATGGGCCTTGTTGAAAAACCCGATGGTGAGAATTACCTCAAGATCGTGGAAGCCGGCGGCGGAAATCGCCACGACCATTACATCAAGGAAGGGGAGGTGACCAGCATTCACAATGTGCTTTTTGCATTTAACAATCTTACAGAAGGTGCCATAAATATCATTTTTGAGGATGGAGAGTACAAGATCTCTTCGCCTTTTGAAGGTAGCTTCATGAGGATGGCCGATAGAATGCAGGGAGAGGTCTACAGAGACAGTACTCAAACCTTTAACCTGCGGTCGCTTTACAACATGGCCGGAATGCAGTTCGTATTGCCCGATCCTGTTGTGCGCGGCGATTATGAGGTGATTCCTACAGAGAAAAAGATGAAAGGCCAGCAGGATGCGGTGAAAGTACGCGTTTCTACTGCCGGCGAGTCAGAAGTGACAACTTTGATGGGTAGCAAAGGGGTGACCCCCGATCCAAAAAAGCTGAATTTCGGTGGGCTTGAATTCTATTTGAGCTACGGTTCAAAAAAGTATGAGCTGCCATTTGCCATTAAACTCAATGATTTTATTGCTGAAAAGTATCCTGGCACAGAAAAAAGTTATTCTTCCTTTAAGAGCAAGGTGACCGTTGTCGATGAGGAAGATTCCTTTGACTATGAGATCTTCATGAATCACGTGCTGGACTACCAGGGTTACCGCTTCTTCCAGGCTTCTTTTGATCCCGATGAACGCGGAACTGTGCTTTCTGTCAACCACGACTTCTGGGGTACCTGGATCACTTATATAGGTTATTTCCTACTATTCACAGGTTTGCTCTGGACTCTTTTTGCTCCCGGTTCCCGTTTTGGTGATCTCAAGAAAATGCTGAAAAAAGTGAAGAAAAAGAAGACAAAACTGGCAGCTGTTCTGCTGTTCTTCATCTCGATGAGCGGGTTTGCTCAAGAGGAGGACCATCAGCATAGAAATGTTACCCTTAATGACATTCCTAAGCAGCGAATAGACTCTATTATCAAGGCCAATGTGGTTTCTGAAGAGCATGCCGAGAAATTTGGGCGTCTTGTGGTGCAGGATGCCGGCGGAAGGATGAAACCCGTGAACACTTATTCTTCAGAATTGCTTCGGAAGCTGAGCAAGAGTGCCGAGTACGAAGGCATGACCTCAGACCAGGTGATCATTTCGATGACCGAAAATCCTACGATGTGGTACAATGTACCGCTGATGTATGTGAAAAAAAATAACGACAGCCTTCACCATATTTTAGGGGTACAGGAGGATGAAAAATACCTGCGGCTTACCAGCTTTTTTGATGCCGAAGGGAACTACAAGCTCAGTCTTTACCTGGAAAGTGCCTACCAGGCGGCGGTGCCAAACCAGTTTCAGAAGGATTTTATGCAGGCAGATCAGCGGGTGAACCTGCTGTACAATGCCTTGCAAGGCAAGGTGCTCAGGATCTTTCCTGTGCCGGGAGATGAGAACAACAAGTGGGTCTCTTATTCCGAAGCAGCCGATGCCGGCCTTACAGGAATGGATTCGCTGTACACCCAGCAAATATTGCCTATCTACTTCAACGCGCTGCAAGATGCTAAAAAGACCGGCGATTATTCTAAGGCCAATGAATTCCTGGAGAGTATTAAGAGCTATCAGAAGAAATTCGGTAGCGAAATAATGCCTACCGAAGAAAAGATCAACACAGAGATCATCTATAACAAGTATGATGTCTTCAGGAATCTTTTCTGGATGTACATGCTCGCGGGCGTGGTGATGCTGTTCTTCGTGATCGCGCAGATCTTCAAAGACAACAAGTTCATCGGCGGACTCATATACCTCTCAAAAATAGCAATTATCATCCTCTTTATCCTCCACACTGCGGGGCTTATCGCGCGCTGGTACCTTTCGGGCCACGCTCCCTGGAGTGATGCTTACGAGTCGATGATCTACGTGGCCTGGGCGACCATGCTTTTTGGCTTGATCTTCGGAAGGAAAAGTGATCTTACCATGGCCTCTACGGCATTTGTGGCTTCAATGATCCTGATGATCGCGCACTGGAACTGGATGGATCCTGCGATCGCCAATCTGCAACCGGTGCTGGATTCTTACTGGTTGATGATACACGTGTCTATTATTGTGGCAAGTTACGGGCCGTTCACTTTGGGAATGATCCTGGGAGTGGTTTCCCTGGTGCTGATGATCCTCACCAACAAGAACAATAAAAAGAAGATGGATCTCAATATCAAAGAGATCACCATCATTACCGAAATGGCGCTTACCGTAGGTCTTGTAATGCTTACCATAGGGAACTTCCTTGGTGGCCAGTGGGCCAACGAGAGCTGGGGCCGTTATTGGGGCTGGGATCCAAAAGAGACCTGGGCGCTGGTGAGCATCATGGTTTATGCCTTTGTTATCCACATGAGGCTGGTGCCGGGAATGAGAAGCCGCTGGCTGTTCAATTTTATGGCGGTCGTGGCTTTTTCAAGCATCATGATGACCTACTTTGGAGTGAACTTCTACCTAAGCGGACTCCACTCTTACGCGAGCGGGGATAAGGTGATCACGCCAAATTTCGTGTATTATACTGTAGCAGGAGTGGCGATTCTGGGGCTGGTGTCTTACTTCAGTTTTATCAAGCATTACAAAAAGGGCGAACGAAAGAGACTGGGGCTGAAAAAGAAAAAGAAGAAGAATTCTGAAGCTTAAATAAAAAGAAACGCGCAATGAAAATTGCGCGTTTTTTTGTTGTCGTTGGCCGTTTGCCGGTGTTCTTGCAGGCTTACAGCCTGCTCTTGATCGTGGTATTTCATATTCCCCCGAGCGTTGCTCCGGGCTAAAGATCTTGCAGTCCTACGGACTGCCCTTAAAAATTCCAAATTCCAAATTCCAAATTCCAAATTCCAAATTCCAAATTCCAAATTCCAAATTCCAAATTCCAAATTCCAAATTCCAATCACCAACCCCTGCCAACTGAACACAGAGCACTGATCACTGATTTTTAACCTCCCATTTTTCCCTGCTGGTAATCTTCATAGGCCTGGTTGATCTCTTCCATGGTATTCATTACAAAAGGGCCACGGGCAACCACGGGTTCTTTGAAAGGCTCGGCGTGGCCAAAGAGTATTATAGCATCGGTAAGCGCCTTAATTCTTAGTTCTTCATGGTCATTGTTGAACTCGACCAGGTGTAGCGCGTGAATGTGTTCGCCGTTGATTTTGACTTCGCCTTTAATTACGTAGCACAAAATATTGTGATCTTTGGGAACTGTGGTTTTGAAGACTCCTTCAGGTTTGAAGAAGAGCGTGCTTAAGTGGATTTCCGTAAGGGTGTCAAAAGCCCCTTTTTGAGACTCCAGTATGCCGGAGACTACCTGGGCGGTTACTTTCCCTTCATCAAATTGCACCTGTGGAATTTCCGGTTTTTGCAGCCCGCGGTAATTCGGGTTTGTCATCTTCAGTTTTGCAGGCAAATTCACCCACAGCTGCAGGATCTCCAGGTCGCCACCTTCACGCTTGAATTTTTCCGAAGAAACTTCGGCGTGTATAAGTCCGCTGCCGGCTGTCATCCACTGGACGCCCCCGGATTCTATCACTGAGTTATTTCCTCCGGAATCTTTATGGGCAATATCCCCGTCAAGAATGAAAGTTACCGTTTCCATGCCGCGATGCGGGTGCGGACCAAAAGGCAATCCATTATTTCCCGGTTGATATTTTTGCGGCCCGTGATGGTTTAGAAAGAGAAAGGGATCTATCATGCTCAACTGCCGCGTTGGCATGGGCGAATAGGTGATAAGATCGGCGATGGGCCGGTATTCTGCTTTGTAAACGTTCTTAACGGTGCGCATACAGTGTAATTTAAGATGTTCCAAAAATGGCTTTTTTGAAGGCTCTTCTAATCCTTGTTTCGTACGTAAATGAGCTTGTATTTTCCGCCTTTTTGATTTTCCCGTGATTCGATCTCGAATTTGTCGATGGAGTTGATCATTGGGGTCAATTTCTGAAACCCGTAGTTCCGGGAATCGAAATTCGGTTGCTTCTTCTGCAGCAGGCTTCCAACATCACCAAGGAACGCCCAGCCGTCATCATCTGCCACATCAGAGATGGTCGTGGAGATAAGCTTTATGACTTTTGAAGTGATCTTGTCATAATCGCTCTTTTTAGTTTCTTTTTCCTTGCTGCTTTCTTTGGTCTGCTGCTTCAGGATCTCGATGTAAATGAACCTGTCACAGGCGACAATAAAGGGATCGGGGGTTTTCTTCTCGCCAATTCCAATGACATTCATGCCGGCTTCTCGAAGTCGGGTAGCGAGGCGGGTAAAGTCGCTGTCGCTGGAAACCAGGCAGAAGCCGTCAACTTTTCCGGAGTAAAGAATATCCATGGCATCAATGATCATGGCCGAGTCGGTCGCATTTTTGCCCTGGGTGTAACCGTATTGCTGAATTGGCGTTACCGCATTTTCCAGCAACACGTTCTTCCATTTGGCCAGGTGAGGTTTGGTCCAGTCCCCGTAAATTCTTTTTATTGTGGGATTGCCATATTTGGCGATTTCTTCCATCATTTCCTTGACATAAGCCGAAGGAATATTATCTCCGTCGATAAGGACGGCCAATTTTACTTCCATTAATGATTTTTCTGTTATGAATCATTAAAGGTAGGCAATTTGCTCCTGAAGCCGCACCGCCTGTAAAGGATTAGGATTTTTTTAAGGAAAGCCCGTCGCTACTGCTGTGTGGGCTCGAGATTGTCGGGTTCAATGTGAATGAGCACATCTACAATTTCAGGGATCTGCTTTAAAAGCTCATTTTTGAGGTCGTGTGCGATCTCATGGCCTTTATTTACGGTTAACTTCCCGTCAACGACCACGTGCAGGTCTACGTGGTAAACCATTCCCGCTTTGCGCACAAAACATTTTTCGGTTTCTATGACGCCGGGTACCTCGTGGGAAACCTCGCGAATATCGTCGATGAGGTCGTCATACATATGTTCATCCATGATCTCGCCCAGGGCCGGGCGCAGGATGAGGTAAGCGTTATAAAGTATAAAGCCCGCAGCAAAAAGGGCAGCCCAGTCATCGGCTGTTTCGTAGCCTTTGCCCATAAAAATGGCAATCGAAATTCCAATGAAAGCCATTAATGAGGTGATGGCATCGCTCCTGTGGTGCCAGGCATCGGCTTTTAAGGAAGAACTTTTGGTCTCGTCACTGGTCTTGTTCACAAACCTGTAAAAAAGTTCCTTGGTCACTATAATGACCGCCAGTACGATAAGGGTGAAGGGCTTAGGTACCTTCTGGGGCGTTTGTATATTTTCTATACTTTGAAGGACGATCACCGTTGCCGAAACAATCAAAAACAAGACAACGGCAAAGGTCACCAGCGGTTCTGCTTTACCATGCCCGTAAGGGTGATTCTCATCTGCCGGCCTGGCCGAATATTTCAGGCCAAAGAGCACCAGCAGGCTCGAAAAAACATCGGTGGTAGATTCGATAGCGTCGGCGATGAGGGCGTAAGAATTTCCGAAGATGCCCGTCAAACCTTTGATCACGGCAAGAGCAGCATTTCCCGCAATGCTTAGGTAGGAAGCTTTGATGGCCTTTTCGTGCTGCTCGGTTTTCATATAAGATCAAAGGCCGGTTTTGCCGGCCTTTTTGTTCTAGTTTTCTTCTTCTGAAGTTTCCTCCATCGTGTGATATACATTCTGTACATCATCGTCTTCCTCCAGTTTTTCCAGAAGCTTTTCCACATCTGCAGCTTCTTCTTCTGAAAGTTTTTTGGTCACCTGCGGAATACGTTCAAATCCCGAAGAAATGATCTCGATCTCACGGTTTTCCAACTCCTTCTGAAGGGCTCCAAAAGCTTCAAAAGGCGCGTAGATCATAATGGCGTCCTCGTCTTCAAAAACTTCTTCGGCTCCAAAGTCTATCAGTTCCAGTTCCAGCTCTTCAGGATCAAGGCCTTCGCCATTGATCTTGAAGTTACAGGTGTGGTCGAACATGAACTCTACAGAACCTGAAGTCCCAAGATTTCCGTCGCATTTATTGAAGTAAGACCGCACGTTTGCTACGGTCCTGTTGTTGTTGTCTGTCGCGGTTTCTACCAGCACGGCGATCCCGTGAGGCGCGTAACCTTCAAAAAGAACAATTTTATAGTCGCCCTGGCTTTTGTCGCTGGCGCGTTTGATAGCGCGCTCGATGTTGTCTTTGGGCATGTTAACGCTCTTGGCGTTCTGGATGACGGCACGAAGTCTGGCATTGGTGTCGGGGTCGGGTCCGCCTTCCTTTACGGCCATTACAATATCTTTTCCAATGCGGGTAAAGGCTTTGGCCATTGCCGACCAACGCTTCATTTTACGCGCTTTTCTGAATTCAAATGCTCTTCCCATTGCTTAAATTGATTGAGGGCGTAAAAATAGGAAAAATAGGCATTTTTGGAACCTGCCGCAGCAAATTATTCACCGGCGTCCACGATGTTCTCAATAGTTTCGGCCATTTTGAAGTCTTTTTCGGTCACCCCGCCGGCATCATGGGTGGAAAGCGTGATCTGCAGCTGGTTGTAAACATTACACCAGTCGGGGTGATGCTGCTGGGCTTCGGCTTCAAAGGCTATTCTTGTCATCACCGAAAATGCTTCTTTGAAATTTTCGAACTGGAAAGAAGTATGAATGGCATCGTCTTTATATTCCCAGCCGTCCAGTTCTTGTAAGTGCTTGTCGATCTCTTCTTTGCTTAACTTCTTCATTTTTTGTCATTTTTGAAACCTAAAGTTAGGCATCCAAAAAGAGGATTTCTTCGGAAGCTTCCGAAATTAATAGAAGATTAACAATCAGGTGATCAAGGTGCCCGAGATCACTTCCTGTACCGAGATCTGCAGGTTTTTTGGCAGCAGGTTGTCCTTCGGGAGTACCGCTAAAAAGCGGTCAAAGTTAGAGTCGTACACGTTCTTGAGCAACGGATCTTTTTCCCCCAGTTCCTCGCAAATTTCAGCAATAAGATCATTGTGATGAATAAGATCATTGCTGCCCAGGTGAAACACGCCCTGCTTTTTCTGGTTGATGAGGTAATGTATCTGTTGGGTAAGCTTCGCATCTGTAGTGGCATTGACCACTACGTTGGAAAAGACTTCAATGGCTTCCACCTCCTTCAGCTGCCGCTTGATCTCAAGGACACGGGGAGAATTGGCGCCGTAGACCATGGGAACGCGTGCGATCACGTACTTGTGGTTGGGCAGTCGCAGCAAGGCATTCTCGATCTTGATCTTAAACCTTCCGTAGACACTTTGAGAGAGTGTCTTGTCATACTCGTAAGAAGGATAATTGGTGAAGGCGTCAAAAACGTTGGCCGAAGAAAGGAAGATGAGCTTTGTATCCCGCGTACGCAAAATGTAATCTATGATCTCAAAGTGCGCATAGATCTGCGCATCAAAATTGCCGCGCAGGGCAGAGATAATGATGTTTGGGCGCAGGCTCTCCAGCAGTATAGAAATGCTCTCCTTTTCTACATCAAATTGATGGAACTTTTGATTCTGCTCAAAAAAGGCATTTTCTGTCCTGTATGTAGCGTGGGTATTAAAATAGGGGTAAAGCTCTTTATACAAGGCATTGCCGATAAAGCCGCTTCCCCCTAAGATCAATATTTTCTTCAAAAACTATCCTTTATAAAATGGCATTTTTACCACCGTCGCAGGAAGAGCTTTTTTACGAATCTGTATGTTGATTTTACTTCCCGGCGTGGCCAACTCTGTTGGAACATATCCCATTCCTATTCCTTTTTCAAGGGAAGGAGACATGGTTCCTGAAGTTACAACGCCAATAACCTTGCCATTGTTATCTACAATGTCATAGCCCTGGCGGGGAATTCCGCGCTCGTCCAGTTCAAAACCGATGAGCTTCCTGGAAGGCCCTTCTTCTTTTTGCTTTTTCAAGGCTTCAGAGTTGATGAAATCTTTGCTGAACTTGGTGATCCATCCAAGACCTGCTTCAATAGGAGAAGTGGTGTCATCGATGTCATTTCCGTAGAGACAAAAGCCCATTTCAAGACGCAAAGTGTCGCGGGCAGCAAGGCCAATAGGTTTAATTCCGAAGTCTTTTCCGGCTTCAAAAACCCTATCCCAAACCTGCTGAATGTCTCCGTTCTTCACATAGATCTCAAATCCGCCGCTTCCCGTATATCCGGTAGCCGAAATGATGACATTGTCCACACCTGCAAAAGGAGCAACCTCAAAAGTGTAGAATTTGATGGCATTTAGGTCGACATCTGTTAAGGATTGCATAGCTTCGGCAGCTTTAGGCCCCTGGATGGCCAGCAGGGAATAGTCATCAGAAAGGTCTCGCATAGTAGCGTCCATCGTGTTGTGATGAGAGATCCAGTTCCAGTCTTTTTCAATGTTTGAAGCGTTCACCACCAACAAGAACTTTTCTTCGTTGAACCTGTAGATGATCAAATCATCCACGATCCCACCGTCGTTGTTGGGCATGCAGCTGTACTGTGCTTTTCCGTCAACCAGTTTAGAGGCATCATTAGAACTTATCTTTTGAATAAGTTCCAGCGCTTTGTCGCCGGTGATCAAAAATTCTCCCATGTGGGATACATCAAAAACTCCCACGGCTTTGCGCACTGTCTCGTGCTCGGCATTGACGCCTTCATAAGAAACGGGCATGTTATATCCTGCAAAAGGAACCATCTTAGCGTTTAACGCGATATGAGTAGAGGTAAGGCCTGTATTTTTCATTTTGAAAATAAATTTGAGCAAATTTATCAAATTCGTGTAGGAAATGCCCTTTTTGCGAAAACTTTTAAATAGAAGTTGAGATGATAAAAGCAGAGCGGGTAAGAAATTTTATATTTGTACAGGATTGAAAAAAGGCATTTATGAAGATCTTTTCGGCAGCACAAATAAAGGAGGCAGATCAAACTACCCTTGAGCGACAGGAGATTTCTTCTGATGAGCTCATGGAAAGGGCCGCCGGCCTCGTTTACGAAGAGATCCATAAGCGGCTGCAAAATGCCGATATTCCCGTCAAGATCTTCTGCGGAATTGGGAACAACGGCGGCGATGGGCTCGTTGTTGGCCGACTTTTGCTGGAGCAGGGCTACAACGTTGACATCTATATCGTCAATTACAGCGATCAACGTTCTCAGGAATTTCTGAAGAATTACGATCGTGTGAAGAACATGACCAAAAAGTGGCCGTCGCTTTTAAAATCTGAAGAAGATTTTCCCGAAATCAAAGAAGGCGACTTTGTCGTCGATGCCATCTTTGGAGTGGGCTTGAACCGCCCCTTGGTGGACTGGGTGGCAAAGCTGGTGCAGCATATCAATAATTCCGGAGCTTTTGTTCTGGCTGTTGATATGCCCTCGGGACTTGCTGCCGATAAACCGGTGGGTTCCAAAAATGCCATTATTCAGGCTAATTATACCATTACCTTTCAAACGCCTAAACTTTCCTTTTTTCTTCCTGAAACTGCCGAATTTGTAGGCGACCTGCAAGTGCTGGAGATCGGCCTCGACCGTGATTTTCTGGTAAAAACCAAACCGCTCGCGCAATTGATAGGGAAAACCGAAGCAAGGGCCTTATATACCCCGCGGAAGAAACAGTCGCACAAAGGTACTTACGGCCATGCTTTAATGGTTGGCGGCAGCTACGGAAAGATCGGCAGTATCTGCCTTTCCTCAACGGCAGCTTTAAAGGCCGGCGCCGGAATGGTCACCATTTTCGCCCCTTCCTGCGGCTACCAGATCCTGCAAACCGCTCTGCCCGAAGCCATGGTGCTTACAGATGAGGCTGAAGAAATACTGGCCAACATTGACCATGGGATGGATCCTACAGTTATTGGATTTGGCCCCGGGGTAGGCACAGATGAAAAGACGGTGAAAGCCTTTGAAGGACTTCTAAAAAAGAACAATAAACCCATGGTCGTCGATGCAGACGGCCTGAATATTATAGCAAGGAACAAACATTTCCTGGAGCTGCTTCCGGAGGGAAGTATTCTCACTCCGCACCCTAAAGAACTGGAACGGCTTATAGGCAGCTGGGAAAATGATTTTCAGAAACTGGAAATGGCGCAGGAGCTGGTGAAGAAGCACAAGCTTATCCTGGTGATCAAGGGGGCCTTCACGTTTACAGTGACTTCCGAAGATATTTACATCAACAGTACAGGAAATCCCGGAATGGCGACTGCCGGCAGCGGCGATGTGCTCACCGGCGTGATCACCGCTTTTGTATCTCAAGGCTATGAACCTTTGCGTGCAGCTATTCTCGCGGTGTACCTACATGGAAAAGCCGGCGACATTGCTGCTGAAAAATTAGGTTTTGAAGGCCTTATTGCCGGCGATATTGCAGCCAATACAGGGGCGGCCGTTCTTGATCTTTTCAAACAAAATCAAAATAACCTACCAAATCAACAATGAGAGACTGTCATTATATAAGCTCTTCTGTCCTTAATCTTGAGGAGATACAGGACATCCTAAAAAACAAAAAAACGCTGGCTCTTAGCGAGGAGGCGATTGCCAATATTGAGAAGGCAAGGAAATATCTCAACGATAAGATGAAGGAGCACACTTCTCCAATTTACGGGATCAACACCGGTTTTGGGTCATTGTGTAACGTGAAGATATCTTCGGAAAATTTGACCCGGCTGCAGGAGAATCTCGTGATGTCTCATGCCTGCGGAACGGGAGAGAAAGTTTCAAAACCCATCATCAGGCTTATGCTGCTGCTGAAGATTCAGTCGCTGAGCTACGGAAATTCGGGCGTTTCTTTGGAAACCGTGAACCGGTTGATCGATTTTTACAATGAAGATGTACTGCCGGTGGTATATTCTCAGGGCTCTTTGGGAGCCTCGGGTGACCTGGCGCCTCTTGCGCATTTATCACTTCCGTTGATTGGCAAGGGCGAAGTGTATTATAAGGGTGAAATCATTCCTGCTGAAGAGGTGCTCAAAAAGTTTTCCTGGAAGTCAGTAAAATTGCAGTCTAAAGAAGGTTTAGCCTTGCTTAATGGTACGCAGTTCATGAGCGCCCACGGAATTTACGCGCTGCTGAAGGCTTTTAAGCTGTCCCTGTGGGCAGATGTCATTGGAGCGCTTTCGGTTGATGCTTTTGACTGTAATATGTCGCCTTTTGATGAGCTGGTACACCTGGTGCGCCCACATCGTGGGCAGGTGAAGACCGCCGAGAGGGTCCGAAGGTTCCTGAAGGGCAGCGAAATTGCCGAACAGACCAAGCAAAATGTGCAGGATCCCTATTCTTTCAGGTGTATTCCGCAGGTGCATGGTGCCACTAAAGACACGCTGGATTTCGTTTACAAGAGCTTCAAGACCGAGATCAATTCGGTTACAGATAACCCCAATATTTTCGTGGATGCCGATAAGATCATTTCCGGCGGAAATTTTCACGGGCAGCCGCTGGCCCTGCCATTAGATTACCTTGCCATAGCAATGGCTGAGCTCGGCAATATTTCAGAAAGAAGGATTTACCAGATGGTTTCCGGCCTTCGCGGGCCTGCATTTTTGGTAGATGCACCCGGATTGAACAGCGGGTTCATGATTCCGCAGTACACCGCAGCCAGCATTGTGAGTCAAAATAAGCAGCTGTGCACGCCTGCCAGTATAGATTCTATAGTGTCTTCAAACGGGCAGGAAGACCACGTGAGTATGGGCGCCAATGCAGCTACCAAGGTCATCAAGGTGATCGACAACGTGCAGAGTGTGCTGGCCATTGAGTTGTTCAACGCCTCGCAGGCGCTGTCTTACCGTGGAGCCTATAAAACTTCGGAATTTCTTGAAAATCTGGTTTCAGAATATCGCCAGGAAGTGCCGCTCGTCAAGGAAGACGTGGTCATGGCACCGTTCATTCAGAAATCACGAAAATTCCTGGAAGAATATCAGCTAAACGAGTCAATTTTTGATTGACAGGCAATCACTTCTCTTATCCAGGTCTTTGCTTCTTCCAGAGAACCAAAGATCTGGAAGGAGTTTTTATTGGTATAGAACTTCTTCTCCAGCTGCGCGCTTTTCCTCGCCATTTCTTTATCTGAAACCACTGCAATGGCCCTTAACTGCTCATTTTCTGCAGACTCCCGATAAACCATAGGGTCTACCGCGTAAGAATTGATGCGGTGCGAAATATATCCAAAAGCCTCGCCCTCGAATATCTCGCGGCCCAGCGCCAAAATCTTCCTGTTATTTTCAACATCGAGCAGAACGCCCTCGTGAAGCTCACTTACCAGAATTTTGTCATCGATCCAAACGACGCCAAAATCCAGTTCAACTTTATTGTTCATTTTTCGTAGGGAATAGGCCGTGAAATTAGCACAAAAACTTGAAATGAAAGAATATATTTCCTGATTTCCGGAAAAAGAAAGACCCTTTAAAATGACATTTTTAAAGGGTCTTCAAAATGACTTTTTTGGAACCTATTTTAGTCCGCCAACCATGTCTTTGGGATTCACCCACTCGTCAAAGTCTTTTTCACTTACGTATCCAAGATTCACGGCTTCTTCTTTAAGAGTAGTGCCGTTCTTGTGAGCAGTGTTGGCAATTTCGGCAGCTTTATAGTACCCGATCCTCGTGTTCAAAGCGGTTACCAACATCAGGGAGTTATTCAGCAGTTCCTGAATTCTTGGTTTGTTAGGCTCTATGCCCGAAGTACAATGTTCTTCAAAAGAAGTGCAGGCATCCCCTAGCAGCTGTGCACTTTGCAAAATGTTGGCAGCCATAACAGGTTTGAACACGTTAAGCTCGAACTGTCCCTGCATTCCGCCAACGTTGATGGTTACATCGTTTCCAATGACCTGTGCGCAAACCATGGTAAGCGCTTCCACCTGGGTAGGATTCACTTTTCCCGGCATGATAGAAGATCCCGGCTCGTTTGCAGGAATGTTGATCTCTCCAATTCCGCTTCGCGGTCCGGAAGCCAGCATCCTGATGTCGTTAGCGATCTTGTTAAGAGAAACCGCCAAAGTTTTAAGGGCACCGTGGGTCTCTACAAAAGCATCATGAGCGGCAAGCGCCTCAAACTTATTTGGAGCCGAAATGAAAGGAAGTTCAGTGAACTTAGCGATAAATTCGGCTACTCTTTTAGAATATCCTTTTGGAGTGTTAAGCCCGGTACCTACCGCCGTCCCGCCAAGAGCAAGTTCAGAAAGGTGTGGCAGCGTATTTTCAAGGGCATTAAGCCCATGGTCAAGTTGGGAAACGTAACCGCTGAATTCCTGTCCAAGGGTGAGGGGAGTGGCGTCCATAAAATGCGTACGGCCGATTTTCACCACATCCTTAAATTCTTCAGATTTTTTCTTCAACGAGTTGCGTAGCTGTTTTACTCCGGGAATTGTAGTCTCTACAATCTTTTTGTAAACAGCGATATGCATTCCGGTAGGGAAGGTGTCATTCGAAGATTGAGATTTGTTGACATCGTCGTTTGGTGCCAGCACTTTTTCTCCCTCTCCAATCTTTTTGCCTGCTATTTGCTGTGCCCGGTTTGCGATCACTTCGTTGACATTCATGTTGCTTTGGGTACCGCTACCGGTTTGCCAGATCACCAGCGGGAATTGGTCATCATGCTTTCCTGCCAGGATCTCGTCACAAGCTTTTGCGATGAGGTCACGTTTATCGACAGAGAGCGCTCCCAGTTCGCAGTTCGTAAAGGCGGCTGCTTTCTTGAGGTATGCAAAACCGTAGACAATCTCCAGCGGCATGCTGCCGGGAGCACCTATTTTGAAGTTGTTTCGGGAACGTTCGGTTTGGGCTCCCCAAAGTTTATCTGAAGGGACTTTTACTTCCCCCATCGTATCTTTTTCTATTCTGTAGTCCATAACGGTTAATTGATTTGTTACAAATTTACAGTTTCATCAAAATTATGCGGCAAAAAGTCACACAAAATTAGGCTGATAGAAGTCAATTTTGAGAAGTTTAAAAAATGTAGTTTTTGCTTCGGAAAAAATTCAAAGAAAACTATTGCGAGTACTTTAGAGACTTTCTATCTTTGGCAAAGATTCAAAAATCAGGAAAAACATGTTTGATTTCGATCAGTATCTGGGCTTTTTAGCATTTGTCATTATCCTTTTGATGGGATTTTGGGTGATGCTCTTCCTCGTTGGAATTCTTCCTTACTGGATTGGTGGGGCGCTAAAAGAAATGATGGACGAGAGAAAAGAGAAAAAACGCCTGGAAAAGGAGAAAGCATAAAAAAAAGGACTTTGAAAAAAGTCCTTTTTTTTTGCCCTTTTTGGAGGGTATATAAAAATAAAGAAGCCGTCAATCGACGGCTTCTTTATTTTGTAATAGTAGGAATTAGAATTCTCCTTCCCCGTTCATATCATCATTGCCATTCTCCTGGCCACGTCCTCTTTCCCGCTGATTTCTTTTTTGCTCATTGAATCTATAGGTAAACGAGAGGGTAATGCTGCGCTGTCTCCACTGGAAGCGGCTGTCTCTCTCGAAGAACTCGGTAGTGGTAAAAGACTCCCTTTTTCGGGCGTTCAACAGGTCTCGTATATTCAAGGTAAGGGAGGCGTTATCATTGAACAATTCCTTGCTCATGGCCATGTCTATGGACAACAGGCCTTCAGTTTTTCTCTGCGCATCTTCGGAAGCTCCCCGGTAGAAGGCGTTTGTCTGCCAGTCTATCTTCCACGGAAGCGATACTTTAGAGCTGAACCTTCCGTAGTAACTGGTGTTTTTGGCACTGTAATCCACTCCGTTATACTCCCCATCAGTATCGAACTGGAAGAAATTGAAACTTCCGTTCAATCGAAGCCACTTGGTGGGATTGTAGAGTAAACCTGCTTCTGCACCCAGGCGGCTGTTTGTAGAAAGGTTAATAGGAATGGTCCTGATAATTTGAGTTGTTGTTCCGTCATCCTCAAGGACAGTGGAGCTTTGTTCTACGCGCTCAAAGGAATCAGTCTCGTGCTGATAATACACCGAGGAGGTGAGGGTCAATTTTTTCCATCTTTTCAGGTATCCAAGATCAAATGCATTTGAAAATGCAGGTTGTAAATTAGGGTTACCCTGGAAAATATTGGTACGGCTGGCTCTTGAAGGGAATGGATTGATGAACCATCCACGCGGCCGGTTGATCCTGCGGTTATATCCCAGAGTAATATTTTCCTGCTCTCCCAGTTCATAGATCAGGTTGACAGTAGGAAAAAGGCCAAGATAGTTGTTGTCAAAATCTGTGTCTATTGGAATTTTAAACTCCTCCTGAAGCTGTTCTTCTGTGAGACCTGAGTCAATTTTTCCCTTTAATTGAGTGTTTTCAAGCCTCAATCCAAGCAGGAAAGAAAATTCCCCGAATTTGTTGCCATACTGGCTATAGAAGGAATTGACATTTTCGGTATAGGTAAAGACATTGGTAAGAGGATCTATTTCAAGATTACCGGTGGTTTCATCCTCCAGGCGTAATTCGTAATCGGTTACTTCTTCTTCAAAGTTTCCGCGGTACCCGGCTTCGAATTGAGCATCTTCTCCAATTGGTTTCACGTAATCTGCCTGAATAAGATATTCATTTTGAGTTTCTGTCGTAAAAGTCTTCTCAAGAGGAAAGAAAGGGTCTATTTTTGTGGTATTGGAATTTATAACTTCATTGATATCAGCATTCTGTGTTTCCTCGTCTCTTTCGTACTGGAAATCGGCAGTTAACTGGTGTCCGCTGTCATTGAATTTGTTGATGTAATTCAGGGCGAATTGGTAACTGTTGTCATCTTCGAACTGGTTTTCTTTCCGAAGCGTTTTTAGAATACCTTCATCGGTAATTTCAGTGCTGTTATTAGTGGTCACATCTTCATCCTCACCATACCTGTAAAAGATACTGGCGGTTAAAGAAGACATGTCGGTTATGTAGTATTCTGCACCCAGGCTGGTGTAGAAGTTCCTGTTAAGCCTATTGTAAGTACGGTCCTCGATCGAGCGTTTTATCCTTGGATCAACAAGTTCTCCTGTCTCATCATCGATGTACTGGAAGTAACGCGTATCAGAAAATGAATTTCCGGGAGCATCAAAATAACGGAAACCTGTGGTGTTAAAAATGTTGAATTTATCGGTTCTTAAATTCACGTTGGCAGAAAGACCTACCTGGTCGGGATGTCCCAATCTTGCTGAAACTGATCCGTTGAACCCGAGGGTCTTTTCTTTTTTAAGAATGATATTCAGGATACCCGCAGTTCCCTCGGCATCATATCTTGCGGAAGGAGAGGTGATCACCTCCACACGTTCAATAGCTTCGGCCGGAAGCTGGGAAAGTACATCTGTATTTCCAAACCCTGCCATGGCTGAAGGTTTTCCGTTGATCAATATCCTGACGTTTTCATTTCCGCGGAGACTGATGCCTCCTTCAATATCTACAGCTACTGAAGGGACGTTATTAAGTGCATCTGCTACTGTTCCCCCGGCTGTGGTAAGGTCTTTCCCAATGTTGTATATTTTTTTGTCCAATCTTACTTCTACCTGGGTAGTTTCGGCAGTGACCACGACCTCGTTCAACTCTCCTGCAGCCATACCAAGCACGATGGTTCCCATATCAAGATCTGAATTGATCTGGCGATTAGGAAAGGTCTTGGGTTCAAAGGAGATGAATTCTACGTTGATGTTGTATTCTCCCCGCGGAACTTCAATTTCAAAAGTTCCCTGGGCAGAGGTAATGCCTCCGGTGATCTTATCGGGGTTTCTTGTGCTTTGAAAAGAAATGGTTGCATACTCCAGCGGAGTACCGGCTTCATCGGTCACTTTCCCGGTGACGGTAAATTCCGGCCGCCTGTCGGCCTGTGCAAATACGGAAAAAGATAATAGGAAAAAGAAGAAAAAGGCACTGTAAAAATGCCGCGCAGTTCTGGTGCTCATACTTGGTTTTTATTCTTGGACACCAAAAGCGGTTGATGGTTTAAATGCTTTTTCTGAAAATTTTCTAAAAGTTGAAAAAACTTAATCCTTATGTTTCTGCTTCTTCATCTTTTCCATCTTCTTCATCTTTTTCATCTTTTTCTTCGTCTTCTTCTGAAGGGTCACCAAATACCGGTCGTATTGGGGTTGGGTAAGAATGTCGCGCATATCTTTATTTTCCAGTACCTGCAGCCTTTTCAACCTGCGGGTTTTCTCATCTTCCCTCATTTTTGACTGCAGCAGCCGTTGTTTCTTCATTCCGAACTCGATGAACTTTCGCTCCATGAGATCGGTCTGTTTTGAGGTAAGTGCGAGTTCATCCTGCCACATGGCCGCTTTTTGTTCGGCGGCTTCTCTTATTTCCCTCTCGGGATTTCCCTGCATGATGCTTTGGGAAAAAGCCATGGCAGAAGTGAAAAAGGCTATGGTGAAGAGTAAAAATATTCTGCTTTTTGTGCTGTTTTTCATGACGTTCATTTTCCTAAATGTAACGAACAAAGCACAAAATTCGGGTTAAAGACCGGTTAAAACTGTATTTTTGAGCCCCTATTTCAGGAGGTTAGCGATCTTTTCGGCAGGACGACCCACCACAGCCGAGTTGTCTTTGACCACTATAGGCCTCTGTATCAACTTCGGGTTTTCCACCATCACCCTTACGAGTTCGTCATCGCTCAAATCTTTGCCTTTGTAGTGCTCCTTCCAGATCTTTTCATCTGTGCGAACGAGCTCTATTGGAGCCATGCCTAACTTTTGAAGAATTTCTTTAAGCTCCTCCTCGGAAACAGGTTCCTTTAGATATTCCCTTACTTCAAAATCCTGGTCTGAATCATTCAGAAGCTCTAAACCTTCTCTTGACTTTTTGCAACGAGCGTTGTGGTATATGGTGATCATGTTGTATTGATTTTAGATGTTAGACGCGAGATTTAAGACTTGTTTTTGGAAACCGGAAATTTTTCCCTTTCCTCAAATCTCTCAAATCTAATTTCTCACGTCTTTTTTATTCTTCTACCTTCTGGCCCATCATCATGAGATAGGCTTTTAGGAACTGGTCGATCTCGCCGTCCATAACAGCGTCTACATTTCCGGTTTCTTCGGCGGTGCGAACATCTTTTACCAGTTTGTAAGGGTGCATCACATAATTTCTGATCTGTGAACCCCACTCGATCTTCATCTTGGAATCCTCGATCTCGCGTCGCTGTGCCTGCTGCTTCTGAAGTTCGATCTCATACAACTGACTCTTTAGCAACTGCATCGCCTTATTCTTGTTCTCCAGCTGTGAACGGGTTTCAGAATTCTCGATAACGATTCCCGATGGCGCGTGGCGTAGACGCACTGCCGTTTCAACTTTGTTCACATTTTGTCCACCTGCACCCGAGGAACGCATGGTTTCCCAGGAAATTTCAGAAGGATTAATGTCAATTTCTATGGTATCGTCGGCCAAAGGATAAACATAAACCGAGGCAAACGAGGTATGTCTTTTGGCATTACTGTCAAAAGGGGAGATGCGCACAAGACGGTGCACGCCGTTTTCACTTTTCAACCATCCAAAAGCGTATTCCCCTTCGATCTCCAGCGTAACGGTTTTTATACCGGCAACATCGCCGCCCTGGTAGTTTAATTCCCTGACCTTAAATTTGTTTTTTTCGGCCCACATCAGGTACATGCGCATGAGCATTTGCGCCCAGTCACAACTTTCTGTTCCGCCGGCACCGGCAGTGATCTGTAAAACCGCGCTCAGGCTGTCTCCTTCTTCAGAAAGCATGTTCTTGAACTCCAGGCCTTCAATGACCTGCATGGCTTTCTCATGCCTTTCCTCAACATCCTGTGCCGTGGCTTCGTCTTCTTTGTAAAACTCATAGATCACCTCAAGGTCGTCCACAAGGGTGACGGCCTCTTCGTAATCTTCTACCCATTTTTTTTCTGAATTGAGCTCTTTTACGAGCAACTCAGCTTTCTTAGGGTCGTTCCAAAAGTCGGGAGCCAGGGTTTTTTCCTGAAGGTTGGTAATTTCTATTTTCTTGGCATCAACGTCAAAGATACCTCCTTAACGCAACCAGGCGCTCTTGAAGATCCTTAATGGTCTCTGTAGTGATCATGCTTTAATTTTTAACAAAAATAGGATTTAAGGGCTGCAGTAAAAATTAATTTACGAATATTTTATAGTTTTAGCTTCGCTTTCAAAATGGCTGAAAATTCGGCTTTCTACAGCTGCCTGTCTTCCAGGAAGTGCCGTAAATAAGCCCCTTCAAAAATGGCATTTTTGGAAGCTCTTAAACTGAAGTATTAGCTTCCGCTCTGCGGAAATTATAAGATCAAAATGAAAGAAATCGACCTTAGAAGTGACACGGTCACAAAACCCACTAAAGGAATGCTGCAGGCCATGATGACTGCAGAAGTTGGGGATGACGTTTATAAAGAAGACCCATCGGTCAACCGGCTGGAGAAAAAACTCGCCGATATGTTTGGCATGGATGAAGCTTTGTTCTTTCCAACCGGAAGCATGGCTAACCAGGCCGCTATTAAGCTGCACACGCAGCCGGCAGAGCAGTTGATATGCGATAAATGGGCGCATGTTTACAATTATGAAGGTGGCGGCGCCTCTTTTAACAGCGGCGTTTCCTGTAAACTGGTCGACGGCCACCGCGGAATGATCACTGCAGAGCAGGTGGAGGAAAATATCAATCCGCCGGACTTTTACCACAGCCCTTTGACAACTTTGGTTTGTCTTGAAAACACGACCAACAAAGGCGGTGGCGCCTGTTATGATCTCGAGGAGATCAAGAAGGTCAAAAAGGTTTGTGATGAGCATGGCCTTGGCCTACACCTGGACGGGGCGCGGCTGTTCAACGCGCTGGTAAAAACGGGGGAAGATCCAAAGACCTTCGGAAAGATCTTCGATACCATTTCTGTTTGTCTTTCTAAAGGTTTGGGTACACCAATGGGTTCTGTGCTTATTGGAAAAAAAGAACTTATGAAGAATGCAATGCGGGTGCGAAAAGTGCTCGGTGGCGGAATGCGACAGGTTGGTTTTATGGCTGCGGCGGGAATTTATGCGCTTGATAACCATGTGGAAAGGCTTGCTGAGGACCACAGGAGAGCTTCAGAAATTGGTGAAATGCTAAAGGCGCAGGCTTACGTGAAGGAGGTAGAGCCGGTAGAGACCAATATTGTCATATTTTACCTTGGGAATGCTTCAGATGAACCTAAATTCATGTCGCAGCTTCAGCAGGAAAACATCAGGATAAGCAATATGGGGCAGGGCAAACTGCGCATCGTTACGCACCTGGATTATTCCGAAGAAGATCACAGGCGCTTCCTTGAGGTGTTGAAGAACATACAGCTGTAAAAAAATAAAACCTTCCAAAAATGACATTTTTGGGAGGTTTAATTTTTTAAGTCTAGAGGACGCTTAAGTCTAAATCCTGGGATTAACCGTTAAGCATATCGTTCATTCCGGGAATGTCTGGCATTCCTTCTTTAGCAACAGCGCCCAGCTCGGCTTCATTAACATCTGTAGCCTTTTTGATGGCCTTATTGAGCGTAAGGATAAGGTAATCTTCCAGCTGCTCTTTATCATCCCTCAATTCATCGGCAATATCGATCTCTTTGATCTCGCGGGTGGCGGTGATTGTTACCTTCAGCAAACCATCAGAAGACTCCTCATCTATAAGGACGGTTTTTAGGCGTTCTTTTGTCTCTTCTACTTTCTTTTGGGTCTCTTTGATCTTGTTCATCATGCCCATCATATCTCCAAACATAGCTTCAGTTTTTAGTTGTTCTTGCAAAACTACCAAAATACGCATTATAACCGAAGTTGGGGACGTAGATTTATAATTTCTTTATTAGAAATCTTACCTTTGCAGTTGGTTCAGAAAAATGTGAAAATGAAAATTGCCGATAAAGAAATACTAGCCCCTCAGGCCGTTAAGATTCCCGTGGAACTTGAAAAACACGGTGATGTGAGGATTGATGATTACTATTGGATGAGAGAACGGGAAAATCCAAAAGTATTGGACTATCTGGGCCAGGAGAATCTTTATAATGATAAGATGACCGCCCACACAAAAGAGCTGCAGGAGAGCCTTTTTCAAGAGGTGAAGAGCAGGATCAAAGAGGATGATGAGTCTGTTCCATATAAGCTTAACGGGTACTGGTATCTCACCAGATACGAGAAGGGCAAGGATTATCCTATCTATTCGCGTAAGAAAGAAAGCCTTGACGCGCCCGAAGAGATCCTTTTTGACGTCAATGAAATGGCTAAAGGTTATGATTATTACCGGCTTGGCGGACTTAACGTAAGCCCCGATAATAAACTGATCTCTTTCGCAGTAGACACGGTGAGTCGCAGGCAGTACACCATTCAGGTGAAAAACCTGGAAACGGGAGAGCTTCTTCCGGAGAAAATAAAGAACACCACCGGTGGTTCCACCTGGGCCAATGACAATGAAACCCTTTTTTATGCCCGTAAAGATGAGGTTACGCTTAGGAGCGATAAGATTTACAAGCATAAACTGGGCACAAAGGCAAAAGAGGATGAGCTGGTTTTTCACGAGGAAGACGAAACTTTTCACACCTATGTCTATAAATCGAAATCCAGGAAATATTTGATCATTGGGTCTGACAGTACGCTTACCTCGGAATACAGGTTTTTAGATGCAGATCATCCTGATGAGGAATTTAAAGTAGTGCAGCCAAGAATACGAGGTGTGGAGTACAGCGTCTCACATTATGAAGATTGCTTCTACATTCTTACCAATAAAGACGGGGCTTTCAATTTTAAGCTGATGAAAACGCCGGTTGACAAAACAACTGCCGAGAACTGGATAGATGTCATTCCGCACCGGGAAGATGTGCTCATGGAAGACATTGACCTGTTCAAAGAATACCTTGTGGTAAGCCAGCGAAGCGACGGACTTAATAAAATAAGAGTGAGCAGATGGGATGGGACAGAATCTTATTTTCTCCCATTTGATAATGAGACCTACACCGCCTACACCGGCACCAACCCCGATTTTGATACCGATATCCTTCGGTATACCTATAACTCTATGACCACACCAACGCAGGTGGTTGATTTCAACATGCGTACCCGCAAAAAAGTGGTGAAAAAGGAACTGCAGATCCTTAACTGTGACTTTAGTCCCGAAAAATACGTGTCTGACCGGATTTGGTCTACAGCCGGGGACGGAACAAAGATTCCAATGACCCTGGTTCATAAAAAAGGCCTGAAAAAAGATGGGAAAAATCCGGTTTTGCAGTATGCTTACGGTTCATATGGTTCAACGATAGACCCGTATTTTTCCACCGTAAGGCTGAGTCTGCTGGATCGTGGTTTTATTTTTGTCCTTGCACACATTCGTGGGGGAGAATATCTTGGCAGACAATGGTATGAAGATGGTAAGTTGCTTAAAAAGCGCAACACTTTTACAGATTTCATTGACTGCTCAAAGCATCTTATAAAAGAAGGCTATACCTCAGCTGAACACTTGTACGCAAGCGGAGGTTCTGCAGGCGGGCTGTTGATGGGAGCGGTTGCCAACATGGCGCCGCAGCTGTACAATGGGATCATTGCTTCGGTACCTTTTGTTGACGTGGTGACAACCATGCTTGACGAGAGCATTCCTTTGACCACGGGCGAGTATGATGAATGGGGGAATCCTAATGATAAAGAATACTACAATTATATGAAGTCGTATTCTCCCTACGATAATGTAGTGGCCCAAGATTATCCAAACATGCTGGTGACCACCGGCTTGCATGATTCACAGGTACAATACTGGGAGCCGGCGAAGTGGGTGGCAAAGCTAAGAGAGCTAAAAACAGACCAGAATATTCTCCTTTTTCACACCAATATGGAAGCAGGCCACGGAGGTGCTTCAGGAAGATTTGAAGCCTTGCGGGAAGTAGCTGAAGAGTATGCTTTTCTATTGGATTTGGAGGGAATTCACCAATAATTAAAATATTTGACTTAAATTTGCTTCGTTTTGTAATCATGTTTTGTAGGAATTTTCAGAACATGATTATTGTAAATAACTTCAATTTATGAGAGAAGATTTACAGGTTTTCGATAATGTATTACAACTAGTTGGTAATACCCCTCTAATCCACCTAAACAGGATCACCCAAGACTTCAAAGGAGAATTTTTAGCAAAAGTAGAAGCATTCAATCCCGGTCACTCTACCAAGGACAGGATCGCGCTTCATATCATTGAAGAAGCTGAAAGAAAAGGCATCCTTAAGCCGGGAGATACTATTATTGAGACAACCTCCGGAAACACCGGTTTTAGCATCGCGATGGTAAGCATCATCAAAGGCTACGAATGTATTTTGGCGGTGAGTTCAAAATCTTCTAAAGACAAGATCGATATGTTAAGGGCAATGGGCGCAAAGGTCTATGTTTGTCCGGCAAATGTATCGGCCGATGATCCTCGTTCTTACTACCAGGTTGCAAGGCGCATGCATGATGAGATCAAAGGTTCTGTCTACATCAACCAGTACTTCAACGAACTTAACATAGAAGCTCATTATCGCAGCACCGGCCCAGAGATCTGGAAACAGACAGAGGGAAAGATCACTCATTTGATCGCCTGCAGCGGTACGGGAGGAACAATTTCGGGTACTGCCAAGTTTCTGAAGGAGCAAAATCCTAATATACGCATAATTGGTATTGATGCTTATGGTTCTGTTCTTAAAAAGTACCACGAGACCAAGGAGTTTGATGCTTCAGAAATCTATCCTTACCGCATCGAAGGTTTGGGTAAGAACCTCATTCCAACCGCCACCGATTTTGACAGTATTGACAAGTTCGTAAAGGTGACCGATGAGGAGAGTGCACATTCTGCGCGTGAACTTGCGAAGACCGAAGGCCTTTTTGTGGGTTATACCAGTGGAGCCGCCCTACAGGGTGTGAAGCAGCTGGCCGAAGAAGGAGAATTTAGTGATGACAGTAAAGTTGTTGTTATTTTCCCTGATCACGGAAGCCGCTATATGAGCAAGATCTACAGCGATGACTGGATGAACGAGCAAGGCTTCTTTGACAGCAAGAACGAAAAGGCAGCCAATCAGGTCGAATTCGTAAAATAATTCTATTCTTTTCTACGGAAATTTCTTCTGAAGATGCCCTTTTTGAAAGGTATATTTCTTCTGAAGTTTTATTTCCTCAAAACAGCAGCAGCTGCTGCAGCTGAAGTTAGATTTCTTCCCGAAACCCATGTTTTTCAGTAGGTTTAAGGGAGAGAATGCTATGCAGTTTCTTTTTATTTCATACTTTTGCAGAAGTTAAAAAACTTATAAAATGGCAGATTTATTTGACAAGATATACAAGGATAAAGGACCCTTGGGAAAATGGGCGGAACAGGCAGAAGGTTATTTTGTCTTTCCAAAACTTGAGGGAACCATTGCCAATAGAATGAAGTTCAGGGGTCAGGATGTGATCACCTGGAGTATCAATGATTATTTGGGCCTTGCCAATCATCCTGAAGTAAGAAAAGTTGATGCCGAGGCAGCTGCCCAGTATGGTTCAGCTTACCCTATGGGAGCGAGAATGATGAGCGGCCACACAGATCTTCATGAGAAATTACAAAATGAACTTGCTTCATTCGTTAGTAAAGAAGCGGCTTACCTATTGAACTTCGGTTACCAGGGAATGGTATCTACTATTGATGCCCTGGTTTCCAAAAAAGATGTTATCGTTTATGATGTTGATGCTCATGCCTGTATTATTGATGGGGTGAGACTTCATCTTGGACAGCGTTTTACCTACAAACACAATGATCTTGAGAGTATAGAGAAGAACCTTCAACGTGCAGAAAAGATCACCGAGCAAACCGGCGGAGGAATCCTCGTGATTTCTGAAGGGGTTTTTGGAATGCGTGGAGAGCAGGGAAGGCTGAAGGAGATCGTTGCACTTAAAGAAAAATATAATTTCAGGTTGTTGGTTGATGATGCCCACGGTTTTGGAACTCTGGGTGCTACAGGAGCTGGAGCAGGTGAGGAGCAAGGCGTGCAGGACGGAATCGATGTGTATTTTGCCACTTTTGCGAAGTCATTGGCGAGCACCGGTGCATTTATCGCTGCAGACCAGGAGATCATCGATTACCTGAAGTACAACCTAAGGTCTCAAATGTTCGCTAAATCCCTGCAGATGCAGTTGGTGGTTGGAGCGCTTAAGCGTCTAGAAATGCTGCGCACCATGCCCGAGTTGAAAGAAAAACTTTGGGAGAACGTGAATGCACTTCAAAACGGTCTTAAAGAAAGAGGTTTTGATATTGGAACAACACAAAGCTGTGTAACTCCTGTGTACCTTAAAGGAAGTATTCCTGAAGCTATGGCCCTTGTAAAGGACTTGAGAGAGAACCACGGAATCTTCTGTTCAATCGTGGTTTATCCGGTGATACCAAAAGGTTTGATCCTGTTGAGGCTTATTCCTACCGCTACACACACTCTTGAAGATGTTGAAGAGACCCTTGTTGCCTTTTCGGCCATTAGGGAGCGACTTGAAAACGGAACATATAAGAAACTTTCTGCTGCTGTTGCCGCTGCAATGGAAAAGTAGAAGTTTACTGGCATAAAATTTAAAAGACCCCGATTGGGGTCTTTTTTGTTTGAATAAGAAGGAGTTGGAATAGAAGTTTATAAATAGTTTAATAAAAAAAGGTCTTGAAAATGCTATTTTAAAAGGGAGTAATGGTTTAACCTAAAAGAAGAGCGATGAAAGACATAAAACTTGCGATTATCTATTATAGTTCCACAGGAACTAATTACCAGCTGTCAAAATGGGCCGAAGAGGCTGCAAAAGAAGCCGGAGTAGCTGAGGTGAGACTGCATAAGGTAAAAGAACTGGCTCCAAAAGAGGCTATTGAGGCCAATAAAGACTGGAAAAAGCATTTGGAAGAAACCAAAGATGTACCCGAAGCCACCATGGATGACCTGGAGTGGGCAGATGCCTATATTTTTAGCGCTCCAACCCGTTATGGTAATTTGCCTTCCCAATTCAAGCAATTCCTCGATATGACAGGAGGATTATGGTTTAGCGGTAAACTTGTTAATAAAGTCGTTAGCGGAATGACCAGTGCACAAAATACGCATGGAGGGCAGGAAACTACGCTCCTGTCGCTTTACAAAACCATGTTCCACTGGGGAGCTATTGTAGCCGCTCCGGGATATACAGATGAGGCCATTTTTGCTGCCGGGGGGAATCCTTATGGTGTGAGCGTGGCTACTGCTAAAGATGAACTTAATCAAAATACTAAAAAAGCTGTCGCTCATCAGGTGAAAAGGACCTTGGATATCGCTAATCGGATAAAATTGGGGAATAAATAAAAATTGTGCAGTTAAAGAATTCATGAGCAGGGGAATTTACCCGCTTCTGGATTTCTTCCTGTTGTGTTGGACCGGAGCAAAGGGCAAATACTCTCTTCTTAAAAAATTGATGTAAGGGTTAACTTATATAATTCCAGATGTTTTTCTTCTTCATCAGTTGGGAATAAGCAAATCTTACCACTTTGTTCTTCTCCATTTCCAGATTAGGATCTTCTTTGAGAAGCTGCATCGCGTGGTAACGGGCTGTTTTCAAAATATCGTTGTCCTTGACAATGTCTGCGATTTTTAGATTCAGCACGCCACTTTGCTGGGTGCCCATAAGGTCACCGGGACCGCGAAGTTTCAAGTCCACTTCGGCTATTTCGAAACCGTCTCCGGTGCTCACCATGGTTTCCAGCCTTGTCTTACTGTCAGAGGAAAGCTTGTGCCCGGTCATCAGGATACAATAACTCTGTTCTGCACCACGACCCACCCGGCCTCTCAACTGGTGCAGCTGGGAAAGGCCGAAGCGTTCGGCACTCTCGATGATCATTACACTTGCATTGGGAACATTCACCCCCACTTCAATGACAGTTGTGGCCACCATGATCTGCGTTTCCCCACGCACAAACCTATCCATCTCATAATCCTTGTCTGCGGGTTTCATTTGCCCGTGCACAATGGAGATCTGGAATTCGGGCATTGGAAATTCCCGGGCTATACTTTCGTAGCCATCCATCAGGTCTTTATAATCCATTTTTTCAGACTCCTGAATCAGAGGATATACGACATAAACCTGTCTGCCTTTTTTGATCTCGTCTTTAATAAACCGGAAGACCTTCAGCCGGTTAGAATCATACCTATGAACGGTTTTGATGTCTTTTCGCCCCGGCGGAAGTTCATCAATAACAGATACATCTAGATCGCCATACAGGCTCATTGCAAGCGTTCTGGGGATTGGTGTTGCGGTCATGACCAATATATGCGGGGGAAGCTGATTCTTCTTCCACAGCCTTGCCCGCTGCGCCACTCCAAACCTATGTTGTTCATCGATGATCGCCAGTCCAAGATTTTTAAATTGCACCTTTTCTTCCAAAAGCGCATGAGTTCCAATGATCAAATGCAGTTCGCCTGATTCCAGTTCTTCGTGAATGATCCTGCGATCTGCTGTTTTTGTCGAGCCGGTAAGCAGCCTCACCTTTATTCCCAGGTCGGCTACCAATTCACAAATGCCGTTGTAATGCTGTGTAGCAAGAATTTCGGTAGGAGCCATCAGGCAGGCCTGGAAACCGTTATCCAGTGCTAAAAGCACGCTCATCAGCGCAACAATGGTCTTACCCGAACCAACATCTCCCTGCAACAGCCGGTTCATTTGGGCCCCGCTGCCAAGATCCTGCCTAATTTCTTTGATCACCCTTTTCTGAGCTCCCGTCAGCTCAAAAGGCAGGTGGTTCTGGTAAAACTCACTAAAGTGATTGCCCACTTCTTCAAAAGCAAAACCTTTGATTTTCTTCTTTCGCAGCAGGTTTTTCATGAGCAGCTGCAGCTGGATGTAAAACAGCTCCTCAAACTTCAGCCTCCATTGGGCCTTTGCCAGCAGCTCCTGGCTTTTGGGGAAGTGAGCGTTGAACAAGGCTTCAGCTTTAGGCAACAGGTGCAGCTCCTGTCTCAGGTCGGCAGGAAGAGGGTCAAAAAAGGCATTTTTGCTTTCCATAAAAAGCTGCTGCATACACCTGCTGAAAACCCGGTTGGTGATCCCCGATTTTCCGAGTTTTTCAGTAGAAGGATAAACAGGTTGCATGGCAGTTCTCAGGTTCTTTTTGTAATCTTCCACCAGTTCCATCTCGGGGTGCGCCATACTGAACAGGCCATTATACCAGTTGGTTTTTCCAAAGATCACGTAAGGGGTATTGAGCTTGAGGTTCTCTCTTATCCATTTATGGCCGCGAAACCAAACCAGTTCCATTTTGCCGGTCTCATCGATAAAATCGGCCACCAGACGTTTTCCTCTTTTCTGGTCCACCATTTTTAGGTGAACAATTTTCCCGACCACCTGTACGTCAGAAGAATTCCGCTCCAGTTGGTTCACCTTGTAAAAACGAGTTTTGTCGAGGTAACGGTTGGGATAGAAGTTGAGCAGGTCACCGTAGGTGTGAATTCCAACCTCCTTCCGAAGAATATCTGCCCTGCCCGGGCCAATTCCCTTGAGGTAATCAATAGGAGTTTGAAGAAGATTTGGATTCATGCAACGAAGATAAAAAATATTGCAAAGCGATTTTTTAAAACCTGTAAGGAGGGTTTTTCCTACCTTTATATTTCCAAAGATCCTTTTTTCATGAAGCGGCAGCTCATTTTTTTCTTTTTTTTCCTGTTTTTTTCTGAAGCTTTCGCGCAGGAAGCTCCTTCAGTAGACTTTACACATTTGAAAGCACTTATCAAACCGGCACCTGCTGAAAAAAAGGTGACGGGAGAGCTGCTTTATAATTTTGATGTTTTACAAGCAACAGATTCCATTAAACTGGATGCCCGAAAAATGGATTTTCAGAAGGTGTTGCTGAATGGTCAACCTGTTGACTTTTATAATGATGGGCGATATCTTTTTCTGACGGGAAGCTTTCAAAAATCCAGCAATAACCAGCTTTTAATACACTATACTGCTCATCCCGAACAGGCCATGTACTTTATTGACTACGGAAAAAATGGCGAAAAAAGCCAGGTCTGGACTCAGGGACAGGGAAAGTATACCTCGCATTGGCTGCCAAGCTTTGATGATACTTCAGAAAAAGTGGAATTTGATTTAAGTATAGACTATCCAGCCGGGAAAGAGGTTGCCGCTAACGGAAGCCTCAAAAATGTCAAAAAGATCAATGATTCTGTGGTACGCTGGGAATACGATATGAAGCAACCTATGAGCAGCTATCTTCTGGGAATGGCGGCTGGCAACTTCAGTAAAAAAGATTCAATCTCGAAAAGCGGAGTACCAATGAGCTTTTATTATCATCCAGAGCTTGACGACAGGTTGGAACCAACCTACAGGTACAGCACCCGCCTCATGGACTTTCTGGAACACGAGATTGGGGTTGATTTTCCATGGCAAAACTACAAGCAGGTTCCTGTAAGGGATTTCCTTTATTCGGGAATGGAAAATACGGGCATGACCATATTTTCTGATATTCTTATGGTCGATTCCACAGGTTTTAATGACAGGAATTATGTGAGTGTCAATGCCCACGAGCTGGCCCACCAGTGGTTTGGCGATGATGTGACTGCCATTTCTGGCCAGCATCACTGGCTTCAGGAGGGCTTTGCGACCTATTACGCATTACTTGCCGAAAAAGACATTTTTGGGGAGGATTATTTTTACTGGAAGCTTTTCCAGTCGGCAGAGCAGCTTAAGGAGGTGAGCGACTCGGGCAGGGGAGAAGCCGTCATGAGCAAAGGCGCCGGTTCTTTGACTTACTACCAAAAAGGTGCCTGGGCGCTGCATATTCTAAAGGAACTTGTGGGAAAACCTGCCTTTGACCTGGCGGTGAAGAATTACCTTGAGAAAAATGCCTATGGAAGTGTGACTACGGAAGATTTTATTTCGGAAGTGGAGAAAGCTTCAGGAATGGATCTAACAGATTATGTGACTAACTGGCTGAGGCAAACCGCTTTCCAGGGCACCGAAGCACTTGAGTCATTAAAAAAGTCAGAATTTATCAGAAATTATCTTGAAGTGGCGGCTTTGAAACAGCTTCCGTTGGAGAACAAAAGGGAATTGCTGGAAAAGGCCTTAAAATTTCCGGTAAACGATTATGTGGGGCAGGAGGTGGTGCACCAGCTGGCTTTAGAGGAACCTTCAGAAGCTTTGGACCTCTATAAAAAGGCCTTTGCGACCAATAATCTTTATGTAAGACAGGCTATTGCGGTTTCCTTAGAGAATATTCCGAAGGAGCTGAAGCCGTCATACGAATCTTTGCTGAACGATGATTCTTACGTAACCCGAGAAGCTGCCCTGTACCACTTGTGGAGCAATTATCCGAAAGACCGGGAGCGTTACCTCTCAAAAATGGCAAATTCTGAAGGCTTTCTGGACAAGAACATTCGCACTCTTTGGCTGGCGCTGAATATTGCTACTCCCGAAGTAAACCCTATTCAAAAAAGGGAGTTTTTGAAGGAACTGAAGTCTTTTACTTCAGAAAATGAGCGTTTCCAGGTGCGGCAGAATGCTTTCCAGATGCTTTTTCAGCTTAACGCAATAGATGATGAGGTGTTAGGAAACCTTTTGCAGGCAAGGCAGCATCATAATTACCGTTTTAGGGAATTTGCCAAAAGCCTGCTGCATAATTTGCTTGAAACAGGTGATTTAACTTCCGAAGAAAAGCTACTTGTAGAAAAGGAGCTTGGCCTGCAGCAGGAAAAGATCAGTAATTAATTACCACAAATTGGTCACCTCTTTTTTGATGTAAGAAAGCCCGGTCTCACTTGGCGGCGCTTGTTCCAGCATCGAGTTAAGAATGTGCTGTCTCAATTCTGAGGCATTGTTTATTTCTTCATTTCCGGCAGTTTTCCTGATGCGGGTGATAGTCGCATTTTTTGAAGCTTTTACCACGTTCCAGCATTCTTCGCTCACGTAGATCTGTTGTGCCAGGTTGTGCTCAAATTCCTGTTCAATGGTCTTGACGAGCAGATTGGCGTAGGAATCTTTTTTTTCAGAAATAGGTTTTACCCGCACGAGTAAATTACCAGGGGCTATGCGTTCCAGGAACAAAGCCATACGTTCATAGGCTTGCAGGCGCAGGGGAAGCGCGTGCTTCTGGTTTTCACGATGCAACAGGTACTTGCGCCGTTTTTCTTCGTTCTGGGTGTGAAGGTTAAAAAAGTAAAAAGCAATGATGCCTACAACTACAGCCGGCAAAAGGTATAGCAGCAACTGTAAAATACTTTCTTCTGTCATGGTTTAAATTATTGATCGGAGACAGAAGTATCTTCTGTTTCCACCTCTTTAACATCGGTTTCTATTCCTTTTCTATAGGAGCCGCCTAAGTTAGGACATCCTACTAAAGTTTCAACAGAATCAAACGGAACTTTTGTTTTCTGATAGTGAAAAGTTTTGGCTAAAGATTTTGCGATAAAGCGGTCGCCAAGGTTGATCTCTACATCTTCCATGTTGAACTGGCAGGGATGTTCGTAACCTGAGGCATGTGTCATCTCCAGCAATTCTTTTCTAAAATTGTTGAAATAATAGTTCACCCTTTCTGCCTTGTCTTTCACATCAATTCCTGCCTGCAACCAGCGATTTTGTGTGGCCACACCGGTAGGGCACCTATTGGTGTGGCAGGACTGGGCCTGTATACATCCTACGCTGAACATGGCTTCTCGGGCAACGTTGATCACGTCTGCACCCATAGCAAATGCCATAGCTGCCTTGGCGGGGAAGCCTAGTTTTCCTGAAGCCACAAAGGTGATCCTGTTGGTAAGATCGGCTTCCAGGAAGATCTTGTAAACATCTGTAAACCCATAGATGAAAGGGACTGCGACATGATCTGCAAAACTTGGGGGAGCGGCACCTGTACCTCCTTCACCACCATCAATGGTGATAAAGTCGGGCCCACAGTCACGATCCAGCATGATCTGCGCCAGCTCTTTCCATTCGTCAAGTTTTCCAATGGCTGCTTTCACGCCCACGGGAAGCCCTGTTTGTTCTGCCAGGTCTTCAATGAAATCTACCATTTCATGCATGTTGCCAAAAGCGCTGTGGTTGGGCGGGGAAAGCACATCCTGCCCCATTGGCACGTGGCGTATCTCAGAAATTTCCCGGGTGATCTTTGAAGCAGGAAGCACCCCGCCTTTACCGGGTTTTGCACCCTGTGAAAGCTTTATCTCCAGTGCCCTTACCTGCGGATTCTCCTCCACCATTTCCACCAATTTTTCCATAGAAAAGGTACCGTCTGGATTTCTTACGCCAAAATAGCCGGTCCCGATCTGGAAAACCACATCGGCTCCCATCTTGTGATAAGGAGAAAGGCCTCCCTCGCCGGTGTTGTGGTAAGCATAAGCTTTTTTACAGCCGCGGTTCAGGGATTCTATCGCCCTTGCCGATAACGACCCAAAACTCATCGCAGAAACATTAATTACTGATGCAGGTCTATAAGGCCTGCGCCTCTTGTTGTATTCTCCCATGACCTTTGCTGAAGCAACAAAATAAGGGTCTTCAATGTTGTGGTGTCTTTCGGGAACCTTAAAGGGAATCACCGCATTATTGATGAAGATATAGTTCTCTTCATAAATGTTCTGATCTGTTCCAAAACCTTCATAATTATTGACATTTTTGGCAGATGCAAAGACCCAACCGCGCTCCCGCCGGTTAAAAGGAAGCTCCTCGCGGTTATTGGCAACAATGTATTGGCGCAGCCCGGGGCCCACCCGCTCAAGCAGGTACCTCACCCTTCCCACAACCGGAAAGTTGTGTAGTAGGGTGTGAGTGCGGTTAAAAAATATATCATACAGGGCGAGTAGGACCAGGGCAATTAGGATCCATATCCACCAGGAAATTTCAAATATCCATTCCATTTTTCGTTCTTTTTACTGGTTTAGGTAATCTATTGCTAATTGTGACATTGTTTTGACTCCCAGCAATAATCCGCTTTCATCGATGTAGAATTCGGGAGTATGATGAGGTGCCGGTTGAGCCGAATCCAAAGGTTTTCCTCCAAGAAAGAAATAGAAGCCCGGTACTTCCTCCTGAAAAAAGGAAAAATCTTCGCCTCCTGTGGTGGCCTTCATCAGGTTCACATTTTCTTCTCCTGCAACCCGCTGTAGTGTAGGCAACATTTCCCGGGTGAGGGAGGGATCATTGTAGGTGATCGCGGTATTGTTTTGTATCTCGATAGTTGCTGTACCGCCGTAAGCTTCTGCAATGGCGGGTACCATTTCCCGCATTCTGCGCAGGATGAGCTCTTTCATTTCGGGATCCAGGGTTCTTACTGTCCCGATCATTTCGGCAGTTTCAGGAATAATGTTGAAGCGAACCCCGCTGGTTATTTTACCCACTGTGATCACCGCTGCCGCATCCACAAGCTTGGCTTCCCGGCTTATGATGGTTTGAAGCCCATCTATGATCTTTGCTGAAATAAGAATAGGATCGGTTCCGCTCCACGGGGCCGAACCATGCGTACCTTTTCCCTGCACCTTGATCACGAAACGTTCAACGGCAGCCATGGTGCCTTCAGGCTTGTATTTGATGGTGCCCACAGGTGTAGCCGAGTTGATATGCAGCCCAAAAATGGCATCTACATCAGGATTTTTTAAGACACCTTCTTTCACCATCAAGGCTGCACCACCTTCTTCTCCTGGAGGCGCGCCTTCTTCGGCGGGTTGAAATATGAATTTTACAGTTCCGTTGATCTTGTCTTTATTTTTGGAAAGCACTTCGGCCACGCCCATTAAGATCGCGGTATGCGTGTCATGTCCGCAGGCATGCATCACCCCGGTTTTGGAGCCAAGAAATTCCGTAGTCACTTCAGACTTAAAGGGCAGATCATTTCGCTCGGTGACTGGAAGTGCATCAATATCAGCTCTCAAGGCGACAACTTTTCCCGGTTGGTCTCCCTTTAGAATACCAACAACCCCCGTTTTAGCCACTTCTGTTTCCACCTCCATTCCGAGGCTTTTTAGATGTTCGGCGATCTTTTTAGCCGTATTGAATTCGCGGTTTGAGAGTTCTGGATGTTCATGAAAATACCTGCGCCATTCTATTACCTGTTGCTCAACCTGCTCGGCAGCCGAATCTATATCTGGATCGGCTTGTTGTGCATGAGCAGCAAAGACGAACAATAAGAGAAAGAAAGAGGGGGCTTTTTTCATTTTTAAAACTTCAGGTTAATATTTGAGTAGTTTATGAGCTATTGATTCTAAAATCGTTTGACATCAGCAGCTTTGCTGTAAAAGCTACGGAATTTGTTTAAAAGAAGCAATTCTGCGGTTTTGTTTTAACTTGTTTTTGGGTTAATTTCACGGCTTAAAAGAAGAACAATTTGGAATCTTATATAGCCGAATTAAATGACGCGCAAAGAGCGCCCGTACTGCAAAAGGACGGGCCAATGATCGTAATTGCAGGTGCAGGATCTGGGAAGACCCGGGTGCTCACCTACAGGATCGCTTACCTCATGCACAAGGGAGTTGACCCTTTTAACATCCTGGCGCTTACCTTTACTAACAAGGCGGCGCGGGAAATGAAATCACGTATCGCGCAGATCGTGGGAAATAGCGAGGCCAAAAATCTCTGGATGGGAACCTTCCACTCCATTTTTGCCAAAATGTTAAGATTTGAAGCCGATAAATTGGGATATCCTTCCAATTTCACCATTTATGACACCCAGGATTCGCAAAGGCTTATTTCGGCTATTATTAAGGAAATGGGGCTGGATAAGGATGTTTATAAATACAAGCAGGTTTACTCCCGGATCTCTTCCTATAAGAACAGCTTGATCACTGTTAAAGCGTATTTTCAAAACCCTGAGCTGCAGGAGGCAGATGCGATGTCCAAAAAGCCAAGAATGGGGGAGATCTATAATCAATATGTGGAGCGTTGTTTCAAGGCCGGAGCCATGGATTTTGATGACCTGTTGCTGAAGACTAATGAGCTGCTCAACCGTTTTCCCGATGTGCTTCAGAAGTACCAGAATCGTTTCAGGTATATCCTGGTTGATGAGTATCAGGATACCAATCACTCCCAATATCTTATCGTAAAAGCGCTTTCAGATAAATTTCAGAATATTTGCGTGGTGGGCGATGATGCGCAGAGTATTTATGCTTTCCGTGGAGCAAACATTAACAACATTCTGAACTTTCAGAAAGATTATGAAGGTGTTCAAATGTACAGGCTGGAGCAAAATTACCGCTCTACCAGAAATATTGTTGAGGCTGCCAACTCTATTATAGACAAGAACAAGACTAAGCTGGAAAAGGTGGTTTGGACGGCCAATGATGAAGGGCCCAAGATCGTGGTAAACCGTTTGCTTACCGATGGGGAAGAAGGAAGATTTGTTGCTGGTTCTATCTTTGAGAACAAAATGCAGCAGCAGCTCAAAAATGGCGATTTTGCGATCCTTTATAGAACTAACGCTCAATCCAGGGCAATGGAAGACGCGCTGCGGAAGAAGGATATCCCTTACCGTATCTATGGCGGACTTTCATTTTACCAGCGCAAGGAGATCAAAGACGTACTATCTTATTTGCGTTTGTTGATCAATCCGAAGGATGAGGAGGCGCTAAAACGCGTGATCAATTATCCTGCCCGCGGAATAGGCCAAACCACAGTGGATAAACTGACCATTGCTGCTAACCATTATAAAAGGTCAATTTTTGAGGTCATTGAAAATTTGGACCGTATTAACCTCAAAATCAATCGTGGAACACAGAACAAGCTGGAGAATTTTGTCAATATGATCAAAAGTTTCCAGGTGCTCAACCAGAATGCAGATGCTTTTGTAGTTGCCGAAACCGTTGCAAAAAAGACCGGTCTGCTCCAGGAGTTGAAAAAAGATGCCACACCGGATGGTATCGCCCGTATCGAGAACGTTGAGGAATTGCTTAACGGGATCAGGGATTTTGTGGAAGGACAAAAAGAACTGGCCGATGCTACAGGTTCGCTCACGGAATTTCTTGAAGATGTTGCCCTGGCTACAGATATGGATAAAGACACGGGTGATGAGGATCGCGTGGCTTTAATGACCATTCATCTTGCGAAAGGCCTTGAATTCCCTTACGTGTACATTGTAGGAATGGAGGAAGATCTTTTTCCTTCGGCAATGAGCATGAACACCAGGAGTGAACTGGAGGAGGAACGCCGATTGTTCTATGTTGCCCTGACCAGAGCCGAGAAACAGGCTTATCTAACCTATACCCAATCCCGTTACCGCTGGGGTAAGCTAGTAGATGCCGAACCTAGCCGGTTCATCGAGGAAATTGACGATAAGTTCCTCGATTATATGATTCCGCAGGATGATTATAAGTATAAACCATTGATCGATAATGACATTTTTGGGGAGGTAGATAAAAGTAAGTTCCGCCAGACCAAACCGGTCAACGGCACTCCGCCGCCTTCACATAAACCAACGGACGATCAGCTCAAGAAACTGCGGAAATTGAGGCCTGCAGGTTCTCCGGCCTCTGCTCCGGATCCCGGTCCAGGAGTGAAACTTGAAGCCGGTGACCTGGTGGAGCACATGCGCTTTGGAAAAGGAAAGGTACTTGGCCTCGACGGAATTGGGCAGGACAAAAAAGCGGAGATCGAATTTGAAAACGGCGGGATCAAAAAACTGCTTCTTAAGTTTGCCAAGCTGAAAGTGCTTTCCTGATAATAAACAGTTAAGTTTCTGTTATTCATTTAGTTGGCTCTTCTTAATTTGTTTATTTTTAAAAGAAAAACAATGATTAGAGAAGGAACTAAGGTAAAATGGAACTGGGGAAAAGGTACTGGAACGGGTAAGGTCCAGAACACCTTTGACCACGAAGTTACCCACACCATTAAAGGCACCAAGGTCACGAGAAAAGGCGAGCCCGGTAACAAAGCGCTGTATATTAAACAGGAGAACGGGAATGAAGTGCTCAAACTTGAGAGCGAGGTAGAAAGAGTTGATTAATTTCCTTGAAACACTACTAATAAGCGTCTGAAAATTTGTAATTTTTGGGTCAATTCCAATAAAAATTAGATATGGCAGAACTCATCAGGATTTACGAAGAGAACCCCAATCCAAAACAGATCAAGAGAATAGTTGAAGCTTTACGAGACGGGGCTTTGATCATTTATCCCACAGATACCGTCTACGGGCTGGGTTGTGATATTACCAACACATCGGCTCTTGAGAAGATCGCCCAGGTAAGAGGAGTGAGGCTGGAAAAGGCCAATTTCTCCTTTATCTGTGAAGATCTCAGCAACCTTTCAGATTACGTAAAACAAATAGATACCCAAACCTTCAAGATCCTGAAACGCTGTTTGCCGGGGCCATATACTTTCGTGCTCCCCGGGAATAACAACCTGCCAAGTGTTTTCAAAAAGAAGAAAACGGTGGGGATCAGGGTGCCTGATAATAATATATGCCGAGCTTTAGTTTCCGGTTTAGGAAATCCTATTGTGTCTACCTCTATTCGTGATGATGATGAGGTGATCGAGTACACCACAGACCCTGAACTTATTCTTGAGAAATGGGATCATATCGTAGACTTTGTGATCGATGGAGGTTATGGTGACAATATTCCTTCAACGGTAATTGACCTCACTACAGCCGAGCCTGAGGTGATCAGGGAAGGTAAAGGCAGTATAGAGATCCTTTAGAGGCCAGAAAGTACTACCGTATCAAAATAATCGTGCATCTCCTCGATAGAAAGGATCTTTCCCTTTTTTTGAGCAGATGCTGCCAACTCATATCCTGCTCTTGTTGCAGCTATTCTTTCCTGCGGGGTCCCGTGATGAAGCGGATCTTCAAAAGCACAATCGCCGGCCTGATAGAACAGGTGGAAAAATTGCTCCACTCTTTTCCAGTTGTAGGTCGCACCTCTTTTGTGGGTCATATAGTAGCCGGACATGAAATCTGCTTCAAGTTCTACTGCACGGGTTTCTCTATATTGAAATGGCCCATAGCCTTCAAAGTAGTTGAGCTGGATCTGGTGTGACC
>JBAVJB010000137.1:0-9509 GCA_049687495.1 Salinimicrobium sp.
CTGCAAAAGGTAAGACAGGCCCTAAAACCGCACCGCGGACAGGTTTACGAGGAGAAAAATTGAATTTTTGACCGGCTGCGGCAGCCTAAATCCACTTGCTCTGCTATATTTGTGAAAAACTAATACATTTTTCATGAAAAAAATCTTAATTGTACTTGGTCTTGCGCTTTTTAGCTTTTCAATGAACGCCCAGACCAAAGTTGGAACCATTGACGCCGATTATATTCTTGCTCAACTTCCCGAAATGACGCAGGTCAACGAAGAGCTTAAAGCCTATGGACAGGAGATGAGGAAAGACTTTGACAGCACGGTCACCAAATATCAGAACCTGGTGAAAGATTACCAGGAAAAACAAAGCGAGTATTCAGAAACCGAGAAAAAGCAGAAAGAAGAAGAGATCATCACTCTGGAAAGCGGTCTTAAAGGATTTAATCAAAAGCTACCTTTGATGATCCAAATGAGGAGGAATGAGCTTACAAAGCCGCTTTTTGAGAAGATCAACGCGGCCATGCTGAAGGTGATCGAGAGAGACGGCTATACGCATGTTCTTCACGCCGGCGGAAACAGCCTCGCCTTTGCCGAGGAGAAGTATGACATTACTGAGAAAGTACTCACAGAGCTGGGCATTACTCCTAAAAAATAGGTTCTCAAAAAGGGCGAAAAACAAAAGGCTTTATCTCGCGATAAAGCCTTTTTTAATGAAATTATTTTAGTTCTACCTGCTGTAGTTTGGTGATTCCTTGGTAATCGTCACATTGTGCGGGTGACTCTCGTGAATTCCCGAAGAAGTGATCTTTATGAACTTAGCGGTCTCTTTTAAAGTAGCTACATCTTTCGCACCGCAATAGCCCATTCCTGCCCTAAGGCCGCCCACGAACTGGTGAATACTTTCATAAAGTTCTCCTTTGTAAGGCACCCTTCCCACGATCCCTTCGGGCACCAGCTTCTTAATATCGTCTTCAACATCCTGGAAATACCTGTCTTTTGAGCCTTGCTTCATAGCTTCTACAGAACCCATTCCGCGGTAAGACTTGAATTTTCTTCCTTCGTAGATAATGGTTTCTCCCGGAGATTCTTTTGTTCCTGCCAAAAGTGATCCCAGCATCACACAGTCGGCGCCGGCTGCAATGGCTTTGGGAATATCACCGGTGTAACGAATTCCTCCATCTGCGATCACAGGCACCCCGCTTCCTTTAATTGCTGCGGCTACCTCTAAGACTGCAGAGAACTGCGGGAAACCCACTCCTGCCACGACACGGGTGGTACAGATGGATCCGGGGCCAATTCCTACTTTTACAGCATCGGCTCCTGCCTCAACAAGATATTTTGCAGCTTCGGCCGTGGCAATATTTCCCACTACGATCTCAAGATCGGGAAACTTATTTTTTATACTTTTCAGCACAGTGACCACACCTTTAGTATGTCCATGAGCTGTGTCAATCACTATCGCATCCACTCCTGCTTTCACCAAAGCCTCAGCGCGATCTACCGCATCTCCAGTAACTCCAACAGCCGCGGCTACGCGAAGCCTTCCGAAGCTATCTTTATTGGCAATAGGTTTTTGAGTGAGTTTGGTGATGTCCCTGAAAGTGATCAAGCCAACCAGCTTATCTTCGGAATTTACCACCGGCAACTTCTCGATCTTGTTTTCCTGCAGGATACCTTCAGCATCTTCAAGGGAGGTACCTTCAGCAACAGTAACAAGGTTTTCTGAGGTCATCACTTCAGAAATTGGCCTGTCATTGTTCTTTTCGAACCTTAGATCACGGTTGGTCACAATTCCAAGGAGTTTTCCGTCTTCATCAACGATAGGAATTCCGCCGATGGAATGCTCACGCATATTTTCTTTAGCGTCCCTAACTTTAGCCGTAATAGGCAAAGTCACGGGATCGATGATCATGCCGCTTTCGGCACGTTTCACTTTGCGCACCTTAAGCGCCTGCTCTTCGATCGTCATGTTCTTGTGCAAGACTCCAATCCCGCCTTCCCGGGCGATGGCAATGGCCATACGCGACTCGGTAACGGTATCCATAGCTGCGGAAACAATGGGCACATTAAGCGTGATGTTGCGGGTGAATTTAGACTGGATACTGACTTCGCGGGGAAGGATCTCTGAAAAAGCGGGGACTAAAAGTACGTCGTCGTAAGTAAGCCCTTCACCAAGAATCCTGGAGTTGTGTGCAATCATGGCAATTAAGATTTAATTGCGTGCAAATATACGCGCTTTAAATCACAAGATAGCAATATCTTGCACTAATTATTTGTCTTACTTGACACTAGCTAATAAATTTCCGAAAAAAAAACCTAAGCGGGCTTTTTGAAGAGCAGCTGGTAAAGCACTATTACTGCGGAAGTAACAAAGCAAAAGCTCATAAGAATACCCGATAGAAAGACGATATACTTCATCCATTCCACGCCTTTCCATATTAGATAGATCCCTCCAAAGGTGAAAAGAATCGAAAAGAATGGTTCCAAAATGAGGAAAAACTTGATCTTTTGAGGTAGTTGTGTGAAGAGCATTATACCTCCTAAAAGAAAAAAGATAAAAGACATGGACAGCACGTGCGTATGAATAATGGTGAGCATTTCCCGCTCACCTTTTTCAAACTTCATCACCTCAGCGTCGGGATCATCCTCGTTGCCAAGGTAGTTTTCTTCAATACCGTTGGGATTGGTGGTTTCGGTTTGTCCTACAAAGAGCAATCCTGTGAAATAGCCTGCAGAAAGCACCAGCACAAAGACGGCCAGGAAGGTTTTTATCTCCTTCGGAAGTTTTAGAAGAAGTCCGTTATAATGCATTATAGAATATTTTTCTGCTGAAGGATCTCAATACTTGACAAAAGATCTTTTACCGCCATTTTCATCGACCTCACAGAAATGGTCGCTCCTGAGATAGCTGCGATATTTCGCACTTCAGAAGCTTTAGTTTTTCCGTCGAATTGACGCAACCAGCGTTTACTCCCAATCTCTCCTCCATATTCCTCGCGATAAACCAGTACTTTGGTGCGCGCAATGGCAAGATCCTTATCAAAAATGACCATGTAATCAAATTTGGCAGTCTTGCTGGGAGCTTTATCCAGGTAAGCAAAACCAATTAGATTTTTGCCATTTTTGAGCCTGAAGAAATTGTCTTCTGTGACCTTTGCCGGCAGCTCTTTCCTCACAGCAGCAGGGATCAATACGCCCTCATGTTCAAAGGTGGAAACCTGGAACTCATCCTTAATTTCACGGTCTACTCTTTTCCCCAGCTGAGGATCTTTCACAAGAAAGCTTAGGGGAAGCACTATTAAAACTGTAATAAGGAATTTCTGAAACATGCCGTAAAATACTTTTTAATTAAGAGCTAAAAAAGCCAAAAGCCGGAAAGCTTTTTCCGACTCCTGACAATAGTTATTTTGTTTTATTAGAACCAAACTCCAACTCCAAGGTTGAATTGATCCATTGCGTTTGACCCAGCTGCTGCGTTGTCCTTGATCTGGTAATCTCCTTTGAAAACAACACCCGGCGCTACGTGGTAGCTCAAACCAAGAGTGACGTCATTTCTATCATAGGCAGGATTTTGAGCAAGATTACCTGCAGTTTCTGCATGTGTGTCATAATCTTCGTAACGAGCAAAAGCAAACAATTTCTGCTCTTTTACAGCAGGTAGCAAGTTGTATGCAGCCTCTGCATACCATCCTGAAAGGGCACTTCCAAGATCTCTTCCGGTAAGCTCATTATACGCTTCAGTATCGGTCAAAGAAGCGTAAATATACTGTCCTCTTGCAGAAAAACGCTTGTAGCGGTAACGTGCGTCAAGACCTACCATAGAAAGGCCAACATCTGCTCCGGGAAGATCTTTAACCTCATCAGGTGCCTGCGTTCTTCCAAAATATCCTGAAAGCCCCATTCTCAAACCAAGAATACCGTAGTACTCGATCTTGGCAGAAAGATTAGGCGTGTTGATGGTAGACTCAGCACCTTTTTGACGGCCTCCTCTTAGCCCGCTGCTGCCTCCAAGCAGTCCCTTACCGTCATCGGTAGTAGATTTGAAGCCATTGAAAAGGTAGGCCTGGTAAGTCAGGTTGGCGCTGTTCACGCGACCGGTAACCCCCACCCCGATCTCTCTCCAGGTTGCAGGAACGATTTCGTGGTCCATAGCTGGACGATTCACACCATTAAAAGTTGTTGGCTCGTGGTATTCGTTGATGATCCCCATTGGCACCAGCATAAGACCGGCACGAAGATTAACGTTACGCGCCACATTGTAGTTCACAAATGCCTGCTCAACGTATACTTCTTTTACGTGTTCAAATTCAATTTCAGAAAAGAACTGCACCTTGTCGTTGAACTGGTAACCCAGCAACATCACCAGGCGGTGAACATCCAGCTCGCCATTGGCATCCTCCGGCTGGTTATAGACTATTTCTCCATAGGCACCCACAGTTACGGCATTTCCGTTGTTAGCAGAAAGAATGCGCTGCGCAGAGTTTTGCTGTTGCTGCGGATCAAAAGTGATAGAATCTTTTTCAGTTTGAGCAAAGGATAAGACTGAAGTTGCTCCAAGAAAGACTGAAAGTAATAATTTTTTCATTGGTGTTTATTTAGACTTGTTAAAAATAGAGCGCAAATATAGTTTTGTGATCTTTTCAAGCAAAGTTTATTTAGACCAATTTTAAATAATATTTTTAAATGGAAACAGTGAAAACCATTGTGTTTGCTAATGGTAAGCGGTGAAAACCTTAGTCGCCTCGTTATGAGAGGCTTCAAAGCTCATCATCTTGACATCGGTCTCTGCTTTACGGGAAGTGAAGTACGAAAGCAGCTTTTCGGTAGGCATATTGCCGGTAAGTTCATCCTTGGCCATTGGACAGCCGCCAAAGCCCTGGATCGCGCCGTCAAACCGGGTACAGCCTGAACGATAGGCAGCATCTACTTTCTCGAACCAACTGGAAGGCGTGGTATGCAGATGCGCGCCAAATTCTATTTTTTGATACTTCGGAATAAGGTTCGAAAAAAGGTATTCTATGACCTCGGGCGTGGAACTGCCAATAGTATCTGAAAGTGAAAGGATCTTTACCCCCATCCCCGAAAGCTTCTCGGTCCACTCCCCTACTATTTCCACATCCCACGGATCTCCATAAGGATTCCCAAAGCCCATGGAAAGGTAAGCGACTACCTCTTTCCCGCTGGCATTGGCAATGTCAAGGATCTCCTGCAGCGTCTGCACCGATTCTGCAATGGTCTTGTGGGTGTTTCGCATCTGGAAGTTCTCGGAAATTGAGAAGGGATATCCCAAATAGTCTATTTCAGGATGTTGAGAAGCATCCCGGGCGCCACGGGTATTGGCGACAATGGCCAGCAATTTGCTTTTGGTCCTGGATAAGTCAAGCTTGGAGAGGACTTCGGCTGTATCGGCCATTTGAGGGATGGCCTTTGGAGAAACAAAACTTCCGAAGTCAATGGTGTCAAAGCCGCAGCGCAACAAAGACTGAATGTATTGTACTTTTTTTTCTGTAGGAATGAATTCTTTGATCCCCTGCATCGCGTCCCGGGGACATTCAATAATCTTGATTTGCGCCATAGGCTCAAATATAAGAAAGAAGTGCGAAGTTGGAAGTAAGAAGTTTGAAGTACGACATTAGAAATACGAAGTTAGAAGTAAAAAAAGGAAGTATGCAAAAAGTGGGGAATGAAGACCTCTCAAAAATGGCATTTTTGAAGGGTATTAAATTTGCCGGGAGCGCGATTAATCGCGCTCGTACTTTGGTCATTCTTTTTTATTCAAATAACTCTCGCAGGGTTCAAAACTCCTGCCGGGGTTACGGAGGTTACATCAAAATAAAGATCCCAATCCCAAGGAAAGCCAGCACCTGCACCCATTTGAAGATGACTCCCGAGTGCGGATGCGATTGCAGGTATTTGGAGATCTTACCTGCCAAAATAGACACCATTGAAAAGATCAAAAAAGCCTGCAACATAAACACAAAACCCAGCAGGTAGAACTGCAAAACCGTGTTGCCAGAAGGATCCCACAGGAATCCGGGAAAAAAGGCGAGAAAAAAGATCGCCACCTTCGGGTTGAGAACGTTCATCAAAAATCCCCTTTTATAAAGGGAAAGGAAGTCCTGTTTTTGTTGGCTATTACCTGTGGAAAATGTAATTTTTGGATCACTTTTAAAAACCTGCCTTGCGAGATAAAAGAGGTAACCTGCTCCCAAAAGTTTTATTACCAGAAATAAGGTTTCAGACTGTTTTATGATTACCGAAATGCCGAAAGCAACAAGGCTGGTATGGATAATTATTCCGGAAACAAGACCCAGGGCGGTGACGACCCCGTGCTTTTTACCGTTGGTCATCCCCTGCACCAGCACGTAAATAATGTCGGGTCCCGGTGCAAAAGTAAGCAGGATAGAAGCTGTCAAAAAAGGTAGCAGTTGTTCTAACATTATACCCTTTCCAGTATAGCTTTGTTGATCTTTTTCACCAGTCCCGGGCCTTCATAGATGAAACCGGTGTACAGCTGTACAAGGCTGGCACCTGCATCCAGTTTCTCCAGCGCATCTTCGGGCGTCATAATGCCTCCCACGCCTATCACGGGAAAAGCATTATTGCTTTTGGTGGTCAAAAACCTGATCACTTCGGTAGCACGTTGGCGCAGAGGCGCACCACTAAGGCCGCCTACTTCATCTTTTTCTTCGGAAACCAGGCCTTTTCTTTCTATCGTGGTATTGGTCGCGATCACGCCGGCAATTCCGGTTTCTTTTACAATGTCAATAATGTCCAGCAGCTGCTCATCGGTAAGATCCGGTGCGATCTTCAGCAAAATGGGTTTTGATTTTGGTCTGCCAGCATTTTTTTTCTGAAGTGTGTTCAGCAAATTCATCAATGGCTCTTTATCCTGCAGCTCCCGAAGGTTAGGTGTGTTGGGAGAGCTCACGTTAACCACGAAATAATCCACATGGTCAAAAAGGGCATTAAAACAGATCAGGTAGTCATCAACAGCCTTCTCGTTAGGAGTGATCTTGTTCTTTCCAATATTCCCACCGATAAGAACGTTCTTATTCTTCTTCAGCCTTTCTACCGCAGCATCAACTCCGCCGTTATTAAACCCCATCCTGTTGATGATGGCTTTATCTTTCTTCAGCCTGAACAGCCGCTTCTTCTCGTTGCCCGGCTGCGGCTTTGGGGTCAGGGTTCCTATTTCAATAAAGCCAAAGCCAAAGCTCGACAGCTCCTTATAAAGCTTTGCATCTTTGTCAAAACCGGCGGCCAGGCCTACGGGATTCTTGAACTTCAGCCCGAACACCTCCCGCTCCAGTCTTGGATCTTCGACCGCAAATTTTCTTCTGATGACGCCCTGCACGGCCGGCAGTTTAAAAAGCTTCCGAAGCATAGAAAAAGTAAGATGATGCACTTTTTCGGGATCTAACTTAAAAAGCAGGGGACGAACGACTTTGTGATACATGACCGGTTTTCGACAAAATTAACATAAAGCAAAATAATAGCAGACCTAAAATATAAAAGGTTTTGAAGCTGGCTTTTTGTTCGCTACTTTTGAGAAAACTTCTACAAAAATGACCAATAAACAAGCGATCATAGACAGATTTATCAGCTATGTAAAGATCGATACCCAAAGTGACGAAACCAGTGAAGCCACCCCAAGCACAGAAAAACAGTGGGACCTGGCAAACAAACTAACCGAAGAACTCAAACAAATGGGGATGCAGGACGTGAGCATTGATGAGAATGCTTACGTAATGGCAACCTTACCTTCAAATGTTGATGCAGATGTGCCGGTAATTGGATTTGTATCCCACTTTGATACGACACCCGACTTTAGCGGAACCAATGTGAATCCTCAGCTCCACGAAAACTACGACGGAAAAGACATTGTGCTCAACAAAGAAAAGAACATCATTCTTTCTCCCGATTATTTCGAGGACCTTTTACAATACAAGGGACAAACCCTTATCACTACCGACGGAACCACCCTTTTAGGTGCCGACGATAAGGCCGGGATCACCGAGATCATGGAAGCTATGAAATATTTGCTCGAGCATCCTGAGATCAAACATGGAAAGATTCGCGTTTGTTTTACTCCCGATGAGGAGATTGGCCGCGGGGCACACAAATTTGACGTAAAAAAATTCGGTGCAGAATGGGCCTACACCATGGACGGAAGCCAGGTTGGCGAGCTGGAATTCGAGAATTTTAACGCTGCAGGGGCAGTAGTTACTGTCACAGGAAAAAGCGTGCACCCGGGTTATGCTAAAGGTAAAATGATCAACAGCATGTATATTGCACAGGATTTTATCAACTCGCTTCCAAGGCTGGAAAGCCCTGAACATACTGAGGGCCGTGAAGGCTTTTTCCACCTCAACGGCATGAAAGGAGATGTGGAGGAAACAAAACTTACCTATATCATCCGCGATCATGACAAAGAGCATTTTGAAGCACGAAAAAAGGTGATGACCAAGCTGGCCGATGACCTTTGTCAACAATATGAACGCGATTGTATAAATGTCGAGATCAAGGACCAGTACTTCAACATGCGTGAAAAAGTAGAACCGGTGAAGCATATAGTCGAGACTGCCAAAAAAGCCATGGAAGAAGTTGGTGTCAAACCCATCATCAAGCCTATTCGTGGAGGCACAGACGGCGCGCAGCTTAGCTTTATGGGACTACCCTGCCCTAATATCTTTGCCGGAGGCCATAACTTCCACGGAAAATATGAATATGTGCCGGTAGAAAGCATGCAAAAAGCAGTAGAAGTGATCGTAAAAATCGCCGAATTGACAGCGAAAAAAGGATTCAAGATTTAAAATTAAAGATTCAAAATTGCAGGTCGATGTATTTTCCTATTCACCATTTCCCAATAACTAATCAACTAAACAAATGGCAGCAAAAACAGTAGACCAATACATTATCAACCACCCAAACTGGGAGGAAGAGCTCAAGCAGCTGCGGGAGTTAATGACTTCTACCGAGCTTGAAGAGACCGTGAAATGGGGCGGCCCCGTTTATATGATAGACGGAAAGAACGTGCTCGGGATCGGTGCCTTTAAAAACCATTGCGCACTCTGGTTCTTCCAGGGAGCACTTTTAGAAGAAAATACAGATCTGCTTGTCAATGCCCAGGAAGGAAAAACAAAGGCATTGCGGCAGATAAGGTTTGAAAAAGGTGATAACCTGCCGATAAAAGAACTAAAAAAATATGTTTCCGAAGCCATCTGGAATCAGAAAAAGGGAAAAGAACTAAAGCCGGAGACCGATAAAAAAATCGATATTCCCCTTGAGCTGGCAACAGCTTTTCAAAAGGACAGGGCTCTAAAAAAAGCTTTTGAAGACCTTACTCCTGGTAAGCAAAGAGAGTACTGTGAATATATTGCAGAAGCCAAGAGAGAAACCACAAAGACAAGTAGGCTGGAAAAGATCAGCCCTATGATAAAAGCCGGGGTGGGATTGAATGACAAGTATAAGAATTGTTAACTAACTCAGGCAAAGGCTGGAACTTTGGAAGAGTTATA